>NZ_JAWPON010000007.1:0-296666 GCF_033344315.1 Vibrio sp. 2132-1 | reverse complement strand
GAAAGCACCGGTCTTGAAAACCGGCATACGTTAATAGCGTATCTAGGGTTCAAATCCCTATCTCTCCGCCACTTTTAAAAAAAACCGCTGTTCTTACAGCGGTTTTTTTGTATCTGCTGTTTTTTAACCGCTGTTATCGAAACTTCTAATTGATTTTTCTCTAGCTCTTTCTCCAAGTTTTTGCGTACCTACTTTGGGTTTAGTTTACGCAGTAATACCTTCAATCGAAGACATTTCCATACGTCTCATTTGGGCTTCAAATAGAGCTTTCTTAAGTCTCAACGTGGGATGCTTAAACGCATTTTGATAGAGTTCCAGTCTAAATACTGCGGATGCACTTGGAGAAAAAATGAAGCTACTTTACTGGTTAGATGAATGGCAAGCTCTTACTCAACAAGAACAAGAGATGGCTTTACCTATCTCTGGCTACGATTTACTTGATGATGTGTTTGTGAAGTATGAACTCGTCGATCTTAACAAGCCATTGTTGTTTACATTTTCTCCTTCCGGTACTGATGTGCAGGTACAAGATTTAACTCCGGATTTTTCTCCTTGGGGCTACGAGCTCGGAATACAACAACAAGTAAACATTATTGCCTTTCAACATTTAGGACAAAGTAATTGGTTCCGTAGTCGGAATTTGATTTTCTTTCTGGAGCAGCTATCTGAGTTGCTTCATCCCTTCAAATGTCGTTTGGGTTATGGGCAAAGTCGAGGTGGCTTTGCAATTGGCGCGTTCGCTAACTTGCTGAAACTAGAACATCTTTTGTTGTTTTATCCTGTTAGCACTAAAAATAAAGCGTTAGTGCCTTGGGATGATCGGCCGAGTACTGAGCTTGCTCAGCAGTTTGCTTGGGAAAGCGGCTACCATGATCGAGATTTGGGCAATGCCAAAGGTTATATTATTTATGACCCATCCAATCGCATTGATCGTCTTCATGCTAAACGTTATCCAGAGCTTACCCATTTAAAAGTCGTCGGTATGGGACACGGCACTCAATCCACACAATTAGATAAATTAGAATTTTTTAATCTGGTGGCGCAGGAGTTTGTTCGCCATCAAACCTTAGATATTGACCAATTTAATAAGCAAATTCACGCTTTGTTTTAAAAGAGGACTGATATCAGAGTCCCCTGTAACCAGGGGGAGATGATCACACACTAAAACTAGATTTTTAACACAATTGCTAGGCGCAATTTAGATGGAGGATTAATGAAGTTACTGTACTGGTTGGATGAATGGCTGGCTCTTTCTCGTGAAGAACAGCAAACCAGGCTACCGATGTCCGGGGAGGACTTACTTGATGATGTATTTGTTAAGTATGAGTTTGTCGACCGCAATAAACCGTTGTTGTTCACCTTTTCCCCTGCTGGTACGAATCTACAAGTACAGGACTTACACTCAGACTTTGCGCCTTGGGGCTATCGCTTAGCCCAGAAACAAAAAGTAAATATTATTTCATTTCAGCATCTTGGGAAAAGTAACTGGTTTCGTAGCCGTAATTTAATTTTCTTTCTAGAGCAACTGTCGACTTTACTTGAGCCCTTTGAATGTCGTTTAGGCTATGGACTTAGCCGCGGTGGTTTTGCTATTGGTGCCTTTTCCAATCTATTAAAGTTGGATCAAGTATTGATGTTTCACCCGGTCAGCACAAAAAACAAAGTTTTGGTGCCATGGGATGATAGGCCAAGTACTGAATTAGCCCAACAATTTGATTGGGAAGGAAAGTATCACGACCTTGACCTTGGCGATGCAAAAGGCTACATCATTTATGATCCAACTAATGAAATCGACCGCCTTCACGCCAAACGCTACCCAGAGCTCACTCACTTAAGAGTCTTCGGGATGGGACATGGTACCCACGCGACGTATTTGAATAAATTCGGTTTTTATAAGCAAGTGGCCGTAGACTTTATACGTTATCAGAAGATAGATATAGCGCAGTTTCGTCATCAGACCAAAACGCTGCGCTTAAAAGAAGATTACTATCAGTGCCTTAACAAGGCGAATGCGAGCTCACAGCATCGTTTAAACTTACTGAGTACCGCTCATAATGTACTAATTGAAGAAAAGAAAGAACATGTGAAGGAGCATCAAGCACAAATCGATATTCAGCCACTTGTTGATATTGCACTTAAGCATGAGTATGACAACCCGCAAGATGCAGTACAACTTTTGGAAGTCGCTCAGCAGTTGGTTCCGAATGATCCCGTTGTGGAGCACAAGTTGCAGCAACTGTCGTAACGTTGAGATATAATGCGGACGATATTGGTCGAAATAGGTCAGTGGCTTTTGTCGCTGGCCTTTTTAATAGCTTATGGATTGATATTTCGATGAAATCTAATGAAGCAGTACAAAATAAAAAGCCCAAGCAAATGCTTGGGCTCCATAAATGTTAATGCGAGTTTTAAAACTCTTTTGGCGCAAAGCCTGTCATCACATCAAGGCGAAGTTCTTTACCAACTTTTGTTAATGGGTGAACGATTACTAAGCCGCGTACGCGTTTTTTCAGTTTGCCGATGTCCGCTTGTTCTGCTTTGGTGATTTCACGAGAGAAAGGCATATCAAGTAAGCTTTTACGTTCTTTGTTCAGCTCATAGTTTTGCTTGTGCTTTAACTGGTTAAGCTTTTTGGTAAGCTGTTCTACTTCATCCGTGAACTTTGTAATCATTTCGTGATCACCACGAGAACGTGCCGCATCAAGTTTACGTTGGCATGTATCTAAACGGTTGTGCAGCTTTTGAATATCAGTTTTTATGCTCATGGTAATTTGGCTCAAATTTTAAATAGTCGAGGAGTATAGCATAGCTGAGATCACACGCTCTACTATACTTCTCGATTGTCTGGCTTTAGTTAATCAGTTCATTGCCCGATACGTTACCAGAGAAAAAGGCTTCGACGTTATCAAGCGTCACAGAGGCAATGTTATTAAGTGCTTCGTGAGTCAAGAATGCTTGGTGGCCAGTAAACAGCACGTTATGACAAGCCGATAAACGGCGGAAAACATCATCGACAATGACATCGTTAGATTTATCTTGGAAGAATAAGTCTTTTTCATTGTCATACACGTCTAGGCCAAGCGCACCAATCTTACCTTGTTTCAACGCTTCTATCGCCGCTAGTGAATCTAGCAACTCGCCTCGACTGGTGTTAATGATCATTACACCATCTTTCATTTGCGCGAAGGCTTTTTCGTTCAATAAGTGATAGTTTTCTTCACTCATTGGACAATGGAGAGAGATAATATCCGCATTAGCGTAGATTTCTTCAAGCGAACAGTAACGGGCTCCCATTTCTAGCGCTAATGGGTTTTCGTAGGGGTCGTAGCAAAGCAGTTCCATGCCAAGCCCTTTGAAGATACGCATCGTCGCGATACCAATCTTACCCGTACCAATAACACCAACGGTTTTTCCGAAAAAGTTAAAGCCAACAAGACCCTCTAGCGAGAAGTTGGCGTCACGTGTGCGTTGGTAGGCCTTGTGAAGACGGCGGTTTAGGCACATCATTAAACCAACCGTGTGCTCTGCCACTGCTTCTGGTGAGTAAGCAGGAACTCGAACCACTTGTAAGCCTAGTTCTTTGGCTGCTTGTTGATCAACTTTATCATATCCCGCGCAGCGCATAGCAATAAGCTTGGTCCCGCCCAGAGAAAGCTGTTTAAGGACAGGAGCTGAAAGATCATCATTAACAAACGCACATACGACATCACTGCCGTGCGCCATCTTGGCTGTTTTTTCGGTTAGTCGGAAGTCGTGATAGTGAAATTCAAAATCGCGGTTATTTTTAATTTTATTAAAAGAGGCTTCGTCGTAGGATTTTGCACTAAAAAAAGCAATGTTAATCATGGTTCCCTCTCAAAAAGTGCGGACTTTATAAATAAATATGCTTATAAAGTAATGCAACTTAGCCGCAATGAATAGAGAAATCTTCTCTTTGACTTTTGTTGTATCAAACAACAACAAGAAGTACGCCTTTCAGCGAGTGCTATCTTACGGTTCCGCATTAGATACTGTTTGCTTTACGAGCATTAACTGACTAGCATTATCGCTCTTTTCTTGTTCACTTTATTAGCTTAGGCGTTACGACAATGTCAGTAAAATGGTGCTCTATGTTCTTGTGTTGTGTGTTTGCTTCGGGCACTCACGCAGCTGTTGACCTTGTTAAAGTCGACAAGTCTAAGCGTCGAATGTATTTGATGGAACAAGGAGCAGTGCTAAAAGAATACCGAATTGCTTTAGGAGCGAACCCTCAAGGACATAAACAAGAAGAGGGAGACAATCGCACGCCAGAGGGCGAGTACACTCTAGATTATGTTATAGAGGACTCTGCTTTTTATCGTTCTGTGCATATCAGTTACCCTGATGCGATTGATACGTTGGAAGCGAAGCGCCGAGGGGTGTCCCCTGGAGGGAACATCAAAATTCATGGCTTAAAAAACGGTGAGAGTCAGTTGCCGATTTACATCCAAAGTTTTGATTGGACTAATGGGTGTATTGCGATTACCAACGAGGAGATGGATGAATTTATCCAGCTTGTCGAGATGGGGACACCAATTCAGATTGAGTGGTAATAAAAGGTCCCCTTTAATGTTCTGGCTCTTATAGGCTATGGCATAAAGCGCTGTGGATGATCACTAAAAATACCGTCTAACTGAGGCAGGTATTTCAGTTTATTTGGATTGTTCACCGTATAGCACATCACTTTGTAACCGGCTTGTTGGAGTTTGTTTATCTGGCGAGTACGAACCCAGTTAATGTTTAGGTTGCAGCTATAGGCACTAACTTCTTCCAAAAGGCGTTTATCTTTTCTCGTAAAGAATTCACTTAACACACCCAATCGGTAGCCACTGCAGTATTTGTGCATCGCTCTAATGGCGTCATGACTAAAGCTCGATAGGAGTACATTCTCTTGCGGCATTGGACTTTTTGCTAACGCATTGGCGAGAGTCTGCGCCACTTCTTCCGCTGGATGGTTGTCTACTTTAACTTCGATATTCAAGTTAAGCTTATTCTCAGTAGCTAAAGTGAGCAGTTCATCTAGTGTCACGATCTTCTCGCCTGAAAAGTCTGTGCTAAACCAACTACCGAAATCTAATGCTTTTAACTCTTCCAGGGTGAGCTCATCAACACGGCCTTGTCCATTGCTGCATCGATTGACGGTATGATCATGGCAAACCACTAAAACATTATCTTTGGTAGGCTGTATATCCACTTCCACCCACTTCAACCCCAGGTCAATGGCTGCCTGAATGCTTATTTTTGTATTCTCAGGGTATGAACCTGCCACGCCACGGTGACCAATTAATAACGTTTCCATTCGCTTTATCTTTTGCTTTGCGGTTGCCAGATTGTACTCGTTTTTTCTATGAAGATATATCTAGGTGCATATTGTTAGGAACCTTTAGTAAAAGTGAACATTAAACTCTAATGGCACGTTGCTGCTTCTTGGACTGAGTCCTGTGGACTTAAAGCCTTAGAGTGTGTAGTTGTTTAATTAGTAAATGAGTAATAAAATGCGAACCATTTTTATTTGAATGGTGAGTGGTAATGTCACGAGTTTTGATAGTCGATGATGACGTTCCTTTGTGTGAGCTGTTAGAAGCGGTTTTGCAAGAGGAGGGCTACATCGTCTCTTCTGTGCATTGCGGTGAAAGTGCGCTGCAATATATGGAAAAAACGCCTGTAGATCTTGTATTGCTTGATGTCATGTTACCAAACCTTAACGGCATGCAAGTTGCTCGTAGGATCTGTCAGCGCTTCGCGACACCTATTCTAATGCTTACCGCTCTCAACGATGAAAACTCGATGCTTGATGGTTACCAAGCGGGGGCCGATCAGTATATCGGAAAGCCCTTTAATGTCGCTGAGCTTCTAATGCGCATCAAAGCGATTCTTCGTCGTGTTGGCTTGGAACGTCAACGTCAGACGATGTGTAGTACCGTTCAAACGATCAGCGACCAGCTTAATAGCTTACCCCTCACAAGTACGGAAGCTGAACTATTGAGCTACTTGGTAAAAAACCAAGGAGTCGTGATTTCAAAAGCAGAGCTTCAAACCGAAGTGTTAAAGAAAGAGCTGAGTCCTTTTGATCGCAACCTTGATATGCACATCAGTAACATACGTCGCAAGTTAGTTGAGGCGGGGCTTTCCAAGCAACATATCAAAACCTTCCGTGGCAAAGGTTACAGTTATTTAGAGGCTGTAAACCGTTAATGAAGCTCCGGTGTCCACCTTTTATTGCAAAACGTAAAGATAGCTTAGCGTTCAAGTTATTTAGTTGCATGACCGCAATTGTCATTAGTATTTTGGTCGTGCAATCCTTAGCGGAACAAGCTCTGGTGAAAGCCATGTTGAAAGTGCCCGATAGTGTGCGAGAAGAAATGCTAGACCTTGCACATCAAGCCAATGTATTGATTGAGCACGGAGACATGGACGAACTTGCTGACTGGGCAAATGCGCAAAACTTTTATTTATTTGTGTTGAATGAACATCAGCAACCAGTTACGCACCGTCTGATGCATCCGCACTTCGAGTTCAAACTTCAATTTAAGAGAAGCATTGATGATCAACTTGAGGGGAAAGTGAATCGCCCCATCATCAATATTCCTTTAGTTCATGGCAATACTTTAGTGATTCAATTGCCACATCGACTGCACCCTGCAAATGACTTCATTCTGTATTTCTCTATTCTCAAAGTCGTGATTGCAGTGGTTATTTTGGCGCTCTTTTCGCTGCTAATGGCACGTAACTTACAGCAACCATTGGATCGATTGAGAGAAGCAAGCAAAAAGCTATCTAATGGCGATTTTAATGTCAGTGTCGTGAAAGAGCTGAAGTCGAGCACGCGTGAGTTTAACGAGTTAGCGCAAGACTTCGATCACATGACGCAACAGATTCATTCTCTCGCTGAAAAGCAGCGACTGCTTATAAGAGATGTCTCTCACGAATTGAGAACGCCGTTAGCGAGGCAGAACTTGGTTCTGCATCTTTTGCGAAAGCGTGTTGGAGAAAGTGAGCAAAGCCTAGTGACAAGGCTAGAAGATGAAGCAAAAGAGCTAAACCATTTGATCAGCGATATATTGGAGTTCAGTCGCTTGGAAAATGCGCGCTTCGACAAAGCCACGAAACGCTGTGATTTAGAAGTTTTGCTCTCCCCGCAAGTAGAACGTTGCAAAATAGATTTGAAGTCAGAACAGACGTTGTCTTTCCGCTCAGAAGCTGTATGTGCTAAAGCCATTTGTGAAGAAACGCTGGTCATTCGTTGTTTGAACAATCTTATTGGTAATGCCATTAAATATTCAGGACCAGCATCTCAGATAGAAGTTTCTCTGGAAAATTATGTCAAAGAAGGGCAGCAGTTCACCATCATGTCAGTATCTGATGATGGGCCTGGTATTCCAGATAACAAGCTGGTCGATATTTTTGATCCGTTTACACGCTTAGATGCTTCTAGAGATAAAAAGCTTGGTGGCTACGGTTTAGGTCTTGCGATTGTCAAAGAATCCATGCGTATTATGGGTGGAGCAGTTACGGCGAAAAACCGTGAGCAAGGTGGTCTGAGGGTTACTTTAGTGTTCAAGCAATAAGTATGATTAAGTCGTAATTTTTGTGATTAACATCACATTATCATGGCGCATCATCAGAGAGTACTTTACAAAAGTTTGCAAATGCAAAGAATGTAAATTTAATGCAAATGGTAATACTTATCACTTATATTCACCCGCGAAATAATTAAGAGGGAATCGCATTCAACAAGTATGTGACCCGAAAAATAATAATCGGAGTGAAAGGATATGTTTACTAAGAGCCATTTGGCGTTAGTGATCGGTGCAGTGTTAGCAACACCTGCAGTGGCGGAAGTTCAAACAGACGAACATGTAATTGTAGAAGGTCGAGAGTTCGGCTACAAGGCGGATACAAACAGTACAGCAATGCGCATGGAAATGACGCAGCTGGAAACGCCGGGACAAGTAGCGGTTATCGATGAAACGGTAATTGATGAGCAGCGTGCAAGTACACTTGGTGAAGTGCTACGTAACGATGCAAGTGTTAGCGCGGGTGGTACAAGCCGTAACCGCGAACGTTTCTCTCTACGTGGTTTTGAACTTAGCAGTTCAGACGGTTTTCTTCGTGATGGCCGTCAACACTGGTCACACTACCGTCAGCCAATTGAGCTTTTAGAGCGTGTTGAAGTGCTTAAAGGTCCATCAGGTCTGCTATACGGTAAATCTGAGCCGGGTGGCTTGGTAAACATGGTTTCGAAAAAACCAACAACTCAAACACAAGCAAGTTTGAGCCAAGATCTAGGTTCGAATGATCACTCACGCACTGTGCTTGATGTGAGCGGCGCGCTAAATGATGCAGAGACACTGCGAGCGCGCGCAATTTTTGCCAAAGAAAGCTACGGCTCTTGGCGCAGGTACGGTGATGGCACTGAGCCTAAAACAGATCGTACGGTAGCTGGCCTAGTGGTTGAGTACGATATCACAGACAACTTTATGGTATCGGCTCATTACGATCGCACGAAAGACGATGGTAGCGTGGACTCTGGCGCATACATTGTTGATGGCAAAGCGGTTCGCGGTGATAAGTACATTTGGGATGCGCAGTGGTCTAAAATTGATAACGAAGTAGAAAACTACGGTGTCGATATTAATGCGCAAGTCACGGATAACGTGAACGTAAAAGCAGGTTACAACCGCCAAGACTTTAAGCGTTTTGATGTAGAGTCTTACCCTAAGTTTGATCAGTATGAAGAGTTAAATACGATTAAGCATCGAGGCAACGATCGCTCCGATAATTGGGTATTTGATACTGCATATATAGATGTGACGACGGACTTTACTTTGTTCGGTACGGAAAACACGTTGTTAGTGGGCGCTAACTACTTAGATTACAGTTATGATCGCTTTATGGCATTTCATAATGAGGCGAGTATTGCGCCAGGAGAAACGGTGCCTAAGCCTAGCTATCGTAGTTCGAAGAAATCACCAACTGCTGAGTACGATACTTGGGGTATCTACGCGCAAAATATGATGACGATTAATGATTACTGGCAAGTGCTTGCAGGTGTTCGTTATGACGAAAAGCGTGATGATGAACTGACCGAAAACCAGGTTTCTCCAAAATTTGGTGTCATTTTCCACCCATCGACGAATGGCTCGGTTTACGTTCAGTATTCTGAAAGCTTCATGCCTCAAGGTGAAGTCAGCAACGGTAGTCGTACCTACATCAATGAAGGTGAGAAACTCGACGCTGAGCGTGGTATCTCTTATGAAATCGGTACGAAGTGGGAACTGTTTGATCAGCGTTTATTTGTATCTGGTGCTGTGTTTGATATCACGTTAGAGAACATCTCGCTGGATGTTGAAAGCGGCAAAGACGCGGGCGGCAATCTCCTACACAAGAAAACGCAAGGTGGTGAGCAAGTTCACAAAGGCGCTGAGTTAATGGCTCAAGGTTTTGTGACCCCAGAGTTGTCGCTAACCGCTTCTGCAATGTATTTGGATGCAGAGCTTAAGAAGGCAGAAAGATATGAAGGTAACCGCCCTGTAGACGTGCCAGAGTTCTCGGCAAGTCTATGGTCTAGCTACAAGGTTCAAGACAACACTAACTTAAACCTTGGTTTGATTTATGAAGGTGATCGCTACGGTGATGCACAGAACACCTTCAAGAAAGATGGCTACGCTCGCGTTGATATGGGCGTGTCATACAAACATAAGTACGATGAAAACTTGGATATTATTGCTCGATTCAATGTCGAGAATTTATTCGATACCGACTACTTCGCAGGTGGTGGTAGCACGAATGGCGAGCAAAAAGGTGCGAGTGGGGTTGTGGTTGGAGAAAGCCGCAACTACATGGCAACAATCCAGTTCAAGTACTGATAACAATTTGATTATTAAAGGGGAAGGGTAGTCTTCCCCTTTGGTCGTTTTTGGAACACAGAAATATAACTCGTATGAATCTAATGAAATCAAGTATCGCTCTGTTGATATCATCGGTTTTGATTCCCGCTCACGCGGCGAACTTAAACGATGCACAAGCTGTGCAGAGTAAAACAAACCAGTCGTCGGCGGTAAGCCAAAAACGTATTGATGCAAGCGCAGAAAAATCACTTACTCTAGAAGCTGAAATTGAGCAGCTGCAAGAGGAAGTCGGTAACTTGAAGATTTATCGCGATCATCTTGCAAGCCTTGTTGAAAGTCAAAATCAAGAAGTTGATAGCTTGAACGAGCAAATTGAGCAGATTGCTCAAACTCGTCAAGGTGTCGTGCCTTTGATGTATCACATGCTTGAGGGCTTAAAAGTGCTCGTCGCTAACGACAAGCCTATACGCAAAGCGCAACGTGAGGAGCGAATTGCAAAGCTGGATTCCATGATGACGCGTGCAGACGTTGCGGATGCAGAGAAGTTTCGTCGTATTTTAGAAGCGTACCAAATTGAAATGGATTACGGCACCAAGCTTGGCGTTTACCAAGGCAAGATTAACCTAGGTGACAATGAAGCTGTGGAGGCGGACATTCTCTATTTAGGGCGTTTGTCTTTGGTAGCGCGTAGCTTATCTGGTGACACATTTTGGAGCTGGTCACAGCAACAACAAGCATGGCAACAAGTGGGTTCTGAGCAAAAATCAGAGCTAGATAAAGCGTTCGCTATGGCGAATAAACAGATCGCGCCGAGTATGTTAACTCTGCCAGTGTCGTTAACCGCTGCGGAGGGCAAATAAATGATGAAAAAATGGTTATCGGTTGCACTAATCTCGACAGCCGCATTAATGCCTCATACAACTGTTGCTAGTGATGCGTTGTTACAAAAGGCGCAGCAAGAAAATCGTCAACAGCAATCGCACAATGTCACGCGTGAATCAGGTTTTAAGCAAACAGAGCAAGAGCTACAGGCTATAAAGAATAAATTGGCCGCAGAGCGAGCTGCTCTTCAAGCAGAAGCGGATTCATTAAGTGTTACTTTCGGTGAAAACGAAGCGGAACTGGCGCAGCTAGAAGAAAAGCTACGTCTAGAAACCGGGAGCTTAGGTGAGCTATTTGGCGTCGTTCGCCAGAACGCAAAAGAGCTAGAGTCAGAGCTCAAGAGCTCAGTAACGGGTGTAGATGCAAACTCATATCAGAAAGATATCGATGCTATTGTTGCGGCTAAATCACTGCCAACGTTGACCCAACTTCAGGCGATGTGGCGCAGCATGGAAGAACAAATCAAAGCAAGCGGTGAAATGGCAAACGTCTCTTTCACACTGCTAAATGGCGAAGGTCGTGAACAAACGGTTAATGGTGTTCGTCTTGGTTCTATGGCGCTGCTGGATGAGACTGGCTACGTTAAGTGGAATGGTCAACGCGGAGACGCGGTAAACTATCTTCGTCAGCCTGAGAACGGTCCAACAGCGAATACTATTTCCTCTGGTGACATTGATGCACTTGTCATTGATCCATCACGTGGCATTCTTCTTGAACAGCTTGCAAACTCACCGACTTTGGCTGATCGCCTAAATGCGGGTGGCGTTGTCGGTAAAATAATCCTTGGTTTATTGGCTATCGGCCTATTGATTGCGCTCGTACGTGGTGCATCACTGATGATTTCGCGCCAGAAAATCATGAAGCAACTGAAAACCCCAGCGCAGCCAGGAAACAACCCTTTGGGTCGCGTGCTTGCGGTATACCAGAAAGACAAGCATCGCAGCGTAGAAGCGTTAGAACTACGTCTTTTGGAAGCTGTTGTTGATGAGCAAACCCACCTAGAAAAAGGGTTGTCGATGCTTAAGCTTCTTGCTGCTCTAGCTCCTATGCTTGGCCTACTAGGCACGGTAACGGGTATGATCGAAACCTTCCAAGTCATCACTCAATTTGGTAATGGTGATCCGAAAGTAATGGCGGGTGGTATTTCAATGGCACTTGTGACTACCGTACTTGGCCTTGTTTCAGCCATGCCTTTGCTATTAGCGCACAACGTATTGAGCTCTCAAGCAGAAAATATTCGCAGTATCTTAGAAAAACAAGGCATCGGTTTAGTTGCAGAACAAGCTGAGCGTGATATGCCGAGTAACAAAAGTCACTCTAACACCTTAGCGGAGAACGCAGCGTAATGGAGCAGATCCTACTCAGCACATTGGGTTTGATCAGTGAGGATTGGGCCACAACATTGATGAGCTTTATGCAGCAAGGTGGTCAAATCCTATGGTGGCTGGCCGCCGTCGTGGCGGTGTGCTGGCTGTTGGTTATGGAGCGAGTTATTTATCTCACAACGGTTTTCCCTGGGGTAAAAAAACAGCTTTGTGAGCAGTGGCAAGCAAGATCAGAGCACCACTCTTGGTACGCGCATCAAATCCGTGAAGGATGGATTGCAAAAGCGCAAATCGAACTGCGCCAAAACCTATCGACTATTAAGCTACTTGTGGCGGTTTGCCCAATGCTAGGGTTGTTAGGGACGGTGACAGGCATGATTACGGTGTTTGACGTAATGGCATCGCAAGGCAGCAGCAATCCGAAATTGATGGCTTCTGGTATCTCACTTGCTACGCTGCCAACCATGGCAGGTATGGTAGCAGCGCTTGCGGGCATGTTTATTCATGCTCGCCTTAGCAAAGTGTGTGAACGAAAAGCTATCCAGTTAGAACAATCTTTAAGGAGTCAAAAGTGAGACTCGGACGCAGACCTAACCAACAAGATGAAGCTCAAGTCGATTTAACCTCGATGCTTGATATCGTCTTCATCATGTTGATCTTCTTCATTGTGACCAGTTCGTTTGTACGTGAATCCGGTGTAGAAGTGAATCGCCCTCAGGCTTCTAATGTAGTAAGTCAAAAAGACGCGGGCATTTTTATCGCAGTAACGGCAGCGAATGATGTGTACATCGACAAACGAGTGGTTGATATTGAGCGTGTTGAGGCCTCTATTGAGCATCTGTTACTTGATCAGCCTGATGCCTCGTTAGTTATCCAAGCTGACGAGCATGCTTACAATGGCACTGTCGTGAAAGTGATGGACGCTGCAAAGGCAGCAGGTGTGAAAAACATTGCTTTGGCGGCGGAGAAACCTTAATGGGCAGGCTGTTACTTGCACTACCAGCATCACTGTTAATTTCTGTGAGCTTGTTTAGCTTTATGGCGTGGATGGTTGATAAAGGCAACCAGCGTGCACCAGAAGCTTCAGAAGCCGTTCGTTTTGATATGGTGATGGTAGAGAATGAAGCAGACGTGCAGCGTCGTCAACGTTCAGTGCCGGAGCAACCAGAACCACCTCAAGCGCCGGAGCCAATGGATCTGTCTCAAGCTGACACTCAAATGGAACCAATGAGTCAGATGACGCCAGTCAGTGCTTTAGGTTTAAACACAGCCCTTGAAGGCATCGCGATTAGCGCCCCAAACTTGAAGGGAACAATGGGCAACCAGCAAGCACTGCCGTTGTATCGTGTTGATCCTCGCTATCCAAGTAAGGCGCTGAAACGTAGAGTGGAAGGTTATGTCATTATGCGTTTCACGATCGATGCAACTGGACGACCAAAAGATATTGAAGTGATCGAGGCTGAGCCCGAGCGCATGTTTGAAAGGGAAGCAATCCGTGCGCTTAAAAAATGGAAGTATCAGCCAAAAGTTGAGGATGGTGTGTCAATTGAGCAGTTCGGACAAACCGCTAAAGTGGAGTTCAAGTTAGCCAAATGATGAAAAAATTCTTAATCGGTACGGTATTAAGCCTGAGTGCACTCTCAACCATTGCCAGTGAGTTAAGCCAATACACCGCAGCGAGAGTTCAACGAGCACACAACTTGGCTCAGGAGGAGAAACTAAAAGAAGCGATTTCATCTCTTGAAGCTATGGAGCTTTCTCGTGGATATGACCAAGCTTATGTCGCTCGAATGTTGGGTATTTTTTACTGGCAGAACGAGCAAACTCAAGCGGCGATTAAGCAACTTGAGTTGGCAGTCAATAGTGGTTTGCTACAAGATGAGCAAGCATGGCAAACCCGAAAAATGTTGGCTGATATACTGCTGAACGAGCAACGTTTTTCTAAGGCTTTACCTCATTACTATGCCTTGAGCAAAAACATTCCTAAAGGTCAAAAAGCGCATGAACTATGGCTGCGTATTTCCCAATCTCATTATCAACTGAGTCAGTGGCAAAAAGTGCTTTCAGCAATGGCTCGTTATGAGAAGTTTGGTCAGCCAGACAAGCTTGGCGCGTTGTCGATAAAGCTTTCTGCTGAGCTAGAACTGAAAAAGTGGAAGCCGGCAATCTCGACCATCAAACGCTTAATCGTGATTGAACCTGAACGAATTGAATGGTGGCGTCAGCTTGTTGCTCTATACCTACGGGTTGATGACAACAAACGTGCCCTAGACTCTTTGGCGTTGGCAAAACTGAAAGGGTTACAACTTAGCCAAGATGACTTAAAGCTGCTGGCACAATTGTACGCGAAACGAGGTATTCCTGAGAGAGCTGCGTTGGTGATGAACGAGCTAGAGGATGTAAACTCGAATAGTAAGCTAAAAGCCCAGCAAGCAACGTATTGGCAAATGGCAAAAGAGTGGGAAGAGTCTATTGATAGCTGGCGTATTGCAGCTCAGCTAGATAGGCAGTATTACTGGAACTATTCTCAACTGTTGGTGCAAGAAGGCCATTATAAAGATGCCATTGCCGCGCTCGATAAGGTCAGAGGTCGTAAAGCGGATGTTGCACTTATCAAAACTCGCGCTTACTACAAACTTAAGCGGTTTGACGATGCGCTCGCTAATGCCAAAAGAGCGAATGAGATTAAGCCATCGAATCAGGCAAAAAGTTGGGTTAAGTATCTATCTCAGCTACGCAAAGTAGAATCGACGCAGGACTCATAGCGAACATTTTTATTAAATACCCGAGCTCAGTCTCGGGTATTTTTTTTGTCTAAAGTCATAAAGGCTATTTACTGCATGAGTTTTTCATAAAAGGCTAACGCATCAAATGGTCGGGAGAAAAAGGGGCTTTTCTCTATATATTCTTGATGTACTTTGCTCAGTGTTTCAAACTTTTCTATAGATGTAGGTTCGATATGAAAAGTAAGGCTTTCAGTCGATTCTACAAGCTTTAATGTTGAGGTTCTTGAAGCGTTATTTTTTGCTATTAATAAGTAATATGCTAGTTCTTGTTTCTCTTTTAAGACACAAGCTTCAAAAGCTTTTTCGCTTAAAAACGGCAGAACAGGAGTTAATGCTTCTATATGGTTCTTTGAATACTCTAGGGTTTTTTTGTCAGGCGTATTCTGTTTTGCCATAGACTCACACTGCTTTATCTTAGCACCATAATTATCAATAGATTGGCTTACATTTTTAAATAAACTGTCTTCAAATTTTGCATTTGCTAAAGCGACACTTGAGAAAAATGATAAGAGTATTATTACAGCGTTCTTGTTCATATTTTACATCCATCTGAGATCGCTTTCCAAAATCTATATTGCTTGCTATCGTGTACATGATCAAGTGCTTGGAAAGTGGCGATTTTTTCGATTTCTCTCAGCTTGATCTGATCTAAGGCACTATATGATTTGAAGTAATACTCCCAATTAGCTTGTGATATACTCCAAGCAGTTTGGCTTGCATCAGAAGAAATTCCTCTTCCTAATCCAATGCTAACATTTTTAGCGGTTTCCCATCCTGGTTTGGCGGGAATAGCAGTAATTGCTTTAGATAGGCCACTACTCGCTGTCCCCTTCAGGGAGTTTCCTCCAAAAATACTCCAAAGGTTACCCAAGCTAATAAATACTTTGGCCGATCTCTCTAATTCATGTAATTCATTTATTCTATCGATAGCTTTCAAACTCTTTTCATCAAATACAATACCGATGATCGCAGGACATTTATTCATGTTTTACACCGAAAGTAATTAGGTTAAAAAGAACATAGTAACCTACGTTTATATGAGATCTATGTCATTTTTGCGAATTGAGGAAGTGGTTTAACTTTTAGTTATTTTAATTGAGATGATTATTATCTAAAAGGTAGGCAACCTGTAACTCGCATTGGCCCAAATAGCTAAAACATGCGCAAGCCAAGCTGAATTGAAAAAGTAAACAATGTAAATTAAATGCCAATACGAATGATTATCACCTAAATTATGCCCCACATTTATTGGTGATGATTGTTTCTATGTTGCTTAAAAGCAAAGGTGTTCAAACTTGGGCTCGCCGCCTACATATCTATATTTCGATGGCTCTTCTCTTAGTTACGCTGTTTTTTGCAGTAACTGGTATTACCCTCAATCGCCCCGAATTGTTTGAACGCAGTGAACCTATCATTCAACAACATACTCTGACGGTTCCGCACTCAGTTCTATTCTCACATTCAGATACCTTTCAACCTAATCGTGAAGAACTGGTGGCTTTCTTGACTAAAGAAACCGAGCTTCGCGGCACTCCCTCCGCACTAGATGTGTATACCGAAGTTGAGCAAGGTGAGTTGTTACTCGGAGAGCTGTCTATGGATTTTAAAGGCCCAGGTTATAACGCTACGGTCTTTATTGATATGACTACTGGTGCGGCAGATGTTGAAACGACGCACTACGGTATTGTTGCGCTGCTGAACGATCTACATAAAGGGCGCAACAGTGGTGGGATTTGGAAGTGGTTTATCGACGTCACTGCGCTTTTGATGGTGTTTTTTGTTCTTACAGGCGTGTGCTTGTTACTGCCTAAGAAGAAGACGCTCAGAACGTCTATGCAATGGATGAGCTTTGGTACGTTACTGTCGCTCGTAATTTATTTTGTTGCTGTTCCATAACAGCTTTTTTAGAGAACACTTATGTTGAACACAGGAAGATTTTTCCGCCGTAATCACTTTTGTAAAGCCGCTTTGATCGCGGCTTTTGCTCCTTTCTCTCTTTCCGCGGCGCCTCTACCAGATAACGCGAAGGTCGACTTCGAACTCGAACTTCCAAAGATAGATACCTCAATGTATGCACGCCCTTATGTGGCGGTTTGGGTTGAAAACGATCAGCGTAAACCGGTTAAAACCATTCAGTTATGGGTAGGGAAAGACGAATGGTTAAAAGATCTACGCAGCTGGTGGAGAAAAGCGGGTCGTTATGATCGTGAACTTGTTGATGCGGTGACTTCTGCAACACGTCCTGCTGGTCAATACCGCTTTGTCTGGGATGGAACCAATGACGCAGGGGAGCGTTTGGAACAAGGAAATTACACGTTGTACGTCGAAGTCGTTCGTGAACACGGTGGGCGAAACTACTTACGTCAAAAAATAACGCTAGCGGACAGTGACGTGCGCTATGAGCTTAAACCAACACAAGAGACGGGTGTCATCACCGTCAATTATCAAGTTAAGTGATTAAAGGACACAACAATGAAAACCAAAATGAAAGCAGTGGCATTGGCGAGTGTAATGGCAATGGGATTGGCTGTAACCACCACCGCGCAAGCACATCCACGTTGGGTTCTGCCCTCTCACTTTACGGTTTCTAAAGAAGGCGGTGACTGGCTGACATTTGATGTTACTGCCTCTCACGGAACGTTTGTTTTTGATAAGCCTGCGGGTAGTGATCAGGCATTTGTGGTGATGCCGGATGGCCGCTCTGAGCGTCCTAACTTTGTTGTTCGTGGCAAGCGTCGCTCTATGTTTGATTTCTTTTTTACAGAAGAAGGCACGCACAAAGTTGCGATTAATAATCAGCCGAGCTACTACACACAATACAAAGCGGGCCGTCGTGATACGGTGAAATGGGCGCGAGCAAGCAAAGCTGAGCGTGGTGATGTGCTTCCCGAGCAAGCGCGTGATGTGGTTACTCAACTAAGTTACACCCGAGCAGAAAGCTACATTACGGTTGGTATGCCAACGGACAAAGCGTTGGAGATTGAAGGCAAAATGCTGGAGATGAAACCGATCACGCATCCATCGGACATCATTGAAGGTGAGCCTGTGACGTTCCAGTTTTTCTTTAACGGAGAGCCACAAGAGGGCGTTACTGCTGAGATTACACGTGAAGGTACTATGTACCGAAACCATCAAGAACAAATCGATGTGGTGAGCGATAAAGATGGCAAAGTGATCTTCACGCCAGAAGTCGCCGGGCGCTACTTAATGAAAGCGAACTACAAAGGTGAATTGAAAGATAATCCATTGGCGGATAAAGCGAGTGCCAATGTTCACCTTACGTTTGAAACTCAACTTAACTAATCGAATTAGGCTCAGCAATTGCTGGGCCATTTTGGAATTATCATGAATAACACTTCTCTTCTAAAAGCGGTTTTGCTTTTTTCTGGATTTGCGTCCTTTCACGCTGCTGCACATTTTCCTCTGATGAGCTGTCACTTGGCGCAAGATAAAGTGATTTGTGAAGCGGGCTACTCGGATGGATCGACAGCGGTCGACTACGATGTCGAAATGTACGATTACGACGACAATCTGATCGCCAAAGAAAAAACAGATAAGCGTTCCATCGCAGAATTTACTCACCCTGAAACAGATTTCTATTTGGTATTTGATGCCGGACATGAAAGCCCGGTGGAAGTGGATATCGTTGAGCTGAAAGAGAAATGAGTGTACAGAAAGTTCGCCCTGATGATGGTAACCGAGAAGGAAAGTGGGTCGCACTGACAATCGCAGCAATTCTCAGTTCAGCAGCCATACTTATGCCCTACCATCAGGTCGCGACTGAAAAGCCAGACATGCAGTCTCATCAAGTGTTAATCACGGATTTACATCAAAATGAGTTGGGGTTGATCGCTGAGCTTAAGCTCGCTCATGAAGAGATTCGTGATTTGCAGTTAGATACCGGAACTTGGCCTGAGATCTCTGATATGGAGGTGCTTTGGATTGCTCCGTTCGTGAAAGACCAAAACTGGAAGCGTAAAGGTTCTCATCAGTGGCAACGAATTGATGACGGTGTCTACATTGGCGTGAAGACCAGTGCCCAAGGCTCTGCTTCCATGCTGTTGGATAGCCGCAGTTCTCAAGCTGATATTTGGTTTAATGATTCTAGCCGTTCGTTAAATTTGGAGGGACTAAGCGATCTAGCTAAACGCCACGATTTCGGGTGGAAACAAATCGTTCTGTCAGACTCTTCCTCTCATTCTCACGCCCATTAAGACAACATAATTGATAAGTACTATGATCAAACGCTCTCTTTTACGTCGTATTCTTACAGCCACCGCGTTATTGACGGTGTCTTCTACTGGCTTTGCTGCCGATAAACTCAGTATTGGTATTACGCTTCAACCTTATTACAGCTATGTTAAAGCCGTTGTTGGTGAGAAGGCGGACATCGTTCCTTTGGTTGATGCTGGTTTTAATCCTCACAACTATTTGCCACAACCTAATGATCTTAAGCGCTTAAATGAAATGGACGTAATAGTGATCAATGGTATTGGTCATGACGATTTTGCACTGAAAGTGATCAAGGCTTCTCAGCGTGATGATCTCGTGGTTATAGAAGCGAACAAAGAAGTGCCTTTATTGCCCGCTATGGGGCAGTCTGTTGGTCAAGGAGCAGTGAACCCTCACACCTTTGTCGGTCTATCAACAACCATTCAAAAGGTTTACACCATCGCGAGTGAGCTAAGCCAATTGGACCCAGACAATGCTACGTTCTATCGCCAAAATGCTCGTAAATACGCGAAAACATTTCGCCTGATGAAGCGTGATGCAATGTTGTCTCTTGGTGAGTTGGACACGGCTGGTATGAAGGTGGCGACAACCCACAATGCTTACGGATATATCCTTCAGGAGTTTGGTGTTGACGTTGCCGCTGTCATTGAGCCTGCTCATGGTGTAGAACCAAGTGCAAGTCAGCTACAGGAAACGATAGAGAAAATTCGTGAATCGGGCATTGATGTTCTGTTTTATGAGCTCAATATGCCGAATCGCTTTGTTGATACCATCGAAGAGGCGACCGGGGTGCAGCTTTATCGCTTTTCTCACATGACTCACGGTGAGTATGAGGCTGATAAAGTCGAGGTTGAGATGCGAGATAATGTGGAAACACTAATCGAAGCCATGAAATTTGTGGCGAGTAAGCGAGCAGGGGAAAAGGCGTAATGACTGGACCTTCCGTTTCCTTAAGTAACGTGGGCCTAAAATACGCCGACAATATCATTTTGCAGAACATCAGCGCCGAATTCGAGAACGCGAAATGTCACGTGATTATGGGACCGAATGGTGGTGGGAAAACTTCTTTGCTTCGTTCGGTACTTGGACTTACGCCATTTTCGGGAAACATTGCACTCAATTGGCCAGAACCATCAGCTGCATCGGGGAAGATAGGGTATGTGCCACAAAAAGCGATGTTTGAAGCAAGCCTCCCGTTAACCGTGATGGATTTTGTACTGCTTAACCAAACTCGTATCCCTCTATTTTGGCGACGTAAAACGAAACAAACTCAACATGCCCTGACCCAGCTGGATCGCGTGGGTATGGCAACGCGTAGCGACCGTCGTATGGGGCAACTCTCTGGCGGTGAGCAACAGCGTGTTTTGTTTGCGCAAGCTTTACTGGATGAGCCCAATTTATTGGTTTTAGACGAACCTACAACTGGCATGGATGAGCAAGGTGTTCGATATCTTGAAGGTTTGATTCATGAAGTCGTTGGAGAAGGCAAAACGGTACTGGCAGTACACCATGACGTGACCGCAGTGCGCCGTTTAGATGCGCAGGTCCATGTCGTAAATCGTCAAATTGTGGCGTCAGGGCACCATTCAGATGTGCTAAGTCCTGATCGTATAGAAACATTATTCAAGCACTACACAGCAAAAGTGGAGGCTGCATAATGGATTGGTTGCGAGAGTTAGCGGTTAGCGGCGTTGAAGCTGGATGGTTAAGCGATAGCTTTTCTTATGCTTTCATGGTGAACGCAATTGTAGCAGCGCTGATATTAGGACCATTACTTGGTGGTCTTGGGACATTAGTCATCGCCAAGCGACTGGCTTTTTTCTCTGAAGCGGTTGGGCACGCTGCGCTTACCGGAATCGCGATTGGTGTGTTGCTCGGTGAGCCGCCAGAGAATCCGATCATCGGATTGTTTAGCTTTTGTATGATTTTTGCGCTGTTGCTTCACTTTGTTCGTAATCGTACGAATGTACCTTACGACACACTGGTTGGGGTTTTTCTTGCACTAGCGTTAGCGGTTGGTGCTGCGCTGTTAATGTACGTTGCTCGCAAGATCAACATTCACATGTTGGAGAACGTGTTGTTTGGCTCGATCTTGACTGTGACGGACAACGGTATCCTTATTTTAGCGATCAGTTGTTTGATCATATTACTGCTTCTTATTCCAACGTTTAACCGCATTTTGCTAACTTGTATCAGCCCGGATATTGCACGTGTACGCGGCTTTAATACCAGCTTTTATGATTACTTGTTTGTCATGATGATCACCTTGGTCACCATCGCCGCGGTAAAGATTATTGGCGCGGTATTGGTTGGTGCATTGCTACTGATTCCTGGTGCAACGGCTAGGTTATTGACTAAACGCATGGGCAGTTTTGTTCTCCTTTCTTCTTTATTGGCAACCATTGCGTGTTTAATAGGAACCATACTGCCGATGGAGCTTGAGCTAACAGTGCCATCAGGCGCATCCATCATCATTGTTTCTGCGGCATTTTTCCTAACAGCAACGGTTTACCGAATTATCCAAAAAGCGTAACCCTTTTTATAAAGTAATGAACATGAAGATAAAAAAATTAGCGATAACTTTTGGTTTGGTTATAGCGACAACACTTCCATCGTTGGCAAGCGCCAAAGACATTTTAACCAGCACTCCCGTCACGTACATGTTGTCTGAGCAACTCATGAAAGGTACAGGGATAGAGACTCAGTATCTGCCTCCAAAGCGTTACGGCGTTGAGCGTCTTGAGAACTGGTTCGCAAATAAAGGTACAGAGCAAGTTAAGCAAGCGGGTCAAGCCGCGACGGTTGCTATTACTCTTGGTGCGATTTGGAAACAAGACCCGACTTATGTTTACGCTCGACAGGGCAACATTCACTTGATTGAAATCGATGCATCGCAGGCCATTTCTCCTAGAGCTCAAGGAGTTGCAGTTCTGACATTGGAAAACGGGTCAACATCGAAGTACGCATGGCTGAACCCTACAAACTTAATCCGAATGGCGGGCATTGTTGGAGAGGATCTACAACGTGTATATCCTGAACACCAAAAGGCGATTCAAACGAATCAACAGGCTCTTATGCTAAATGTGCGTGAACTGATCAACCAACAACAGGCTGAGATCTTCGATAAAGGCATCGATTCAGTGGTGCTGATGAGTGAGTCATTAGAGGACTTTGCCTCTGGCAACCAATTGTTTGTGGTTGGGCGCGAATTTAAGCCGGAACTTGAGTGGACAGAAGAAGACAAATTATCTTTAAAAGCTCAGCTTGAACAAGATAAAACGCTATGGTTAGTGACGGATAAACGACCGTCGAAAACCTTGACATCGCTTATTAAACCGAGCCGCATACTGCAAATTGATGTTATTGACCGCTGGGGCAGTAACGGTATCAAAACTGAGAAGCCACTCGCACGTTGGGAGATGTGACACGTAAAAAGCCACAGATTTTATGATGGGGAATGAAAAGTTCCCTATTTTTTTGTGATTAAGTTCAAAATGTGAGCACTGATACCACTGGTTGCATAAGAAAGTGTTTGTTTCATTTCTATTTCATTACTACTTTGTTATGTGTTCGTTGCGATTGATTCGGATTTAATCTGTTTCTAAGCGAACCGGTACAAACAACTATACGGATGTTAACAATGAAAATGAAAACTCTAGCCGTTGCAGTGGCGGCACTAGCATGTGGTTCACAGGCCTTCGCAGCAGAAGTTTACAACAGCGATGGTACATCTTTATCGATCGGCGGTCACGTTTCAGTTGGCGTGGGTGAGTATTTCGAAGAAGAAGTAAAAGTTCACCAAGTGTCTCCACGTATCAATGTTGCGGGCAAGAAAGACATTGGCAACGGTATCACTATCGACGCTAAAGGCGAATGGGCACTTAACTACCTAAATGGTGGTAGCCAGTCGTTTTCAACTCGTTTGGGCTACATCGGCGCGACCCACCAGCAGTTTGGCCGTTTAGTGGGAGGTACACAGTGGTCTCCGTACTACGATGTCGCTGGCGTTGCGGATCTACCAATCGCGTTCGCGAACGACTTTTTGTACGACAATCACAACAATCTAGGTACTGGTCGTGCTGAAAAAATGATCAGCTACCGTAAAAGCTTTGAGTTTGGCGAAGGTTTTGCTTTCAACCTAGGTCTTGGTTGGCAAGGTGAAAATGATGATAGAGGCCTATCATTACAACAAAACCCTAACACAGGTCTTCCAGAATACGTTTCTAAAGGCAGCAAGTATGACCAACGTGGTCAAATCGCACTGAGCGGCTCTGTTGCGGGCTTTGGTCTAGGCTACGTATACAGCGGCGGTGATGTTGAGAATTCTGGTCTAGGTACTAAAACTGCTGAATCACACCTTGTTTCTGTAAATTACGGTGAGTATGGCTCTGGTCTGTACGCAGCTGTTGTATACGGCATGAACGAATACTTCTACGAGATGCGTGAAGAAACTACTCAGATTGAGGGCCTACTAGCGTACGGAGTCAACAATTGGACGTTCAGCGTTAACTACGAAGGTGTAGAAGACGACAAAGACAACAAGACAGTTTCAAGCGAAACTGCGCTACAAGCAGAGTACGCAGTAACTCCTGCATTCGTTACTTTCGCTGGTTACCAGTTTGACCTAGGTAACGACTACAACAATGAAGAGAACGACTACTGGACTCTAGGTGCTCGTTACTACTTCTAATAAATAGGCCAGTTTCTACTGCCTAAACACATTTATTGTGTTAACGCCTACTCGTTGTGAGTAGGCGTTTTTCTTTCTGCTTTCCTTTGGCTATAAGAGACGCTAGTCATTCTGTGCTTAGGTAACCCCACTCTTTGTTTAGAGAGTGCGTCTATAAAAAATGCCCGCAACTTGCGGGCATTTTTTGTTGTTAGAGATACAGTTCTATTAATACGCTTATTTTTTATCGAGTAAATCGAGGAAGAAGGCATACTCTAGCGCATCTTCTTTTAAGCGCTTAAATCGACCAGATGCGCCGCCGTGTCCGGCTTCCATATCGGTTTTGAACAACAAGACGTTATCGTCTGTCTTCATTTCACGAAGTTTGGCGACCCACTTCATTGGTTCAAAGTACTGTACTTGAGAGTCGTGCAAGCCAGTCGTTACCAACATGTTCGGGTAGTTTTGCGCCTTGATGTTGTCGTAAGGCGAGTAACTCAACATATAGTCATAGTATGTTTTGTTATTTGGGTTACCCCATTCATCATACTCATTGGTGGTCAATGGAATCGATTCATCGAGCATGGTGGTTACCACGTCCACAAACGGAACATGTGCACCGATACCGCGGTACAGTTCTGGTGCTTGGTTGATGATAGCCCCCATTAAGAGACCTCCTGCAGAGCCACCAACAGCGAAGACTTTATCTTTCGCGCCGTAGCCTTGTTCAACCAAACCTTTAGTCACATCAATAAAGTCGTTGAATGTGTTTTGCTTGGTTAGTTTTTTACCGTCTTCATACCAAGGGCGGCCAAGCATTTCAGATCCACGAATATGAGCAATGGCGTAAACAAAGCCGCGATCCAATAGACTCAAACGTGTCGAGCGGAAAGTTGGCTCAATGGTTGCGCCATAAGATCCATAACCATATTGGTAGAGTGGATTCGTACCATCTTTCTTAAATAAGTCTTTACGATACACCAAAGAAACGGGTACTTCTTTACCGTCACGGGCTGTGACCATGATGCGTTCTGATTGGTAATTGTCAGGATTAAAATCACCAAGTACAGGTGTTTGCTTCATGATTTCTGACCCGCCCGTTTTTAGATCGAAATCGTAGTAGGTTCCTGGAGTGGTTAAACTGCTGTAATAAATACGAACTTTCTCGTTATCCAGCTCTAGGTTACCTGTCAAATAGGCAGCAAACGCATCGTCATTAAATGTGAGGGGGAATTCTTTTCCTGTTGAAAGCTGACGTACAGTGACGCTTGCTAGGCCGTTAGAGCGCTGCTCATAGACGATGTGATCATCGAATAACTCGAAGTCGACAAGTTGAGTATTGTCGTCTGCGGCAATCACATCTTGCCATTTAGAGCGGTCATGCATGTCATTTTGATGAACTTTCATCAAACGGAAGTTGACGGCTTGATAGTTAGTATAAATGTAGTACCAATCGCCTAGCTTAGAAATACTGTATTCAATGCCATCTTCGCGAGGATAGAACGGTTTCGCCTTTGCTTTAGGGTTGTTCGCATCAATGATAGAGACCCCACTGGTTTCTGTACTCGAATGCCAGATATAAATATCTTCGCCATCTTTGCTTTTGCTTAGTGAGGTGTAATAGGCGCTGTCGGTTTCCTCAAAAATCAGCTCATCGTTGCTTTGTGGTGTGCCCAATACATGACGATAAACTTGGTAGCCCAATAAGGTCTGAGGATCTTTTTTGATGTAGTAAAAGGCGTTGTTATCGTTCTGCCATGCGACAGCGCTTGAGGCCCCTTCGATTTCATCTTGTAGGTAATTGCCTGTTGTCAGGTCTTTGATCTTAAGGGTGTACACGCGGCGGCTTAATGTGTCTTCGCCATACGCCAATAAGTTTTCATTCGGACTAACGTATAGGCCGCCGATACTGAAAAATTCATGTTCTTTTGCTAGTTCATTGACATCTAAAATGATTTGTTTGTCTTTGCCTGCAAAGTCTTTAGCTCGCAAATGGACTTCGTACTCGTTATCTCCGGTCACTTCACTGGAGTAGAAGTAGTTGCCTTTACGAACCGGTACTGAGTTGTCGTCTTTTGCGACGCGCCCTTTAATTTCTTCAAATAGCGTATCTTGAAGTGTTTCAGTGTGCTTTAGAACGGTTTCTGCGTACTGATTTTCTTTCTCTAGGTGCTGTAAAATTTCAGGGTCTTTACGTTCGTCGTCACGCATCCAGTAGTAGTTATCAACGCGGGTATCGCCATGAATAGTCATCGCGTGAGGGACTTTTTTCGCAACCGGAGCTTGAGTTTGTTGAGCAACGATCTGTGTTTGGGAGTATTGAGTCATGCTGGGGATTCCTTGATTGCTGCATCCGGCGACAAGCGCGACCGAGACGGCCAACGTAGCTAAAGTGAAACGCATCTGATTTTATCCTTATTGTACACCCAAGTGGCCTCATCCTGAGGGCTGGGCTTTCATTTTGTCAGTGGTTTTCAGTTGTCCATTCTTTGTTATGGGGTATACCGAAAAAGTGAGAATCCTCAATATTTCCGAGTTGGATACTCAATTTGAAGGGAGCTGAAAACACATTGTGTAAGCAGCTGTTATTTTTAACAAATATCAATTCGAAAGTTAAATCATTCTCATCGGGAAATCGATATAGTGTGATATGAAAAAAGGGACACACTTGTTGAGTGTGTCCCTTTTGGATTTTGAAAGTAAGCTGATAATGATCAGATAACTTGCGGTACTTCGTTTGAGTGATTGTGTGCTCGATTCACCCACATTAGCCCAAGCATTGCAATTACCGACATTGCCATCATCAAAATGCCCAAAGGCATCTGGTTATGCGCTGGAAATAGTGACGCGAGCAAAGTTGCGACACCTGCCCCCAAGTTTTGCATGCCACCCAATGTCGCGCCTGCTGTTCCTGCATGGTATGGGAATGGCGCAATCGCTCCAGTTGTTGCTGCTGGGAAGAGAATGCCCGCACCCAAAAAGTACACGGTTGCGCCTCCAACTAGCGTTAATGCCGTGGTTAAACCAAACAAGCCTGGGATGAGCACAATAGCAGAGCCTACAAAAATAGAGACCAAGCCTACGTTTAAAGCACGACGCTCAGAGCGACGTCTTGCGATGTAGCTAGATAAGCCTGCGCCCACCAAGTAACCTGGGATCGGCAATATAAACAGCAAACTTACCGTTGTTGCAGGTAATTCTAATACCCCACCCAACAACACCCCAGCCGCTGCTTCGAATACACCCACACCAGCGAATGTTGCAACCAGGCAAATCAAAAAGCCTTGAAAGCGACGGTCAGACAAAACGTGTTTGTAGCTTTTGGCTACTGGTTCGAATTTGCGTTTCTCTTTTGGTAGCGTCTCCATCATGCTTGTCATCATGGTGATCACAACCGCGATAGCAAATAGCGCTAAGAACAAGTAGCTCGACCGCCATCCGAAAGCTTCTGTTAGGTAACCGCCTAATACTGGTGCCATTAATGGTGAGAAAATCACACACATGCTAATTAAGCTGTTTGCTCTGTGTAGATCAGAGCCTTCAAAGCAATCGCGAGTCAGAGTGCGTGACATCGCACCGCCGCAGCCAATACCTAAGCCTTGGATAAAGCTACCAATCAAGAACCATTCAAATTGATGTGCAAATAATGCTACCAGTGTACCCGCGATGTAGATAAGCAGCCCGACGATGATGATCGGTTTGCGTCCCAAGCGGTCCGATAGTGTGCCATACGCAAATTGCGACAAGCCATATGGGATTAGGTAACAAGCCATCACAGCTTGAAGTGATGACGCAGATACCAAAAACTCGCCCGCCATATGACCGATTGAAGGCACGTACATTGTCTGGGTCATTTGACCCACGGCAGTCAATATAGCGATTAAAAAGGTAAGTTTCGCTAATGGAAACGAAGCAGACATTTGCGTATCTCTCCAAAAAATTTAAGACGTAAAAACCCTTAGCGCTCTTTTACAGAGTGCCAACTGACTTCTTGTGTTGCGGGGGTATTTGCGCGAGATAATAGTGCTTGCTTGTATAATTAGCAATCGAAAAGTGTGAAGTTGAGCAAGATAAAAATCTATGATTTCAATTAGAAAAACTAATCCGATTTTGTTTTCAAAAAGCGGTGCATTTCTTTGTCTAATTACGTTAAATCTTTTACTTTTCGTGAATAGAATGAGCCTTATAGGTAACTGGTTTTAATGGTTAAAGTGCAAAAATAAAGCGTCTGATCGGTTGATCTGAGTTCAAGATGAAACGAGTGAATAAAAGGTAGAGGAAGGCATCAGAAAGAAAAGGGAGCCGAAGCTCCCTTAGAAATGATTATGTCTATTCGCGCTCAGATGCGTATGCGTAAAGCATTTCTAGTGCGATGGTTGCTCCCGCTAGTGCGGTAACATCACTGTGGTCGTATGGAGGCGATACTTCGACAACATCCATACCCACGATATTCATGCCGGCTAAACCACGAATAATTTTCAGCGCTTTGTCTGAGTTCAAGCCACCACAAACTGGTGTACCAGTTCCCGGTGCGAAGGCCGGGTCTAAGCAGTCGATGTCAAAAGTGACATATACTGGCTTGTCTGCGACGGTGCGACGAATTTCTTCTAGGATCTCGTTCACCGACATGTCATTCGCTTGCATCGCATTAATCACATTGAAGCCGTGATCTTGCTGTTTGTACTCCGTACGAATGCCGATTTGTATTGAGTTCTTCGCTGAGATCAAACCTTCTTTCGGCGCATGGTAGAACATCGTACCGTGGTCGTATGAACTGCCATTTGCATAGGTGTCCGTATGAGCATCAAAGTGAATCAAAGCCATTTGGCCATGATGCTTCGCATAGGCACGTAGGATAGGTAGCGTGATGAAGTGGTCACCGCCCAATCCCAACATGGTTTTACCACTTTTTAGAATTTCACTGGTTGCCGCTTCAAGGCGGTAAGTAAAATCTTCCGCATCACCGCAATCGAACACGAGATCACCTGCGTCGATCACTTTCAGTTTATCCAATACGTTGAAGCTCCACGGGAACTTCTTACCTTCCCATGCCAAGTTGACTGAGGCACGGCGAATTGCATCTGGACCCATACGCGCACCTGGACGACCAGATGTTGCCATGTCCAGAGGGACTCCCAACACCACAACGTCTGCGTCTGCCGATACCGGGTTACGAATGTACGGCAGACGTAAAAACGACATAGAGTTGGAGTAAAGCGAATAATCAGTTTTAGTAAACAAATCATTCATATCAGAAGTCCTCTAAATAGGTGTATCCTGCTAGACCTTGTTCTAGTTCTGCTAGGATTTGTGCTTGTTCATTGGCTTCAACTCGCTGTGAAACCAATTGTTTATAATTGTCACGAATCGCATCCACGTCGATATGAACGTAGCGCATCATGTCTTCTACACTATCACCTTCGTTGATGTAACTGATCTCAAATTGACCATGTTCATCAACATTGACTACAGCACTGTGGGTATCACCAAATAGGTTGTGCATGTCACCAAGGATTTCTTGGTATGCGCCTACTAGGAAAAAGCCCATTAGGTACGGTTTGTCTTTGCTCCAAGCTGGTACAGGTAGCGTGCTCTCGATGCCTTGACCATCAACGTAGTGATCGATCGCGCCATCAGAGTCACATGTGATGTCCAACATCACTGCACGACGCTCTTCCGCCTCGCCAAGACCAGAAAGTGGCAGAACAGGGAACACCTGATCAATACCCCAAGCATCTGGTAGAGATTGGAAGAGAGAGAAGTTCACGAAGAACTTATCCGCAAGACGTTCGCTCAACTCGTCCAGAATCGGACGGTGGAAGCGATTCTTAGTGCTCATCTTGCGGCTTAATTCGAAGTAAATGCGTAGTGACAATTGTTCTGCCCACGCACGTTGTTCCAAGTTAAGCACACCTGTAGCAAATTGAGAGTGCACTTCTGCCAAATCACTTTGGGTATCATTGTAAATCTCAATTAACGCACGAGCGTCTGTACCATCTTGCAAGTTTTCCCAGTTTCGCCACATGTTTTGTAGCAAAAGCGGAGCGTCATCATCAAGCTCATGTACTTCTTCCGGTAGGTACGACTCGGTACCAATTACGTTAGAAATCAACACAGCGTGGTGCGCTGTTAGCGAGCGACCCGATTCCGAAATGATCACTGGCATTGGTTGTTCGTATTGCAGACACACATCGCCCACTGTGTTGACGATATTACGTGCGTATTCTGCAAGGCCGTAGTTCATCGAATTCGATGATTGGCTGCGTGTGCCGTCATAATCCACTGCCAAGCCGCCGCCCACATCGAAGTACTCGATGTTTGCACCGAGTGCGCGTAGTTCGCAGTAGAAACGTGCAGACTCGTTCACACCATTGCGTACATCACGGATGTTTGCCATCTGTGAACCAAGGTGGAAGTGAACCAGTTGCATCGCGTCTAGGTTGCCTTCGCGTTTAAGACGTTCAATAACGCTAAGCACTTGCGATGCTGATAAACCAAACTTCGATTTTTCACCGCCACTTGCTTGCCATTTCCCTGCGCCTTGAGAGGCGAGGCGAATGCGTAAACCAAGGCGCGGTTTTACGCCCAAACTTTTCGCTTCTTCTAGTACCAGATCCAGCTCAGAAAGCTTCTCTAGTACGATGAATACCTTGTGACCCAGCTTTTCACCGATCAGTGCAAGACGCACATACTCACGGTCTTTGTAGCCATTACACACGATCACGGAGCTACCTTGTTGAGCCAATGCAAGTACCGCCAACAATTCTGGCTTGCTACCCGCTTCAAGACCAAGCTGCTTGGTTTCTAGTTGAGCTTGGCTCGCTAGAATTTCATCCACCACTTCACGTTGTTGGTTTACTTTAATTGGGTACACCAACAAGTATTTGTTTGGATATTGGTATTCTTCAATTGCTTGGTTGAATGCGTGGCAAATACCATGCACACGTTGGTGCACGATTTGCGGGAAGCGTACTAATACAGGCAGATTTAACTGCTTCGCTTCTAGCTCATTTACAATAGCGCTGAAAGGGATTTGATGTGCACGATCACTACGTGGTGATACATATACTTCGCCTTGGTCATCAATGCCGTAGAAACCTTGGCTCCAGTAGTGAACGTTGTAGTCCGCGCGGATGCGGTCTAATTTAGTTGCTTTTTCCAACTCGATTCTCACAAAAATGTACTTAACTCCTTAATTAATTAGAAGGAAAAGTACAAAAAAGCAAATCATGAGGCATTTACCTCATACCCTGACACGAACTCCGTGTGCGCGCATTAACGGATAAAAGTGCCCTTGAGTCTAATGATTAAAATCTATCATCTCGATTATGATTTGTTGTCGTCGCTACGTGTGAATATTTGTTTACCGAAGCGTCCATTCTGCTGTTATAGTTGGTCTGACCAGTAAGGATTCGGTCATGAAGCATCTCACTAAAATAAGGACATATTTTGCAGCTGCACAGAATTCAGGGGTACATTCAGACCATGTATCTCGCCGAATATCCCGATAAATTATTGTTGCTTGATGGTGCCAGTCGAGCAGACATCCCTCATCTTAAAGACTTTATTGAACATCAACTCCATCGTCCTTTTTCTGACCTAAAGTTGGTTGTTGTGACCCACATGCATCCAGACCATGCTGGTGGTGCGCACAAACTACGTGATTTAACAGGATGTAAGCTATTGGCCGCAAAGCGAGAGAGCCAGTGGTATAGCGGTGTAGACGGTTGGCTAATGCATTTGACCGATTTGATGTTAGCACGCTGGATGGCGAATCGGATGCGTAAACCAAAGCAAAACCTGTGGTATTCCCGTAAGTTAAAGCCAGATATTGAACTTATTGATGGAGAGTTTATTCCTGGATTTGATGATTGGCAGGTGCTAGAAACGCTTGGGCATACCGACCGAGATCTGTCGGTTTATCATTCTGAACAAGATGTGCTGTATGTGGCGGATTTAATGGTGCAGGTGAAAAAGCATCTGATTGCGCCGTTTCCCATATTTCATCCGAATCAGTATCGGCAATCATTAAAGCGTGTGTTTGAGATGAATCCGCAATGTTTGCTTCTGGCACATGGGGGAGAGGTGACTTTGGATGAAAAAGCGTATCAGCACATTTTGAATACAGCGCCGACTAAGCCAATGACGCACTGGCGAGTGACAAAAGTTAAAGCGAAGGGATTGTTGTTTGCGTTATTTCGTAGGAAGTAGGCGAAGATAAAGCCAGACGAGTGATGCTCAACAAAAACGTTCGATCACTCATCTGAAACTACGGGGTTAAGATGCCAATAAGTGAGATTGGCTAGGATCAACGAGCACTTTGTCTGCCATGCCTTGACGACCTAACAACATCATGTAAGTCATTTTTTCACGGTTAGTCAACGTAATGTCGATTGGCCATTGTTGGTCGCCCATACGCAGCATCGTCGTGATCACGCAGCGGTGCTCAAAAGTACCGTTAGAAGATTTAACCTTACGGTTTGCTTTTAGTTTCGCTGTGCAGCGAACCACTTGTTCTAAATGGTATACATCTGGGTGCAGATCGAATGCAACATAAGACTGACCATCTTTTTCAAAGCAATCAATATTGTCTACATGTAATGAAGAGGTTTGAGCGCCTGTATCAATACGCGCTTCAAGGTGAGTAATCCCTAACTCTGGCAAGCAAATAGCTTCGGCATTCCCAATGATCATTTTCTGATTCATAGTGTCATCCTAGCGACGAGTAACAAGAGAGCCGTTTTTTGGCTCTCTTGTGCGTTAAACAAAAATCAACCTTTACCGCGAGTACGGTTTGAATTTGGCTTAGCGTTTTTCTCGATAAAATCGAAGATCATACCTGCAATGTTTTTACCCGTTGCTAGTTCGATGCCTTCTAGACCAGGGGAAGAGTTCACTTCCATTACCACTGGGCCATTTTTAGATTGAAGGATATCCACACCACAAAGGTTCAAGCCCATCACTTTCGCTGCATTTACAGCGGTCGCACGCTCTTCTTTGCTCAAACGCACGAGTTGTGCAGAGCCACCGCGGTGAAGGTTAGAACGGAACTCGCCTTCTTTTGCTTGGCGCTTCATTGCGGCAATCACCTTATTTCCGACAACAAAACAACGGATGTCCGCGCCTTTTGCTTCTTCGATAAATTCTTGCACCATGATGTTAGCTTTCAAACCCATGAAAGCTTCAATCACGCTTTCTGCCGCTTTATTTGTTTCAGCAAGTACAACACCAATGCCTTGAGTGCCTTCTAGCAATTTAATCACTAGAGGTGCGCCACCAACGTTTTTGATCACGTCCTGAATGTTGTCAGGATGGTGAGCAAAGCCAGTGCGTGGCAAACCGATGCCTTTACGTGATAGCAGTTGTAATGAGCGCAATTTGTCACGAGAGCGGCTGATCGCGACAGATTCGTTGACACAAAATGTACCCATCATTTCAAACTGACGTACAACAGCAGTGCCGTAAAACGTAATAGATGCCCCAATACGCGGAATAACAGCATCGTATTGCGGTAATTCTTCACCCTTGTAGCGGATCTTAGGGTTGTTGCTCGTAATGTCCATATAACAGTGAAGCGTGTCGATCACATCGATTTGATGCCCACGTTCTTCACCCGCCTGTTTTAGGCGCATGGTTGAATATAAATTCTCATTACGAGAGAGAATAGCAATACGCATGGCAATTCCTTAGTAAGTCAGTACCAAATTAAAATATAAGTATAGAGCATAGAATGCAGTAGGCAGGTGATCATGTTATGACATAACCTACTTACTTCAACGATTTAGAATTGTGGTTGAACAACCACGTCGTCAGAGGTGCGCACCTTAGGGCGTTTTTTTGTGAGATGAAAACGAAAAAGCATCGTCGACACGACAAAAATATTTTATCAAACGCTCACGCCTTGCGGTATGAGACTGTCAAGGGTGAGATAAATAAAATTGAGCAAAAATTTCATCGCTTTGTCACGAATTATCGCTTAAAAAAGCGGCCAATTTGACCGCTGTTTTTAGCTGTTTTTAGCTGTTTTGATAGTGACTTAAAAAAAGTTCCGCCGTTTGGGTAGCTAACAGCCTAGATTCTTCATTCGACAAAGAGGGGCGAATTCCCATTAACTGCGGCCAGAATGCACTGCCTTTAAGTAAGTTGTGCAATTGAGTGCTTGCTATATGTACATCATCAATTTGCAAAGCGCCACTGTTCGATTTCTCAGTAAGCCAGCGGTACAGGGCGGTTTCCTGTTTCGACATTTGTTCTGCTTGTTCTTTGAGATCTTCCGGCTTAAATAAGAAGTGCCCAAATGCCACTTTTGCCAGCTCAATATAGTTTGGTTCCGTCACCACAATGATCTCGCTGTAGAGTAATTCAATCAATTGATCTTTGAGTGGCAGAGTGGCCAAGCGTTTAATATCGCTTTCCATCATTGACGAACGCCAAAGCTCAGTCAGCAACTCCGTCACGATCGCTTCCTTAGAAGGGAAGTGATTATAGACCGTGCGCTTAGAGACTTGTGCGATTGCAGAGAGCTTATCCATGCTGGTGTTTTGCACCCCAAACTCTTGGAACGCTTGCCTTGCCGCGCACAAGATGGCTTCTCTTTTGGTTTCGCTACGACTTTTTCTTTTTACATTCATAAGCTTGCTAAGTTAAGAAGATCATTTCTTGATCTATTTTACACTAAGTAGTTTACTTTTGATAATTAGAATGTAAACTGCACCGTGTAGTTTACTTTTGTTCGGGTTAACTTTTTATGAAAAAAACTTTGCTAGCCACAGTAGGAGCGTTCGCGATGGGTACATCCATGATTTCTTGTTCTAATGTTGATACTGAAAAAGCGCCAACATACCCGGACAAATTTGCAAATACAGAGTTGGAATACAAAAGCGGTTTGGGCGACATGTTCGAAATCATGAAAGCGTATTTTACGACTGAGCGCCTTAACCCAACACCAACGATTGAAATTCCAGTGCATGCGATCACAGCGCGGCAACTGTTAGAAGAGCAAGATGACGTCATCTATCGTCTGGGTCACTCAAGCGTATTAATGAAGCTCGATGGAAAACTGGTGATGACCGACCCTGTATTCAGTGATCGCGCGTCTCCTGTACAATGGGCAGGGCCAAAACGCTTTCACCAAACCCCCATCACGATAGAAGATTTGCCAACTATCGATGTGGTGGTGATCAGTCATGACCATTACGATCACCTAGATAAAGCTTCTATTAAAGTGCTAGGCGACAAGGTGGGCACTTTCTTGGTACCGTTAAAAGTTGGCCAATTACTGGTGAATTGGGGTGTGCCGAAGGAGAAAGTGATCGAGCTAGATTGGTGGGAGTCACATTCTGTCGACGGTATTGAATATACATTGACTCCGACTCAGCATTTCTCTGGTCGAGGTTTGACAGACCGCGATACGACACTGTGGGGCAGTTGGGTTATTAATGCACAACAACACAAAGTGTTCTTCAGTGGTGACTCTGGTTACTTCAATGGCTTTAAAGAGATTGGCGAAAAGTACGGTCCGTTTGACTTCACCATGATTGAAACAGGTGCATACAATGAACTTTGGTCAGACATTCACATGTTCCCTGAGCAAAGTGTTCAAGCACACATTGATGTGCAGGGTAAAGTGATGATGCCGATTCACAACAGCACGTTTGATCTGTCGATGCACGATTGGAATGAACCGATGCAACGCGCGTTAGACATTAGTGAAGAGCGCGGTGTAACGTTAGTGAGCCCTGAGATTGGTCAACGCTTGGCGATTGCGGAGCCTCAGCCTGCTAAGGCGTGGTGGCAATAATTGCTGAGCTAAACAGCCAAACACCAGAATAGTTAAGTCACTTATCAGTAGTTACTATTAGTAGTTACGTGGTCAGGGATAAGGATAAAGGTGCGATGAAAGCAAAGTGGACGTTGTTACTTACATTAAGCATTCTGCCGACCTTTGCACTAGCAGGGGTAGAGCAAGATATCTCGACGTTGATAAAACGAGTTGAGCAATCCTCTTGCACCTTTATCCGCAACGGCAAGGCGTACACTAATCAAGAAGCGGCAGAACACATGCGCAATAAATGGGATTACGCCAAAGATGACGTTGATTCCGTGGATGTGTTTATAAAAGAAGTTGCGTCGAAAAGTTGGTTATCTGGCAAACCATATTGGGTGGATTGCCAAGAGGAACGCATTACCAGCGAAGAGTGGCTAACATCATTGATGCGCACCACCGACCACATCCAATAACACTTCTTTGATGGTCTGATAGCGCAGAGGTAGAGCACGACTGCGCTTACGAACCAGAAATAGCTCTTCACATACAGTGTTTTTCAGTTGAGCAATGTATAACGTGTCTTTTAGTGGAAAATTGTCGACCGCACTTTGAGGCAGCACGGTGAAGCCAAGTCCTTTGCTGACAGGTAGCAAAATTTGGCTCAATTGATTTACGTAGCCGGATAATGGTAAATCGCTCATCTTAATTTCTTGGAGCTGTGGTTCTTCACACTGGTCAAAAAACAGCGTCATGTAATGCTCGGCATCAGGGTGGCTAATGACACCACAGTCATGCAAGAGTTGTGGCGTTATCTGCTTATTTTGATAATGCTTTGGCAGAACCAAGCACAACCTCTCTTTACCAATTCGCTCACTGTGAAACAGACCTTTGTTGGGAACATCAGTCACGATACCAATATCGATGTGCCCTTGCGTTATGGCGTTGAGAATAGATTGATTTGGCGCGGCTTCTAAATGTAACGATAAGCTCGGGTGCTGTTTTTGCTTCTCCAAAATGGGCCCATACAACATTAACGCCATTGCACCAGAACAAGCCAGTTTACAGTGGCCTGAAAACGCATCATCAAAACTGAGCTCTTCGAGCAGCTTCTTCTCTCTATCTTCTAACTCGAGCGCATATGCGTAGACAATCCTGCCTTGCTCGGTTAATTCGAAGCTTTTGTTTTCGCGCTTGATCAAGGCATGCTGACAACTTTGCTCTAATTTTTTGATGTGTTGGCTGACGCCAGGCTGAGTCATAAAAAGTTTTTCTGCCGTTTGCGTAAAATGACCGACTTCAATCAATGTCTTAAATGTATGTAACCAAACAGGATTAAGCATAGTGTGTGATTTTCTGAGAGCTTTGTTGGGAGACGTAAAGAAAATGATAGCACGGTGTTTTATGAAAACAGAGAAGACTTAAACGATAAAGATGAATCTTTATCAATACATTACAGACAAAATAAAACCCCGCCTGGTTTCCCAGACGGGGCTTATTCTTTTTCGCAGCAATCCAGCTACTAATAGGTGCTCCCTGCATCTATCCTTGATTGTGGCTAAGTCCTTTAACCGAGTTCCTTGTTCATCGCCTTCCTAGCGGTGTCCATTCTTGCCTATCATCCTGACGGGCGAACTCTATCCTAGAGCTTAACTACATCCTTGCTGACAACTCATCCTAAGCTATCAAATCTTCATCCTGAAGATACCCAATCCTTTAGGCTTTTTTCCTGTTCCCGCCAACATCCTGTCGACAAATTGAGTATTGATGTTTTGCTGATTTGACTCAATTAACTTTTCTAAATTATTTTTACTTATTATTTTAAGTGAATTTAAATATTACTGTTAAATTATATGTTTAATGTTTTTTCTGGCATTGCTCTTAGACGTGGTTAATCTATTTGCTTACAACTCTTGTAAGAGATCTCGCACAAGTTTGGTGGTGAATGTATTAATGAGCGCTTTTTGTTCCGAGTTCTGTGGATTGAACTGGATCACAATGCGTTAAAAGGGAGACGATAAAGATGAAAGTGAATTGATCTTGAGTAGAGATTTGTTTGAAAAGAAATAAAAAATCTTGCGGTTTTTATAAACAGTATGGTAAATCTGAAATGCCCACCTTGTTAATCCTTATTAAGATTCAATGACAGTATAAGTAGGGAACTTGATTGCCATTTTTCTGTCATATCTGGTGAGTAAGTTAACTGTGTCAGATAGATAATATGCCGTTTGCCAGTAAAAACAGGCTGCAAGAAATCGGTAATTATCATTATGTTGTGAAATTGGTCACGGTTAAATGATTGATTCCCTTATAGATTGAAGGGGATACGACCTTAGACAATAAGCTCCATGAGGAGCGTTACTTATATAAGATGAGGGACTTTACTATGAAAAAGACTAGAAGAGCTCAGCTACATCGTGTGCGTATTCAATACTGGAAAGACACGAAAGACGCCCCAGCTAAAAAATCATAGTTAATTATACCTAAAGGCACGAGCTGGCTGTGGAACGCAGTTTCCCGTTGATTGCCAGCTCAAAAACGCCAAAATCACTCCGCGCAACTTCCCAAGCACCCTATTTTTAATATCGCATTCTTCCAAAAATAAAAAAGCCAGTCTTAAGACCAGCTTTCTCTACCATTTATTGAGCTCTGCGTATTACAGGTTGCCCTTTAGTTACAGGTAGTTGGCGTCAACTAGTTCGCCCGCTTGCGCGCTTTTCACTTCTGGGCGTGCTTCTAACCATTTGATAACTTGCGCTTTCTGTTCTTCAGTCGCACTGCCGTAACGGTTAGTAGAACATAGGAAGCCTTCAAACAGTTCTAGACCACCGCCACCGAAGCAAAGACCAAGCTCGTCAATGTAGTCGATAAAGTCATCAACGAATGCATCGTAACGGTCGAAGTCGTTAATGTCTGTTTCACAGCTGATCTCGAAACCTAGGATTGCGAACTCACCTAAGAACAGCTTTTTACGGATACGACGGCTCTTGTTATCGATCTTGTCTAATTTCATGATTATCTCTCGTAGATGATTTGATTTCGTACACCTTATACCTTCTATCATACTTTAGCCCAAGTAAAATCAGAATGAAGCGATACAGTTGGTGATTATGTGACCAGAATTTAATTGCTTCGTTAGCTGTGTTGGTTGGTTTGCAGTATTGTTGAAACACAAGTTTCATATGTTTTAAGCACTTTTGTCATTTTTCTTATCCAAACTTCTTGCCGTTCAACTAATCACTTATTTATTAATTAAACTATAAGATCGGGAAAGTAAAAATGAGCAAGGAAACCTTTGACGCGACGCGTTATAACCAAAGTGAAAACAAACCATTTGAAGAAGTATTAGAAGCGAGCCTATCTCGACGCAGCATTCTGAAAGGTGGTTTAGGTATCAGTGCGATGGCAGCGTTTGGTGCTTTCGGATTGGCTGGTTGTAACTCGTCTGACTCAGGGAGTACAGTAAGCAGTGGTTCGGGCGCATCTAAAGCCGTTCTTAACTTTGAATCTATCCCTGGCTCACTCACTGACGCAGTTTCAATTCCACAAGGCTACACCGCACAAGTACTAGTACCTTGGGGAACACCACTTAATGCACAAGGCAGCGCATGGCAAAATGATGGTACCAACACCAGTACCGATCAGTTAAATGCGCTAGGCATGCACCATGACGGCATGCATTTTTTCCCATTGAACGATAGCACTACAGATGGCTTGCTATGTATTAACCACGAGTACATCGACACATCAGCACTGCATCCAAACGGTCCGACGGTTGAAAATGGCGTACGTACCATTGTAGATGAAGTGCGCAAAGAGATTTACGCGCACGGTGTATCAGTGGTTCGCATTCAACTGGAAGACAACATGTGGAAGTTGGTTGATACTGACCCACTAAACCGTCGTTATACTGGTGCGACAGTCATGGATTTGTCTGGCCCGGTAGCCCACACATCTTTAACTGTCACTCGTTTCTCACCAGATGGCAGCCAAGCGCGTGGTACGTTAAACAACTGTGGCAACGGCTACACGCCGTGGGGCACTTACTTAACGTGTGAAGAGAACTGGCCTGGTTACTTTGTTAACGCCGGGACTCGTACAGAAGAGCAAGATCGCATTGGTGTTGATGACCAAAGCACACGCTACTTGTGGGAGACATTAGCAGGTAATGCAGAAGAGCGTCTTGATGAGTTCTCTCGCTTTAATGTGGCTCCAACAGGAGCAAGTGCGATGGATGATTACCGTAATGAAGCCAATGGTCACGGTTACATTGTCGAGATTGACCCTTACACGCAAAACTCACGTGCGAAGAAACGTACTGCGCTAGGTCGTTTCCGTCACGAGGGCTGTACTTTCGGTAAGCTTGAAGAAGGCAAACCAGTGGTATTTTATTCTGGTCACGATTCTCGCTTTGAATACCTATACAAATTTGAATCTGCGGCAGCGTGGGATCCAGCAGATGCTAACCCTGATAACCGCTTGGCGATGGGTGACAAGTACATGGACGAAGGCACACTGTATGTGGCGCGCTTCAATGAAGACAGCACAGGTACTTGGTTACCATTAACGCTTGATAGCGTAACAACCGCTGGTGGTACGTTAGCGGATCACTTTGATTCACTGGCTGAAATTATCATCAATACTGCGGGTGCGGCGGATTTAGTTGGGGCAACACCAATGGATCGACCAGAGTGGTGTACGGTTGATCCATTCACGGGTTCAGTATATTTAACATTGACGAACAATACGCGCCGTACAGATGAAACCAATCCTGCGAATCCACGTTTGAATAATAAGTTTGGTCATGTTATCCGTTGGGATGAAGGTGCTTCAGCAACTGACTTTACTTGGGATATCTTTGTGTTTGGTTCGCCAGCAAATGGTGATGCAGATACCAACCGTTCTGGCTTGAATGAGTTAAACCAGTTTGCGAGCCCAGACGGATTAGCGTTTGATGGCCGTGGTATTTTGTGGATTCAGACTGATAACGGCGCAGATGAAGTCACGTCTTACACCAATGATCAAATGTTGGCTGTTGTTCCATCTAAGCTAACAGATGAGAATGGTGATCAAGCTGTGATTGGTGCGGATAATCAAGCTGAATTGAAACGCTTCTTTGTCGGACCAAATGGTTGTGAAGTAACAGGCTTTACCATCAGCCCTGATTACAAATCATTGTTTGTGAATATTCAGCACCCAGGCAACTGGCCATACAGTGAAGATGCAGCCGAAGAAACGCCTGCTGGTGTTTCTGTGCGCCCACGAGCGGCGACAGTGGTTATTCGCCGTGAAGACGGTGGAGAGATTGCAGTTTAATCTCTAAATGAATAAACACCTTAAAATTCAAGCCCTGCAATTGCAGGGCTTGATGGTTTAGGCGAATGCCTAGTTGCACTTTGTACCTAGACAACAGGCTTAGCTTTTCAATGAACCGCCTGAAGTACGAATCACGTCTTGATACCAGAAAAAGCTTTTCTTACGTTTACGTTCTAGCGTTCCTTGCCCATCATCATAACGATCGACATAGATAAAGCCGTAACGTTTGCTCATCTCAGCGGTTGAGTTCGCGACCAAATCGATTGGCCCCCAGCTGGTAAAGCCCATCAACTCAACGCCATCCAGAATCGCTTCGTGTGCTTGCACAAGGTGGTCGTTCAAGTAAGCGATGCGGTAATCATCTTGAATCTCACCGTTTTCATCGATTTCATCACGTGCACCTAAGCCGTTTTCTACGACAAACAGTGGTTTTTGGTAGCGATCGTGAAGGAAGTTCAGCAGAATGCGCAGGCCTTTTGGATCGATCAACCAGCCCCATTGGCTCTTCTCAAGATATGGGTTTGGTACGCTATCGACAATGTTACCCACTTCCTTCTGTTTCGGGTCTGCACTTGCACAGCCACTTGCGTAGTAGCTGAATGAGATGAAGTCGACACTCGCAGACGCAATTTCTTCTAAGTCGCCTGCTTCCATCTGAATTTCAATGCCGTTTTCGCGGAAGTAACGCTTCATGTAGCCAGGGTACTGACCACGTGTTTGCACATCACCGAAGAACAACCACTTGTTGTTTTCATGCATTGCAGCAAGCACGTCATCAGGGTTACAGGTATATGGGTAGTTGATTGCGCCAAGCAGCATGTTACCAATCTTGCCGTTTGGTACGATTTGCTGACACAGTTTTACCGCTTTTGCGTTGGCGACTAGTTGGTGGTGAATCGCTTGGTAAATCTCTTGTTCACTGGCGTCTTCTTGCAAACCAACACCAGTAAATGGTGCGTGTAGAGACATGTTGATTTCGTTGAACGTTAACCACAGCTTCACTTTGTCTTTGTAGCGTTCCAGCACGGTGCGAGCATAACGTTCGAAGAATTCGATGACGCGACGATCGCCCCAACCACCGTAGTTCTCGACCAGTGCGTAAGGCATTTCGTAGTGAGATAATGTCACGAAAGGTTGGATGTTGTGCTCGGCAAGTTCGTCAAAAATTTTATCGTAGAACGCCAAACCTTCTTCGTTAGGTTCTAGTTCGTCCCCGTTCGGGAAGATGCGGCTCCATGCCAAAGAGAGACGCAGACAGTTAAAGCCCATCTCTTTGAACAGCGCGATGTCTTCTGGGTAGCGATTGTAGAAGTCGATCGCCACGTCTTTGATACCCGGTGTACGCTCTTCACGGGTTTGATGCGGACTCAAAATACCGTTTGGCAGCATGTCTGATGTCGATAACCCTTTACCCCCAAGGTTGTACGCCCCTTCTACTTGGTTTGCAGCAATGGCACCACCCCAAAGAAAATGTTCAGGAAACTTAATCATGTTTCTCACTCTTTATATTTAGGAAATGTTTGTGGATTTATTGCTTGAGAATAGTGTAGGAGACACCTCGATACTTGTATCGAGATCGTATTTTTCTCAAACAGCGGGGATGCTTAGTTCTAATGATGATTTTGTAATCAATATCAACCTAGGCTGATTTGAACAATAGAGTGAAAGTCAGCCCATTTTGTTCATTCTTATGCACGGTAATTTGTCCGTTCATATCACGCATATTGTTGGCCGTAATCGCTAAACCCAGCCCCAACCCTTCACCAATTTTCTTTGAGGTTTGGAAGGGTTCAAACATGGATTCAAGCATCTCATTCGACACGCCGCAGCCATTATCACTGACGATCAGTTCGACCTGATTGTCGGTTGGATTGACGATCAAGCTGAGCTGCGGGTTGGTGGTATGGTTCATTGCGTCTAGCGCATTCGAGACAAGATTACCGAGTACCTGAAGCAGTCGTTGTTCTTCACCCAAGATGTTAGGTAAGTCATGAGCAACTCGAACACGCACATCCACTTTGTCTAGTTGGGTTTGATAAACGCGTAGGGTCTCTTCGAGTGCGGAAGTAAGAGAAATTGCTTGTAGGCTTTCTGGTTTGTTGTAGGCGAACGTCTTCAGCTGACTGGTCATGCTTGCCATACGATCAATCAGCTTTTGCACCAAAACATTGTTGGCTTTCATCATCTCGGTTTCGCCGCGTTCCGCCAGCAGTTCGTTCGTGGTGAGCAGGGTACGCAAGCCTGTCAGTGGCTGATTGAGCTCATGAGTAATCGCGCTCGACATGCGACCCAAGGCGGCCATTTTGCTCGATTCAATTAATTGGTTTTGCGCTTCTTTTAGCGCTTGAGTTCGCTCTTCTACCCGTTGCGCCAGTTCTTGGTTGACCTGTTGCAGCGATTGCTCGGCTTTTTTCCGCTTACTGATGTCTATGATCGTTGCAAGGAAATACTGCTCGCCATGCCAAGGGAAACTGGTTAGCGAGAACAGGACAGGGAAGACGCTTCCATCGCTGCGTCTGGCAATGGTTTCGACCGTGCTGATCTCTGCGAGCTCTTTATGCTTAGGCAAGTCCTTGAGCAACTTAAGTGTGGTGGAATTGGGGTTGCCTGCGTCGAATAATTCCCAAGCAAAAGCGTGTCGATTGACGCTCTCTGGTAAACAGAACAAACGCTTCGCCATTGGGTTGAGATCGAACAGTTGCCCTTGTTCATCAATCAATAGCAAACCAACGTGGGTTTTATTGATCATCTGTTTCAAGCGGCGTTGGGACTCTTCCAACAGGGCTTGAATTCGTTGTTGATTGATGTGCTTTTGTCGACGTTGTAGACCAATGATGACGAGTAATACAACCAACAAGAGCAGCGCCGCTACGCTCCAACCAATCACGTTGATGGTTTGTTGAATCGGCTTAGAAGGGGTGAGGTAGCTGACGTACCAATTCAAATCATCCAATTTAACGGTGTGCGCAAAATAGCGTTGCTGATTGAGCGTCCACACACTGATATTAGTGTTGTCGTATAAGCGCTGCGTTTCTAACTGAACGGCGTTGCTTGGTTCGTTAAACCAGTCTGCGTTATAGAGCGAGCTGCTCGATAGGAAAAAGCGTTGCTGACGGTTCTGCAACGTAATGATGTCTTGGCTAGTAATAGTCTGTTCGGTCAATAAGCTGAGGTTGATTTGCACCACCACAATGCCTGCTATATCCAGACCGTCGTAGATAGGGGCTGCAAGATAATACAACGGACTCGAACCTTTGGTTTTGTTCACCAAGGAAACACCGCCGCCTTGATTGTGAATTTGTTCCACAATGGCTTTTCGGTCAGATAGGCTAAAGCGCTCTTCGATTAAACTCGAGACCAATACTTCGCCAGAGTTAGACAGGATTAGCCAACCTTCCGTATTGGCGGCTTTATCTAGCTGAGTCAGTTGGGTTTGCAATGGCTCGTAATAAGTCCGGTTTCCTTTTACAAACGCGATGGTTTCCGGATTATTGGTGACAAGGTAAGGCAAGTGATAGAAGCGTTTGAGTGCACGGCGAACTTCACCGATATAGTCGAGCAGTTTTTGTTGAGCTTCGGTTTGAGTTTGTACGCTCAACCATTGACGAGCAACCTCTCTGCTGGCGCTATAACAAGACAACATCAGCACTGTTGCAATTACGACCACAAGCCACGTTTTGCCATTCCTTTTGCGCTGCATACTGACTCCGTTCAGCTAGTGCGTTCTCACCGAGAGTCATTAAAGAGTGCGCCTAACTGGTTGGATGTTAAAGACTTGTAAGCAAGAAGTGAGATCTAGCTCCTTTTCTCCTCAGTGGTTTTTGCTACCGTTAGCAAAGAGCGATTTCTATTCCACCTACGGTAGTAACTCATGGCTTTTGACGACACCCCTAAAATTGCACTTATCGAAGACGATGACATTGTTCGTCAGGCTACCAGTCAGTGGCTGCAACTGGCGGGGTTCGACGTGACCGCATTCAGTTTAGGAGAAGAGGGGAAAGCGGCCATTCTTAGCCAAGAATTTGATGCGATTGTCAGTGATGTTCGCCTGCCGGACACCGACGGCTTGTCGATACTAGAAAGCCTGATTGCTAATCACATCCCAACGCCAGTTATTTTGATCACCGGACATGGTGATGTCGATATGGCAGTTGGGGCGTTGCAAAACGGTGCGTTCGATTTTATCGAGAAACCTTTCCAACCTGAGCGCCTATCCCAGCGAGTGACCGATGCGGTCGAGAGTTATCGCGCACAAACGTCTACTCAAGATCGCCAAGAGTATCTATCTAGCGTTAGCGGCTTAGAAGAAGTGCTGATTGGCCGAAGCCGTGTGATGCAACAGCTTAGAGAACAAGTTGCCAAGTTAGCACGCATTGATACTAACGTGATCATTTACGGCGAAACAGGTTGTGGTAAAGAGCTGGTGGCGACCAGTTTGCATAATGAAAGCCAACGCAGATCCTATCATTTTGTGCCAATCAACTGTGGCGCTATTCCTGAGAACCTGTTTGAAAGTGAGCTGTTTGGACATGAAGCAGGGGCATTTACCGGAGCGGGTAAAAAGCGCATTGGTAAGTTGGAATACGCGGATAAAGGCACTTTATTCTTTGATGAAATCGAGAGTATGCCACTGTCTATGCAGGTGAAAGTGTTGCGTTCATTACAGGAACATACGGTTGAGCGCGTTGGGGGTAACCAACAGATCTCGGTTGATTTAAGAGTGATCGCCGCCGCGAAAGAAGATCTCAATGAGCATGACGAGTTTCGTCAGGATTTGTACTATCGTCTTAATGTGGCGCAGATCTATTTGCCTCCGCTACGTGAGCGAGAAGAAGACGCGTTGATCTTGTTCGAACACTTTGCCCTGAAAAGTAACCCTGAGAGTCGTCCGCTGAGTGAAGCCGATAGAAAAGCCATTCTTGCTTACGCTTGGCCCGGTAACGTGCGTGAGCTTAGAAATGTAGCAATGCGTTTTGCTCTGGATGAAACCGTCTCCGTGATGGAAATTCTCTCCAGTCGACCATCTTCTACAACCGAAGAGACACAAGCAGGCGTTCCGTTGGCGATTCAGCTACATAATTTTGAGCGTAAAGTGCTGCATGATTCTTTAGTCAGGCATCATGGACGCATCAATGAGGTGATGCAGGAGTTGGATTTACCACGTCGAACCCTTAACCAAAAGATGCAGAAGTTTGGTTTGAATCGCTCCGACTATACTTAGTGCGATTTCTAGCTAATTCGAAATCACTGGCATAACAAACATGTTATGCGCTTTTGGCAGGAGCTGGGACAAACTTATAATTTAGGTCTTTACCTTCTCCAAACAAGGTAACGAGGTTCCTTCCTGTATGTTTAGAGCTATATAGCGCTTCGTCTGCTTCAGCAAGCGCCTCTTGAAGTGATTGCCCCTCAGATAACTGACTGATACCAAAGCTCATGGTCACTTCAGTTTTAAATGATTGCAAAGCGGTTTCAGTTTCGACCGCAAGGCGAATTTGCTCTGCGAAAATTTTGGCTTGCTGTGCTTTTTCGAGCAAAACAATCATGAACTCGTCACCACCAAATCGCACAATGCAGGCTGACTCAGGAAGATGCTTTTTAAAAATAGTGGAGATCGTTGCCATGACGGAGTCGCCAACCGTGTGACCATAGTGATCATTAATCGCTTTGAACTTGTCGACATCAGTCATAATAATGCTGATTGCTTGGTTTTTTTTATGTGCTTTACTAACCAAGTTTGGAACGATTTCTTCCATGGCTCGACGATTATATAGCCCTGTGAGTGCATCTAAATGAGAGAGAGCATTAATGGATTGCACCAAGCGTCCGTTAATTAACCACAGCATACTAAAGCTCAAAGCAACGATCAGGCAGATGCTAAATAAGAAAGTCAGCTGATGGATAAGGCCTGCGACCATAAAACTTGGTAACTCACCTGAAAAAGTACTCCAAAGCGCCCTAAATCCCATAAAAAAACTAAATCCAAAGAAAGAGTAAGCCATTGCTTTAACAGGGAGCTTTAAGTCCTTTTGGGTACCTTTAAGCATGGCGACACCACTAAAGAAGGTGACGATACAAATATACGTGCTCAGATAAATAATACGGCTTTTGATAGAAGGGTCATGGAAGGTGAAATAGTAAAATGAACCACTAAAAACAGGTGTTAACAAGGTGAGACAGTGAGCCAATTTTAAAGGGTATTGACGAAAAATGCTTACGCTATATAGCGTAAGCAAGAAGCCGACTAATATGAGAGTGTTGGCTATGACGATGGTCAGCCAGTCTGGCGCAGAGCCTCTAAAGCCAAGTAAAAAAGGACCTAAACCAATAAACAGTAGTGATATCGAGAAGGTTTTTAGGCCTTTGACTCTACCCTGAGTGTATTGATAACAAAGCAGACTAATAGAGTAAATGCAAGAGAACAGAATAACGATAAAGTTCAGTGTTCTGATGTCTAGATACTGATTATCCATAGGCGACCCATATCAATCTTTCATTCAGGCAACTCCTTTGCCTGATATCAATAAGCGAGCTACATAGTAACTCACTTATTGAGCGATGTCTTATGTTAAACGGCTATTCATTCACCAGCTCGAATTGTTCGGTTTGGTTGGTTTTCGTCGTAAACAGCAGACCAACAATCATCATAAATACGCTAGGCATAATCCAGCTAGCAAAGTCATTGTACAGAGGCATGTAATTACCCATCCACTCATCGGTGGAATCTGGCATGTAACCTAGGATGTGCAGCGCATCAACACAACCAAACGTTAAAGCAGTGAACGCCGTCGCTACCACCATGATTTGTGACATCTTGTTGCGCACTGGTGCCATGACCATCAACGCAATCGCGACTGGGTGAAGCGCCACAACCGCTGGCAATGTGATAGCCAATAGTTGCTCTAGACCTACGTTAGCGATCAAACCTGCCAATACCATGGTCGTGATAACGCAGCCTTTGTAGTTCACTTTGCTGAAAGTGTTGTCGTAGAACTCACTGCCTGCGGTGGTTACGCCGATAGCAGTAGTCAAACACGCCAATACCATCACGGCCCCTAGTAATAGTGAGCCAAATGCGCCGAAGTGGCTAAAGGTGAATGCCGTTAAGATGTCGCCACCGTTACTGAATTCAGAGCCTAAGTATGAGCTTGTTGAGCCAATGTAAGCCAATGAGATGTAAACAAATGCCATGGCAACCGCGTACATTAAAGCAGCAATTAGTGTGTATTTTGCAGTGGCTTTCGGGCTATCCACACCCATGCTGCGAATCGCGCGGAAGATAATCCAACCAAAACCGATAGAACCTAGCGCATCCATGGTCATGTAGCCTTGGGTCAAGCCTTCAGCAAATGCGCCAGATACGTATGGTCCTGTTGCGGTAGTTAGCTCACCTGCAGGAGAAATCAAAGCCGTCACAGACATGATGATCAAGATACCCATCAAGGCAGGCGTTAAGATCTTGCCTAGGTTGTCGACCAACTTACCCGGATATAGGGCAAATAGAATGGTGATAGCACAGAAGGCAATAGTGAAAGGCACCAAAGCGGCATCACCAAACATTGGTGCAAAGCTAAATTGGTAAGCGACGGTAATCGCACGTGGGATCACGAACGCAGGGCCAATCACGATAAACACCATCACCCAAAAACTGGTCGCCAAAGGTTTAGGTAGGGCAGCGGTTAATTTGTCTGAACCGTTTACGATAGCCACCATCACCAGTGCCATCGCAGGCAGACCTACACCCGTCAAGAGGAAGCCAGACATCCCGCTCAGAAAGTTTTCACCTGCTTGGTAACCCAAAAATGGAGGGAAGATCAGGTTACCCGCGCCTAAGTACATGGCGAAAGTCATGAAGCCCAAAGCGGCGATATTGCGTGCGCTTAACATTGTTATTCCTCTTATGTTTCGCTTGGAAGAAACTGAAAGGAATGGGAGGAGTATGTGGTGTTCCCGTCAGCTTCTTCTCAAGCTGACAGAAAGTTTAGATATAGCCTGTCAGCTCTGAATCAGTTTCAGAGAGAGCAGGAGGATCGCAGCAGCAACGCCAGATGGGCGTTTTAAAGCGAATTGTAATTGCGCAGTTGCTGACATGGGTGATCCTTAAAGACGAAAAAATACCAAGGAATACGTTTGCCTTGGCGTGTTGTTACACTAACGAACATAGGGCCATTGGCACAACCCCGAAGTAGAAAATAAGTTGATACGGTCAATGTTTATTTCTGAACTGGTGGATCGAGCTGCTTTTTAAATTAAAAATTAGAATAAATGACTTTTCATTTTTGTAACATGGCTTTCTTTGCTGTATTTTTGTGCTATTTGTAGTCGTTTAGGCTATAAACCTCAGCTGATAAATTGAGCAGTTTAGAATGATGCGCTTTTTCTTCTTATTGTTAAGACGCTCATTAGTTGCAATTCAATCCAAAATTGCATCGGCAAAATATTGCTTATTAGTGAATCGTGCATTTATTTTGTCTTGATCACATTTTATTAACCTTTTGCGATCTAGGCGTGCAACCTTCTCCTCTTCAATGAGCAAGATCTTGCTCATTACTTTGCTATCAAATCAGCATGATTTTGCTCATTTTTGATGTCTTTCAGCTCTTAGTTCAATAAATACAAAGGGTTAAAAGTTGGCATTTCAATTGCTCTAGGGAATGTGTTGTTAATAAAGGTTTAACATGATGTAAATCCCCAATCGTGAAACGACTACACGGAGAGTAATAATGAAAATGAATAAGCTGGTAAAAGCTTTGGCTGTCGCTGTGACTTCTTTTGGTATTGCTGCTAACGCTGCGGCAGAAGATCGTAGCTATATTCTTGCAACGGCATCGACAGGTGGTACTTACTACCCTGTGGGCGTAGCGTTGGCGACGTTAAGCAAAGTGAAGTTGGCACCAAAGCACCACTTCTCCCTTTCTGCAATCAGCTCTGCGGGCTCTGGTGAAAACGTTAAACTGCTGAATGAAAACGAAGCACAGTTCGCGATTCTACAAGGCCTTTACGGTGCGTGGGCTTGGTCTGGTGAAGGTCCTTATGAGAAGAGCGGTCGCCAAGAACAACTGCGCTCAGTCTCTATGCTTTGGCAAAACGTTGAGCACTTTATTGTTCGCTCTGACCTAGCAAAAACGGGCACAGTGACTGATCTGAACAACCTAGATGGCAAGAAGTTCTCTATCGGTAAGAAGAACTCAGGAACTGAGAACTCTGGTCGCCAAATCATGAAAGGTCTGAAGGTCGACCCTGATAAATTCAATCTTGCTTACATGGGTTACGGCGGCAGTGCGAGCGCACTTCAAAACGGCACCATTGACGGCATGAACACGCCTGCGGGTGTACCTGTTGGTGCGGTCACTCAAGCTTTTGCTGCGTTGGGTAAAGACATTTCGATTCTTTCGTTTACTGACGAACAAATCAAAGAGGCGAACGGCAATTACAACCTATGGACGAAGTACGAGATCCCAGCGAACACGTATCCAGGTCTAGATAAGCCGATCACTACCATTGCACAGCCAAACTTCTTGGCAGTTCGTGAAGATATCTCGGAAGAAGACGTTTACCAGCTAACCAAAGCAATTTACGAGAACCTGCCTTTCCTACAAGGCATCCACAAAGCAACAAAAGCAATGGCGATTGAGAAAGCGATTGCTGGCTTGCCAGTGCCTCTTCACCCAGGTGCGGCGCGTTACTACAAAGAAATGGGCATCGAAATCCCATCAGACTTAATGGCGAAATAACGCCAACTTCGCCCCGAGTTTTGGCTCGGGGCATTTTATCCCTACCGATTTCTAAGATGGAAAAAGCCGCCAGAGCTTGGAGTATGAGATGAGCGACTCAATAGAAAAGGAATTGCAGAAGTTTGAGCTGCCCACGCGCACTGATTTTCCGTGGGTAACCACCACAATTACAGTGTTTGGCGTGGTGTTGTCTGCTTTGCACATTTGGTTTAATACCTTATCGACGTTACCAGAGTTATGGATTTCCGCGACCCACTTTGCTGGCTTTGCGGTGATTTGTGCGCTTTGGTATCCGGCTCATATCTCTCTTAAGCAGAGTAAGATTGCACTCGGCATCGATGTGTTAATTGCTATGGGCGCGGTCGCGTGTTTGCTCTACATTCCCTATGCCGAAGATGCGCTGTATGAACGCGGTGTGAAGTTCGTGACCAGCGATTGGGTCTTCGCCATCATGGCAATCCTGATTGTGATTGAGCTGATCCGACGCACCATGGGTTGGTTTATTCCAGTGCTGATTGTGGTGTGTTTAAGCTACGTTGTGCTTTGGGGTAAGTGGGCGACAGGTATTTTCCACTTCCCGGGTTTGAGCATGGAAACCTTGCTCTACCGTAGCTTCTATTCTTCTGAGGGCATGTTTGGCTCTATTTCGCGCATCAGTTGGACTTTCGTATTCATGTTCATTCTGTTTGGTGCGTTTCTTGTGCGCTCTGGTGTCGGTGATTACATCATCAATGTGGCACGTGCTGCGGCTGGCAAAATCATTGGTGGTCCCGGTTTTATCGCAGTGATTGGCTCGGGATTGATGGGCTCAGTATCGGGATCTAGTGTGGCAAATACGGTTTCAACTGGTGTTATCAGTATTCCTTTAATGCAAAAAGCAGGTTTTCCTTCGCGCTTTGCGGCGGGGGTTGAAGCTGCAGCGTCGACAGGTGGTCAGTTGATGCCACCAGTGATGGGGGCGGGTGCTTTCATCATGGCGTCTTACACGCAAATTCCTTATGTCGATATCATCGCAGTTTCTTTCATTCCTGCTCTTATTTATTTCTTATCTGTTGCGTTCTTTGTGCGTATCGAAGCCAAACGCAGCGGCGTTCAAAAAATCACGACCAGCGATGAATCTCTATTGAAAGTGCTGATCAGCGGTTGGCACAACCTTATCCCGCTGGCGGTGTTGGTTACTTTGTTGGTTCAAGGCTTTACGCCAACTTACGCTGCTGGCTTGTCGATCATTTCTGTGGTGGTGGCTTCTTGGTTCTCAAAAGATCACAAGATGGGACCAAAAGCGATCATCGAGGCACTTTCACAAGGTGCGAAAAACATGGCGACAACCGCCGTATTGCTGGTGGGGATTGGTCTGGTGATCAATGTGATCAGCACAACGGGTATCGGCAACACGTTCTCATTGATGATCGATGGTTGGGCGAATGGTGACTTGTTCATCATGATCGTTCTGATTGCACTCGCTTCTCTTGTTTTGGGTATGGGTTTACCTGTGACAGCGGCGTATATTGTATTGGGTACACTGTCTGCCCCTGCGCTTTACAAGTTGATTGCGGAAAACCAACTGCTTGAATTGATGGTGTCAGGTCAATTGCCTGAACAAGCAAAAGCCATCTTCATGTTGGCGGCGCCAGAAAAGCTGGAACTGCTTAATGCACCAATGGCGTTGGAAACTGCGAAAGAAATGGTGGCGCTAGTACCCGCGGACTTTATGGAAACCCTACTAGAGCAAAGTTTGGGTATGGAAGCGGTAGGCTTGGCATTGCTGGCTGCTCACCTCATCATCTTCTGGTTATCGCAAGACAGCAACGTTACGCCTCCAGTGTGTTTGACCGCATTTGCAGCAGCAACCATTGCAAAAACACCGCCAATGCGTACCGGTTTGATGGCATGGAAAATCGCTAAGGGTTTGTATCTTGTACCATTACTTATTGCCTACACAGGCTTAGTAAGTTGGGATGTAACGTCGGTAATTACCGTGGGCTTCTTCGCCATCATCGGAACCTATGCATTGATTGGTGCGATTGAAGGCTACTTGGAAGGTCCTCTAAACATTCTGACTCGTCTCTTGTTGGTAGTGGTGGGTACATTGCTGGTTTGGCACGACATCCCAATGTTGGTTCGTGTGGCAAGCTGCGCGGTATTTGTCGCGGTGTTCATTTACAGTGGTCGCAAGTTCAAATTGCAACAATCTCAACTATCGGTTTTATAAGAGGTCGTATGAAATCAGTCTATGACTACATCATTGTTGGTGGCGGTATCGTTGGTGTGTCGACAGCATGGCAACTACAGCAACGTCATCCAGACAAATCCATTTTATTGGTTGAGAAAGAGTCCGGTTTTGCCCAGCACCAAACCGGACACAATAGCGGCGTGATTCATGCCGGGGTGTACTACGCACCGGGCAGCTTAAAAGCGGATTTTTGTAAGCGTGGGGTAGAGCGAACCATTTCGTTTTGTGCCGAGCACGATATTCCGGTGGAGAACTGTGGCAAGTTACTGGTTGCGACCAATGAGCAAGAAATCGAACGCATGAATGCCCTCTATGAGCGCTGCCATGTCAACGGCATCGACGTAAAGCTACTCGATGAAGTCCAACTCAAGCTGGCTGAGCCAAACATCACAGGTTTGGGTGCGATTTATGTCAAAACCACCAGTATTGTCGATTATCGTTTGGTCACAGAGCAGATGGCGGAAGAGTTTAAAAAGCTTGGCGGTCAAATCAGTCTGAGAACCAAAGTGGTGGCTGCCGAAGAGAAGGATGAAGAAGTTCAACTGACCTGCATTTCAGACGGGCAAACCATGCAACTTAATACCAAGTTCTTGGTTACTTGCAGCGGCTTGATGGCGGATCGCATGACCAAGATGATGGGTATTCCAACTAACTTTCAGATCATCCCTTATCGTGGTGAATACTACCGCTTAGATAGCAAACACGACCAAGTGGTGAATCATCTTATTTATCCAATTCCCGACCCTGATTTGCCATTCTTAGGTGTCCACCTGACTCGCATGATTGATGGCAGTGTGACCGTTGGTCCAAATGCGGTGCAAGGCTGGAAGCGAGAAGGGTACGACAAGGTTAACTTCAGCTTGCAAGATACCATGCAAATGCTCAGTTTCTCCGGCTTTTGGAAGGTGACACAAAAGCATCTAAAAACCGGACTGGGTGAGTTTAAGAACTCGTGGTGGAAGCCGGGCTACCTCAAGTTGGTCAACAAATATTGCCCAAGCATCAAGGTAGAAGATCTCAAACCATATCCTGCGGGTATTCGTGCGCAAGCAGTGTTATCCGATGGCACCTTGGTTCATGACTTTTTGTTTGCCGAGAGCGCAAGAAGCCTGCACGTTTGCAACGCCCCCTCTCCTGCAGCGACATCTGCAATGCCTATTGGAGAGTACATTTGCGATAAAGTGAATGAGAAGATAGAGGCGAAAACCGAGACGGTTTAACAGTAAAAAGCCATGTTAAAATATATGAGCGAAAAGAATGCTTTTCTAGAATATTGACTGGTATGTTATTTGCCGCACAATAATGTAATTAGTATGTAAGAAATGGTTTTAAAGTGTCGTAATACAATGTCAACTTCAAATTTTATAGGTGATTTTTTGTTCTTTCAGTTTTAATCTTCATCAGATGGAGGGACTATGATTACAAAACAGCACCTTAGAAAAGTATGGAAGAATGAAACTAAAGTTTCAGAAGACTATTTAGTGATTATAAGCAAAGAACTTTCTATGAAGATCTCTGAATGTAAGTTAGATAGTGAACTGAGACTGTCACACTTTGTCGCTCAATTAGCAAAAGAGGTTGGTCCTGGAATGAGAATGGAGGAAAACCTGAATTATTCAGTTCAAGGATTGAAAAGCACTTTCAGAGTCTATCGGAATAGGCCGGCGTTAGCTGAAAAGCACGGGAGAAAAAATGCCATCAATCAAAAAGCAAACCAAGAAGCGATAGCAAATAATGCCTATGCCATGAAAATAGGCAATGGTGATGCAAGTACCGGAGATGGATGGAAATATCGCGGTAGAGGAATGATACAGTTAACAGGGAAAGGAAACTATTTAGCGACAGAAAGCATACACGCAAATATTTGGAACGAAAATACGAGTTTCTCTTCTTCGCCCCAGTTAGTTGCTCAACCTAAATATGCCATCAGGACTGCTATGATTTTTTGGCTGAAGAATAAACTATATTTAAAAGCCGATAAGGGAGCATCTAGAACGGTTACTGATAGTATTACTAGGGTTATTAATAAAAATACAGATTCATATGGACAACGACATGAGATATTTACCGAACTGTATAAAAAAGGTATTTTCAAAGAAATTTTTAAGTAGGGCTTTTGGAGCTTGTTTGATAGTACATTACCCTGCATTTTCCTTTCAGTTAACTAGTGTCGACGATGGTTATTTTCTGACTGATAATAAGTTTGAATCGGATTATATGGTATATACTCCGGGCGCGAAGGAAGCGGAAATTACTGATGCATATGACTTCACTTGTGTTGGTAGCAAAATCGAAGTGGTTAAAATTAGAAGTGAAATTAACAATGCCGTGACTCATGGAGAGCAGCTCCAATATTACTTTTTTCTTGTTACTGAGAATAAAGCTTACTGGCCACTTAGAATTGTTGAATCTTTCCAGACCGTGGACAAAGATTCCCAGGAATTAGTGTCAGAACATTTACCTTTCACAAAAAATGATGACCTTGGGTTAGCTTGTGATTTAGTTAGGCCTCAGGTTGAAAGCTATTACTTTTCCCAAGCTTTTGAAGCGATACCTAAACATACCAACAATAAAGGCGACTGAATCAGTCGACTTTATTGTGTCGGCTGTAAAGTTGTAGTGTCTATTGCTATTTAGGGCAGAGTTCCCCTTTCTTTGCGTGTCTTTCTATCATGTAATCGCCTCGGGCACTGTGCAATACAATTGCATTCCAGACTTGACCATCTTGCAACTCGAACTCAAACGCATAATGGGTGCCGCCGACCATTTTCGTTCTCACCTCATGAATTGCTTTCAATTTATCATCGGCATTCATTTGATAAAGCACCATGTTGAGTGAGCGTCTGGCGTCAGGAGTTGCTTCAGCAAGTTGCCAATGGCCCTGCTCGTCTGTTGCGGAGCAAATAGACCGCATTTTACTTTTCATGGCGGATGACATCTGCTTGTCTACGGCCAATGCATTTGGTGAAAACAGTGGAACCGTCAAAAGAATCAAAGTTACCAGAAACCGCTTTAAGGTCATAAAAACACTCCGTTGTTTTACTCTTGCTTGAGTATAGACCTCAATGGCTTCAGATGTGGTGCAGTAGACTCTGGGCCTACAATATCGCAGTTCGTATCAACGAACTGATGATAAACAAGGCGACCACGCTTGCCAGCCAAATGCCAATGAACCACAAAATGGGTTTTAGTTTCATCAGTGATATCCTTCTCCACGTTTCATCTTGCCGCGGAAAACCCAGTACGAATAAGCCGTGTAGGCTACGATCAGAGGAAGTAATACCACCGCACCGGCAAGTAAAAATGCCAAACTCTTATCTGGCGCGGCGACGTCTTGATAAGTGAGTGCGAATGGGACCAAGTAAGGGAATGTACTGACACCGAAACCCATCGCGGACACAAGAAACAGGCCGATCGCAAGAACGTAGGCTCGGACGGCTTTGTGGTCGAGCAATGCTTTGAATAGCTGCCAAATAAGTGCCGCTGCAATAATTGGTAAAATGAAAAACAGTAGCGAGTTTGGTAATGAGAACCAACGTTCAAATACGATATTTTGGCTCAATGGCAGCCACAAACTGGCGATGAATATACAGGCTACCATCGCTAGTCCCCATCGTCGCGCGACCACGTAATAGCGCCCCATCAGCTCTTCTGGAAGCTTGATTAATAACCAGCATGAACCGAGCAGAATATAAGCACAAACAAGCGCCAGGCCACAAAATACGCTAAATGGCGAAAGCCAATCAAACCATCCACCTGCGTATGCTCGTTCACTAACCTCTATACCTTGGAGCAGGGTTCCGAGCATAATGCCTTGCATCAATGCCGCGGTGAGTGAACCAATGAAAAAAGCGCTATCCCATAAAAACTTTCCGCGTTGTGTTCGGAAGCGATACTCAAAAGAAACCCCGCGCAGAATTAACCCGAGCAGCATTAAAATCAGAGGAGCATAGAGTGCTGGCATAATGACCGCGTAGGCGAGGGGGAACACGGCAAAAAGCCCACCACCGCCAAGAACTAGCCAAGTTTCATTCCCATCCCAAACAGGAGCGATGCTATTCATCATCATGTCGCGCTCTTCATCGTCATTAGCGCTGAGGAATAGGATACCAATACCGAGATCAAAGCCATCTAACACGACATAAATCAGAACGGCGAGCCCAATCAAAGCGTACCAAATTAATGCGTAATCCATGAGTTAGCTCCTAGGTTAGATGGTTAGAATGTGTGATGGCATCAGTTTTCGTGCCATCAGGAAGTCGGCTATCTAGACCTTCTTCATATCGAGTTGGAGACTTGCGCATCAAACGTAGGAGATAGAAGAAGCCAGCTCCAAAAACCACAAAGTAAACCACGATGAACGCCGTCAGGGAGACGCTCACCGCGGCGGCATCAATAGGCGATGCCGAATTGGCTGTGGTTAAAAGACCGTATACGGTGTAAGGCTGTCGACCGACTTCGGTAGTTATCCAGCCTGCTAAAACTGCAATAAACCCCGCTGGGGCAAACAGGACACAAATACGTTGAAGTGCCCTTGAATCAAAAAGTTTGCGACGTTTTCTTAGCCAAAGGCTCCACAAACCAATAACAAGCATGCCAAAACCAAGCGCGACCATTACTCGGAAAGACCAGAAAACGATAGATACAGGAGGGTGTTCCTCCTCTGGAAAAGCATCTAACCCCTTCACTTCACCGTTGAGGTCATGAGTTAAAATCAAACTACCGAGTTTGGGGATTTCCAGTGCGTATTCCATACGTTTTTCTTCATCGTTAGGGATACCGAAGAGGATCAATGGCGCGCCTTGGTGAGACTCATAGTGCCCTTCCATCGCGGCGACTTTGGCGGGTTGATGTTCAAGGGTGTTTAATCCATGCATGTCTCCAGCAACGATTTGAATTGGTGTCACGATGGCAGCCATCCACATTGCCATCGAGAACATAATTCTGGCTAGAGGGTTATGGTTTGCTTTTAGTAAGTGGTAAGCGGCAACGCCAGCTACAACAAAGGCAGTAGTAAGGTAAGCGGCGAGCAACATATGAACGAGCCGGTAAGGAAAAGAAGGGTTGAAGACAATCGCCCACCAGTCTTCTGGGATAAACTGTCCGGCTTCGTTGATACTATAGCCCGCTGGTGTTTGCATCCAACTATTAACCGAAAGTATCCAAAACGCAGACAAAAACGTCCCGAATGCAACAATGCAAGTCGCGGCGAAGTGAAGCTTCTTACCCACCTTATCCATACCGAAAAGCATCACGCCTAAAAACCCCGCTTCGAGGAAAAACGCAGTAAAAACTTCATAACCCATCAGCGGGCCTAGGATTGGGCCTGTTTTGTCGGCAAACACGCTCCAGTTAGTACCGAATTGATAGCTCAACACGATGCCACTCACCACACCCATACCAAAACTGATGGCAAAGATTTTGAGCCAGTACTTATAGATTTGCATGTACTGTTTGTTGCCCGTTTTTAGGTACAAGCCCTCTAATACAGCGAGATAACTTGCCAAACCAATCGTAAAAGCTGGAAAAATAATGTGGAAAGAGACAGTAAAGGCAAATTGGAATCTAGCTAGGTCAATGGCGAGTGTGTCCATGAGCGGTCCCTTTTTCGTTGGATAAACTGTTCGCCGGATTTAAAGAGGAGACAGAAGAGTGGCGAACAAGGTGAAGTACGAAGAAGGAAGACGAAGAGATTAAAAAACGATCGCTTTTTACACATGTGCGTACCATCTTTTAGATAAAGGAGGAGCGTTATGAGCCTTAAACATTACTTTGAGAAAGCGACACCTAAGTTTGGTCCAGGTGGGAAGTATCACAAGTTCTACCCACTTTTCGAAGCTGTCGAAACCATTTTTTACACGCCTGGTAAGGTAAACCAGGGCATGACTCACGTTCGAGATAGCATCGATTTAAAACGTATTATGATCATGGTGTGGTTGGCGGTCTTCCCTGCCATGTTCTGGGGTATGTACAACATAGGCCAGCAAGCGAGTGATGCCTTGTTGTATGGAATGGATCAAGCCTCAGCTCAGCAAGCGCTTGTTTCTTCATGGCAACTGAGTTGGGTATGGGGCTCGTTAGATGCGGTTTCACAAGCGGGGTGGGGAAGTAAAATGTGGCTTGGTGCTACTTACTTTCTCCCGGTTTATGCGACGGTGTTTATCGTTGGTGGTTTCTGGGAAGTTCTGTTTGCTATTGTGCGAAAGCATGAGGTAAATGAAGGCTTTTTTGTCAGCTCTATACTCTTTGCGCTGATCCTTCCTCCGACAATTCCACTATGGCAAGCGGCTTTAGGTATCACTTTCGGTATTGTTGTGGCGAAGGAGATTTTCGGTGGTACTGGACGAAACTTCCTAAATCCAGCTTTAGCAGGGCGCGCGTTCTTATACTTTGCCTATCCTGCCAACATGTCCGGTGGTGCCGTGTGGGTCGCGGCTGATGGTTACTCTGGCGCTACTCCACTTAGCCAATGGTATGAAGGAGGGCAAAGTGCTTTGATAAATAATATGACGGGAGAGCCAATTTCATGGGGAGATGCTTTTGTTGGTAATTTACCAGGCTCGATGGGTGAAGTCTCCACGTTGTTGATCGCACTAACAGGCTTGGTTCTCATCTTTATGAAGATTGCATCGTGGAGAATTGTTGCGGGCGTGTTGGTCGGTTTAATCGGAGCTTCATTACTATTGAATGCGATCGGTTCAGACTCTAACCCCATGTTCTCCATGCCGTTCTACTGGCACTTCGTGATTGGTGGGGTTGCGTTTGGTACCTTCTTCATGGCGACAGACCCTGTCTCGGCAGCTTTTACCAATAACGGGAAATGGGCATACGGACTATTAATCGGCGTGATGACGATTTTTATCCGAGTGCTGAACCCGGCTTATCCAGAAGGCATCATGTTAGCTATTCTATTTGCTAACTTATTCGCGCCACTTTTCGATTACCTAGTCAAAGAAAGTAATATCAAACGCAGAATGAAAAGGGCGAGACCTTCTTAAAATGAGGGTGACCTCACTGAAAATTGATTGAAAACTGCACTATATTGAAAAGGTCAGAGACATGGGGTTTCTGACTTTTTATTTTTATCAGGAGGACGAAGACGATGAGAATAAAGGATATTCTCGATAGCCGTTTGGTGCTGTCGTTCTGGTATAACCTAGACTACTGCTTGTCTCTTCTTAGTAAAATCTCTTCTCGTTGATTTCCTCAATGCAATCGCATTGAAAAGCATTCTATCTATTTGTTTTTTAGTCTTACGTGAAACTGCGTAGGGCAATGCGTATAAGGAAATTAACAATGAAACGTATTCCAGAACCTTTCCGTATCAAAATGGTTGAGCCAATCAAAATGACGACTTTGGCAGACCGTGAAGTCGCGTTAAAAGAAGCGGGCTATAATCCATTTCTTCTTCGTAGTGATGATGTTTATATCGATTTGCTGACTGACTCAGGCACTGGTGCCATGAGTGATAATCAGTGGGCTGGTATCATGATGGGGGATGAATCCTATGCGGGGAGTCGAAATTACTACAACCTGTGTGATGCAGTGGAGCACTTCTTCGGTTATAAGCTCACCGTGCCTGCACACCAAGGGCGTGGTGCCGAGCAAATTTTGTTCCCCGCTTTGATTGAGCGTATGCGTCAGGTGCGTGGTGGCGAAACGCCAGTATTTATCTCGAACTACCATTTTGATACCACAGCGGGTCATATTGAACTCAATGGCGGTAAAGCGATTAACGTGGTAACGGAAGAAGCATTCGACACCACTACGCCTTATGATTGGAAGGGCAATTTTGATATCGATAAGCTGGTGGCAACAATTGAAGCGCACGGTTCGCATAACATCTGTGCAATTATCACCACGATTACTTGTAATAGCTCCGGTGGTCAGCCTGTGTCGATGGAAAACATGCGCAGTGTGTACGAGATTGCAACCAAGTACGATATTCCAGTGGTGATTGACTCGGCTCGTTACTGTGAGAACGCCTACTTTATCAAGCAGCGTGAAGCGGGTTACGAGAATAAATCAATTCTGGAAATCATCCGTGAGATGTACCAGTACGGTGATATGCTCACCATGTCAGCTAAGAAAGACCCGATGGTAAACATTGGTGGCATGTGTTGTATTCGTGATCATAAGGAGTTGTTCCAGGCGGTGCAGACACGCTGCGTACCCATGGAAGGATTTGTAACATACGGCGGCATGGCTGGGCGTGATATGGAAGCGCTCGCTCGCGGTTTGTATGAAGCCGCGGATGAGGATTTTCTTCACTATAGAATTAGCCAAGTTCAATACTTAGGTGAGCGCTTACGTGAAGGCGGTATTCCGATTCAATACCCAACGGGTGGTCATGCGGTGTTTGTGGATGCCGCTAAGATTTTGCCACATATTCCAGCGGATCAGTTTCCTGCGCAGGTATTGTGTAATGCTTTGTACTTGGAAGCGGGTATTCGAGCAGTAGAGATAGGATCGTTGCTGCTTGGTCGAGATCCGGAAACGGGTAAACAAAAAGCGTCAGAGCTTGAGTTGATGCGTTTGACTATTCCACGTCGTGTCTACACAAACGATCATATGGATTACATTGCGGATGCGATTATCGAACTGAAAAATCGTGCACATGAGTTAAAAGGGCTCACTTTCGAGTACGAGCCACCAGTGCTGCGCCACTTTACTGCTCGATTTAAAGAGATCGATTAACTCAAGTTTAAATCTAGATAAGCAAAAGGCCGCGAGTTTCGCGGCCTTTTTCGATTCGTTTATTTCTTAGCGTTACACTTACGCCAACTCTAATGTGATGCGAACGAACTGGTCGTCTTGATACTGCACTTCATAATTGAAGGTACCACTGGCGTAAATGCTGCCAAGAAAAAGTGAACGTTGACTCATTGGTCCGCGGAACAGCATCGAAATAGGAGCGATTAGGGCGTTATTATCATCGAAGTGCTGATTTAAGTTCTCAGAAAGCACACACAGCAAACAGCCGTGTTGGTCGTGAGATAAGTCGACGTCTTCCGGTCGAGATAATAACACGGTAGTCCCCAGTTTCTTCTCAATCTCGTTGATCAGCAGCAAGTAGCTATCTAGATCGGGTTGAGGGTTGCTGGGTTTGTCTGCACCGACGCAGCGCTCGAGTAATGCTTCCAGATTTCCGTTCTCACCTTTTGCCTGCTGAGTCAAAGATTTTAACGGCTTTTTAATCAGCTTATAGCGATTACTCTTCAGTTTTGGTTTCAGCCATTTCTGAAGTAAGTCATTACGTTCTTTAAGGGAGAGGCCATGCGAGGACGCGTGAATTTTAAAGTGCAGGTGTAATAAAGCGTGAACCGCAAGCTCACTCAGAAGTTGATTAGCATCTGTAGACTGTCTTGCCTGCTTAGAACTTTGCATTACACTCGAACAAAATTAGGGAAGAAGGATAATGGTGCCGAGAGAGGGACTCGAACCCTCACACCAAAGGCACTAGCACCTCATGCTAGCGTGTCTACCAATTTCACCATCTCGGCATCATGATGCTCTGAATACTCAGAGGCCTCGAAAGAAGCAACGCGAATTGTATAACCAAAATCCACCTGTTGGCGAGAGCAAAATGACGAATTTTGGCTCTTTCGAGTTTGATTGCATATTTATTGGTCACTTTTATGTTTTTTACCATCAACGCCTATCCTTATGCCCTTACTTTTATTAATAGTATGACGACAAAAGAGTACTTTTGCCTAAATTTTGAACGCTTGAACGTTTGCGTAAATAAATGTGATGAATATCTCTTTTTGTTGGCTATACTTGCGTCCCGTTTAAGCGGGAATTAGGGTTTAGTTGTTCAGGACCCTTACCCATACAAGCCGTCACATGGAGCAGGCCAAGCAACATGCTCGCCAGCAGTGAATGACCCCACGGACCGGACCAGCTACGTTCAATTGCTTGTATAAGGTAAAAATAAGATGTCGAACTATTCGTTCTGTCTACATTCTGGATCTAAAAGTGAGTTATCACTCGCTGCGTTGTCCCTTTCTTCTGCCAATTCCTTTGGCTCTTTTTTCTTTTTCAACGTTTAGTAGGTCCAGCTCATGAGTGTTCTATTTAGTCTATTTGGTATTGTTGCACTGCTAGGTTGTGCTTTCCTACTTTCTGAGGGTCGTTCTTCCATTAATTGGAAAACTGTATCTCGCGCCTTGATGCTACAAATGGGGTTTGCTGCTTTGGTGCTCTATTTCCCGTTGGGTCAAGCGGCGCTGGCGAGTTTAAGTAATGGGGTCGCGGGGCTACTCAGCTTTGCTGATGAAGGGATTAAATTCCTCTTTGGTGACCTCGCTTCTTCTGGCTTTATCTTCGCTATTCGTGTCCTTCCTATCATCATCTTCTTCAGTGCTCTTATCTCCGCCCTTTACTATTTGGGCATTATGCAAAAAGTGATTCAATTTATTGGCGGCGCTATCCAGAAGTTCTTGGGTACGAGTAAAGCAGAGTCTTTGGTTGCAACAGGGAACATCTTCTTATCTCAAGGCGAGTCACCACTTCTTATTCGTCCATTTCTTTCTAACATGACTCGCTCTGAACTGTTTGCCGTGATGGCTGGTGGTATGGCTTCAGTGGCGGGCAGTGTGCTTGGTGGTTATGCTGGTTTGGGTGTCGACCTCAAATACTTGATCGCGGCAAGCTTTATGGCAGCGCCAGGTAGTTTGATGATGGCAAAAATTATCGTTCCTGAGCGTCAAACGCCAAGCGATTACAACAATATTGAGCTAGATAAATCAGAAGAAAGCAACGTAATTGATGCGCTAGCAAGCGGTGCTATGGGCGGTATGAAAGTTGCTGTTGCTGTTGGTACCATGCTTATCGCTTTCGTGAGTGTTATCGCGATGGTGAACACGGGGCTAGAAAACTTGGGTGAGATACTTGGTTTCTCTGGCGTAACGCTACAAGCGATTTTTGGTTATTTGTTTGCACCTCTCGCATGGTTGATTGGTGTGCCAAGCCACGAAATCCTAGCTGCGGGTTCATACATTGGTCAGAAAGTGGTGATGAATGAGTTTGTTGCGTTTATCGATTTTGTGCAGCACAAAGCGACACTGTCTGAGCATACTCAAATTATTATCACTTTTGCGTTGTGTGGTTTTGCGAACATTGGCTCAATTGCGATTCAGTTGGGTTCTATCGGCGTGATGGCACCTGAGCGCCGCAAAGATGTTGCAAGTCTAGGCCTAAAAGCGGTTGCTGCTGGTACACTCGCTAACCTGATGAGTGCGTGCTTAGCGGGCATTTTTATCTCTCTCTAATTTAGATTGAAGATACACACTAAAAACCCGCCTAAATGGCGGGTTTTGTTATTTCTAAGGCTTGGGCATTAAGCCGTAAGGTATCGATTTAAAAGCCTCTGGGTGCTCTTGATAAGTTGGCGCTTTATGTACCCCTTTCCAATCGAGCAGCATGATGGCTAGCACGTTACGGTGTTCGCCGTACTTGAGATCAAAGTTACCGTCGACCGACGGAATCATCCCTTTTTCTGCGTTGATTGCGTGACGAATGGCTTGGCGGGTTTTCTTTACGACCGGATCATGGTCCAAGCCTGCTAACAAAAACGAAATGCCGACTTCCGCAATCACGTCTTCTTTGGCGCGCAGTAGGATAGTGTCGATATTGTTGCGAAAGTAATCATAAATCCATTGGTGTTTCTTCTCGCTTACTCGCTCCTGATAATACTGTGAATCGGCAAAGATGATGTGCGTCATACCATAGAGTTTGTTCCAATACTGCTGAGCTGAAAGCATCTTATCTTTATCGTCGGGGTAGGTGTCACGGAAGGTTTGAGTGAATTCCTCGACCACATCTTGCTCTCCTAACTGACGAAGCCAGTAGACTTGGTTTGCAAGCTGAGCTGCCCATGCCTCTATCATCTCTTTGTCCGTAACGTAACGCGAGAAATCGTAGCGCCTAATAATTTTTCTCAGCGTTTTGTCTTGTTTATGTTGTAGGCCATATTCGTTTGCTCTTGCCATTGCGCCAAGCAAATCCACACCAAGATAAAGGTACTCAGGATGGTGTTTAGTCACGGTATAGCGTCGCTGCCCTCGTTCGGTTTCTTTCTCTTGATACGTGGTCAGCCTTTGAGATGAATAGAGAATGATGTCTTCTGGTTCAACAACTTCATTAGCAAATTGGTTTAACCGGCTGGCTACTTGTGCCATGTCGGTCCAAATGGCAGAGTGATATTTCTCATCTAATGTTTGGCGGTACATGCGTAAGCCAAAATGGCCCTCTTTAAACGCCGGGAAAGTGAACAGTTCCTGTTCGTAGGTACTACGAATCAACTGCGCTGATTGAGTATTATCGAGAAGCGGTACCTCTTCCTGTGATGCCTGAGCTGCAAAGGTAAGTGAGCAAGAGAGTAAGACCGCTAAGCTAAGAGGTTTAATACGCATAAATCCATTCCCTATGAAGTCCTGAACCTAAACCTACCATCAATATTAATTGAGAATGTAAAAGCTGAGTCAATAGTTAAAAATTTGCCTAAAAGTCAGGTTGATACGTTCATCTTTGGTTTTCGCGGTTTTTGGTACGCAGTGCTTCCAGTGATGCTGGAGCTCGCCAGCCATAATCAGTAAGGAGCCGTGAGAAAGCTCGTATTCAATCTCAGTTTTACAATGTAAATTTCTAAGCAAAAATCGACGTGTTTCACCTAAGTTCAAAGATGCGATAACAGGGTTTCTACCTAACTCTGGTTCATTATCTTGGTGCCAGCCCATTGAGTCTTGGCCGTGTCGATATAAGTTAGCGAGAACAGAATTAAAAGTGACATCAGCAACTGATTCACAACGCACTTTCAACTGAGTTAACTCAGGAGTCCAAGGGTGAGGCTGCATGGTTAAGCCTGAGTAAGTATATGCTGCATCACCGTGCCACGCTTGTAAGCGAGGTTGAAGTACTGACTTGCCGAACATAGTAATGTGTTCTTGGTGCCATGGTAGTGTTTTTCGAAGTTGGTCAAAGTAATTATCCGCCTCAAGATGGCTAAGAAAATGAGGATCATAATAAAGTTTTCCTCTTTCTACTTCTTGCCATAGATCGCCGCCAAATAAATCGCCTTGTTGATGCATCATCTCACACCTAAAACATAAAAGTTGTCAATCACTGTTACCTTTCTGATTATGATTGGTTATTCTTGTGATAATAAGAATTTTAACAATAAATAAAAAATCTCGTAGTTGTATACGAGTTGTGGGGAGAAAATGCGTTATTTACCCAGAAAGCGATGCTATTTTGCATTGTTCTTCCTCACCTTTTTCGCTTTGTGTATTGGGGTTATCGAGCTGTTAAATCGAAACCAGCAAGAGCTTCACAAAGAGCGAGTTCAAGTTGAGGCCAAAGAACAACTTTCCATTCTCCGTTCCAATTTGGAAGCGGTACTTATGGCGGATATCTACAAAGCCAGTACTTTAGCGACACTCATTACGTTACTTCCTAAAAACCAAGAAGAAGAATTGAGTATCGCCGCTCACCGAATCCTAAATAAAAGTAAACATATTACAATCATCGGTATCGCGAAAAATGATGTAATTAGTCATGTATTTCCACGCCAAGGTAATGAGCGCCTAATCGGCCTTGATTACCGCGCAGTGCCACAGCAGTGGGTACAGGTGCAAAAAGCCAAGGATGTACAAGAAATTTTCATCGCAGGGCCAGTGACTTTGATTCAAGGTGGCCGAGGTTTGATCGTGCGTGTGCCTGTTTTTCTTGATCCTCCAATGAATCAGGACTACTGGGGAGTGATCAGTGCGGTGATTGATTTCGATGCTCTGATGAGAGAAACCGGCGTAATTGATTTCTCGTATCGTTACCCTTTAATGATCCGTGGTTACGATAGCGGTGGCTCATTTGGTGATGCTTTCTTTGGCGCGCAAAGTGTAAATAGCATGGCATATGCAAAAGAGATGGTTCATTTTCCTTATGGTGGGTGGAGTATGGTGGTTTTCTCTGGAGGCAAAGCTGATCGCCAAATCTCTTGGCATCAGTTGCATTTAGCTAGAGTAATCGGCTATCCCATTATATTCGCACTTAGCCTCGCGCTGTTCGCCATTTATCGACTGTATACCATTGCAGATGACAGAGCTTTACACGATGAACTCACGCATTTACCAAACCGTCGCTATTTTATGAAGTTTTACAAGCAGCAGTTTGAAATAGCGAAACGTTATAAAAAGCGTTATAGCTTCGCCTTAATTAATATTGACCTAGATAGGTTTAAACACATTAACGACACCTATGGTCACGACGCAGGTGACAAAGTTTTAATCGCTACGGCTGAAAGGGTAAAAAGCTCTCTGCGTAAATCAGACATCGTGGCCAGAATGGGCGGTGATGAGTTCTTAGTTGTAGTTCATCACCCAGGAACGGAAGAAAATGTTCAGTCCCTTCTACAAAAACTTCGATTAGCGCTATGCTCGACGCCCGTCATTTACGATGAAACGCTTATCTATTTGAAAGCCAGTATTGGGTACGCGATATTTGACCCGAAAATGTCATCTCCTGAGCAAATGATGAAAATAGCCGATGAGAGAATGTATCAACAAAAGCATGGCGGATGAGCCTGAACCCAGTTTCAATAAGGGGTTAGAAGAATGGTAAAGTTGGGAGCCCGAAATCTCATCATCATTGAGGTGCAAGAATATGTGACTTCATATGTTCACAGACACTTTGCTGAGAGAGTCGTTATTAGCAGTGCATTAAGTGGCATATTTGCATAATATTGCATTTTGCAAATGCAGTTTGCGAAATTAATGGTTAATAAAGCAACGATATGCATCTGGATCTACTAAAAAACGGCTTTTTAAAAGTTGGCACGCATCGTGCTTTACTTAGAGTGACCCTTATTAAGCCGAGGGTCACCTAGCCAACTGACGTTGTTAGTGAATACAAATTGTTCACAAGTATATACCGCCAATCACGTATATTGTGATTGGCGTTTTTTCTTTCTAAAGACCGATGATATTCACGTCGTTGCCCGTCTCATCAGCTTCTCCGCACTTGCTGTAACAACTAGGTTGTCTTGGACAAACCGCCCCTCTGGAGCAGATCAACCTTGTTTGGGTTTGAATCCCGCGCTCTATCCAGTTGATGTTTAATATCTTAGCGATAGTCGTTAAGTCTTTTTTGATGTGGGGAGGAATAACACTACTTCCGCCGGAAGCGACACAAAGGGACTTAAGTTCTTCCGCTATGGAAACGGCATCGCCACCTTGTGCAGAAATGGCAGGGTTAAGATCAATACCGGCACATAGCACGCGATTATTCCCCGCAGGATCAAATACGTTGACCGATTCGCAGCAGTAGATACGTGGCTCGTCACCAACATTTAAAATCGAAATTTGCGCTGAACTTGTATCCAAAGGCTGGGAAAGGCGTCGGAATACCGCCCAGTGCTGGCAAGGGTCGTTTACTTTGCGCATGTTGCCCCAAGGCAATGGAATACCATTTCCTCGATACACTGCTTTTAACTTGCCGGGGCCATAGGCATCAAAATAGTGCCAATGCGGGTAAGGCGAGACCACCGTCATGCGACGCATTGCAACGGAAGGAGAAACCCCCGCCTTTTTGTGAACATCAATCTCATAACCAGAACGGTCAAGCAACTGACGAAAGGGTACTTTGGGGCAGAGTAGGGCACCGGCAAAGAAGCTGGACTCAAAATCACGCCAAGCTTGCAGGATATCTTGCGAATTGAGTTCAGAGTTCGACACAGGGCTGTCCATTTGCTCCCAATTGTTTTGATGCCCGATAGATAAAACGTTATTCATTGCATCGCTGCTATGGAGCACTCGATGGCCGATATATACCGCCAAGTCATACTTCAATCGGGTTGGATAGTCACGCATTCGTTTATTGAGATAAATAGTCCCAGGTGGCTCCATGAAAGACGTAATCAACTGTTTGGCGCTGACGCCCAGTTCATCAATCACATCTTGTGGCGCTCGATCTACCCAGCGGATATCCAATCCCATACTCTTTGCAATGTCTACGAGATCTTCTACAGATAGATTCAGCCGCTTCAAGCCGACCTCTTCGGCGGCGCGCTCTAAATCAGGAAAATGGTTTTGATGGTTTTCTTGGTGTGCGCGGATCAGTAAGTGGGCGAATTGACGCCCCGTGATACCTGTTTGGGAGAGCATTTCTGGTATCGCGATTTGAAGAATATCATTGGAAAACAGGAAGCTCGGCTCCAACGCCATGCCACTAATCCCGCCACGATTTCCTTTGTTGGGTGTGATGGCTTCTAATTCGGGTTCATCATCTAAAAACCACGCCGGATCTTTTTGAAAAACTTCCGCGATCACTTCGAGCATATCGATACTCGGTACGCGTTTTCCGCGCTCAATCATCGAAAGGTAAGAAACCGAAGGAGCGTACTCTGGATTAATTCTTACACAACGGGCAGACAAATCTTCCATCGTTAAATGGTTGTTTTTTCTTAGGTTACGAATTTTCGTACCAAGAAAATGAGACTGACGAATAAGGCTTTTTGACACAGACATTTTGTAAAATTCACATTGTAAAATTTTTGTTGTGAAATTGTAGTCAATATTTCGCTAGTCTACATAATGAGCAGGCAAGGAAATTAACCATCCACTTCACAGAATTGCCTGAAACTTAAATAAAGGATTTAAGTTTTTACTCTAGGACGAGTTTTTAAGTGCGAGGATATGACGATGAATATGCTGAACTTCGATAAAAAAGAGATGCAACAACAACAACGCCCATTTATCGCTGAAGCCGTATTTGCCGTCGAAGCGGTAAGTGCTGAGCAGCAGAGTGAGAAACAAGTAAAAGCGAAGCAACTCCTTGACCGCATGTTCCCATTGGAGAACGGGTCGCACCAAGATGTATCAAGTTACGTGATTGATTACCGCCATGTTTTGGCTTATTTCAAAGACGGTACACACAGCGGCCTGAAAAGCCCGAAACATTTTGTGGCGTACACTGGTGGAAAGGAAGATCCAAAGTCGATTTTGTTTAAAGATGATTCGGGCAATCATGTAGAAGTGCTGTTTGGCTGTCACAAAGGCACTGGTTGCGTGGAATTAGTGGACATTGACGATATTCAATTAGAAACTCGCACGACGTTTCATCCTGAACTAACTGGCAATGCACCAACCGCGATGCGCCATTGGATAAGTCTAATCAAAGGCGACAAAAAAGGTAAGCCGATGGCATGCAGTGAAGATAAAGAATATACCGCAAAAAATGGTGACGACTACATTCTAAGTTACTGTTACAGCGTCGATTAAGATACTCATGATTGGATACAAAACCCCCGCACTTTACAGCGCGGGGTTTTCTTTTTCATCATAAAAGTCGTTTTCGCTTAGCCAGTTTATTTAAATTGGCATCACGCGGTTACGACCGAGTTGTTTTGCTTCATAAAGCTGTTTATCGGCTTTATTGATTAAGGCTTCAGGCGTATCACCCGGCTCAAACTCTGCTACCCCAAAAGAAGCGGTAATGCTGTGAACTTGTGTGCCTGAGCGCTTATCTCTGATACGCAGTTTTTCTATCATGCGGCGTAGTGTGTCTGCATATTGGCGAGCAATTCGCAGAGATTTGTTAGGTACAATTAACGCGAATTCTTCACCACCAAAACGGTACGCACATATCCCATCTCGACAGCTTTGTTGTAGCCGGCGGGCAATGGCTTTTAATACTGTATCGCCAAAAAGGTGCCCGTAATTATCGTTAAATGATTTGAAATGATCGATATCAAGCATGATTAAGGTCATTGCCTGATTTGATGCAATAAGTGAAGAGAGATCTTTGTCAAATGCTCGGCGGTTGTATAGGTTTGACAAACCATCGAACAACGCATCTTGCTGTACTTCAGCCAATTGGTTTTTGAGGCGAGAAATTTCTTCACTCGCGTTAGTCAATTGGCTATTCAAAAACTTTGTTGAGTGACGAATTTCGTGTGACTCTGCGACAAGTTGACGAATCACCACCATCACTTCTTCAATGCTTAGGCTATTGTCCTCAACTTTTTCCAGTTTATTAAAGCTTTTGTCTACCATCTCAGAAAAGGAGGAAGTATCTGAAATCGTATCGCTCATTGAACTGGATACTTCATGTAGCAGAACTTCTACATTGGTTCTAAGATCTTCAAGGCTGGTTTCTGCTTTGCTGGCCACATAGTTGTTGTAAAGCTGCTTATTGGTTGCTGGCGGGCAAATACCGTAGTTTTCTAACACCGTGTCTAACTCAAAGTTGAGTTCTGGAATGGTCTTGTCAACGTAGGTATACCAAAGCGCGTAGTTGGCTGGCGTGGCAGCAACATGGTTTTTGATCATCAGTGGGACCGCTTTTTTTAAATTAGCGGTTGATTTCTTAAACTCGTCGGTCATTTCTGCGATGGTACTAGCAAAATGGGATTGGGCTTAGATTAACGGATATTAACTAATGTCGCTTTAATTTTTATCACTTTTGCATGGTTTATATAGAAAATGAGTGATTAAGATCGTGATCAATACCGTTGGATTCAAATTTTATAAAATATCAGTATGAAACATGTACAGGCATTTGGTGGTATTGCGTGTTTTGAGATATCCAGCAAATGGATTCCGTGTAAACGCTAGTAACCTAATGATCGTCAAACTCTCGTTTTCGTATAAAAGCAAGTAAATCAAAAGGCTTAACGTCAGGGTCTCCGTGAAAAGAACTCGTAGACGAAGAATTAACATCTGAGGGTGCGAATTGAAAAAGAAAATAGGACTTTATTGGTTCACGAACGACTTGCGATTGCACGACAACCCACTGTTGAAAAGCGCCAGTGTAGAAATGGACGAGTTAATTTGCTTGTATTGCTACCCTTCAATGACGCCTTACTTGCATCACTTTGCGCAGGAAGCCTCTTTCGGGCGCGCGAAATTGCAGTTTCTCGACTCATCGCTTAGTGAACTCAATCAATCTTTGAATCACCTTGGTCAGCGATTATGGGCGGTTGAACTAACGCCCGATCAAGCAATCAAGTATGCTGTTAATCGCTTCGGCGTCACACATATATATGCTGACGCCTTTCCCGGTTCGGATGAGCAACAAGCGTTAGATCGCGTAGCTGAAGGCGCTTCTCATGTAAAAATAAAACAGCAAGCAATCCGGACCCTGTTAAGGGAAGAACAACTGCCATTTGACTTGAGCAATCTGCCTACCACTTTCACGCAGTTTAGAAAGCAAGTTGAAGGTTTAGACATCTCTCGGCCCCACGAGAGTATCCGTTCGTTACCTCCAATTCCTTTAGGTGTGAATCTTCCTTCCGTTACTGCATATTACTTTGACACAAAAGCTGCGTTTCATGGTGGAGAAAGCCGCGGGCTTGAACATTGTCGCCAGTATTTTGCTTCCACACTAGCCAGTGAATACAAACAAACACGCAACGGTTTAGATGGCATGGATTACTCCACTAAGTTCTCTCCTTGGCTAGCTCATGGGTGCGTTTCTCCGAAAACTATTTATGCCATGTTGAAACGTTATGAAGCGGAGAGTGGTGCAAATGATTCAACCTATTGGATTTACTTCGAACTGCTTTGGCGTGAATACTTTTATTGGTATGCCCGTCGATACAAGCGGCAGCTGTTCCGATTCGGTGGCATCCAAAATCAAGCACCACTCACTAGCTTTTACGCGCACCGTTTCCAACAATGGAAGAAAGGTGAAACGCCATTTCCTATCGTCAATGCGTGTATGCACCAACTTAATGAAACGGGTTATATGTCGAATCGTGGCAGACAGTTAGTTGCCAGTTGTTTGGTGCATGAGCTTGGCCTCGATTGGCGTTATGGCGCGGCGTACTTTGAGTCACAACTGGTCGATTACGATGTGGCATCAAACTGGGGAAATTGGCAATACTTAGCAGGCGTTGGTGCTGATCCGCGTGGTTCACGACAATTCAACCTCGAAAAGCAAACCGAAATGTACGACCCGCACATGGAGTTCATCGATAGGTGGCAAGGTCGTTGTCCTGGCGCGCATTTGGATAGTGTAGACATGGTCGATTGGCCGATTGTGATGGGCAGCAGTGACAAAGCTTCGTCATCGGAGAAACCGTAATGCAATTTGAAACCGTACGATTGATCTTGGGCGATCAACTTAACAGTGAGCACTCTTGGTTTCAGCAACCGGATGAGCAAGTGCTTTACCTGATTGCGGAGCTCAAGCAAGAGAATACTTACGTCACGCATCATATTCAGAAAGTGTGTGCGTTCTTTTCCGCAATGGAACAGTTTGCGAAAGAGCGTCAGAGTGAAGGTCACCAAGTTCTGCACCTCACGTTGGATGACACACAATCCTTCGACGATCTTGAGCAAGTCTTGCAACACTACGCGAGTGAAGTTGGTGCAAGTAAGTTTGAATATCAACGCCCGGATGAATACCGTCTTCTGGAGCAGTTAGCCAAACTAAAGCTTGATGGGGTCGTGACGCGTTGTGTCGACTCGGAACATTTTTTGTTGCCGTTTGAGGAAATAGAATCGCAGTTTCCTCAAGGTAAACACATCATGATGGAGCACTTTTACCGCCGTATGCGCAAGCGCTTCGACATCTTGATGCAAGACGGAAAGCCCGTCGGCGGAAAATGGAATTACGATGCCAATAATCGTAACAAGCTCAAAGCCAAAGACATTGAACAACTGCCACAACCTTTGATGTTCAGTACTGACATCCACGGCATTATTGAGCGGCTGGCACGACATGACATCAAAACCATCGGAAATCTCGAAGGGGACTTGTTGTGGCCGATTAATCGCGCGCAAAGCCTCTCTTTACTCGCGCATTTCTGCCAAGTCTGTCTGCCGTTATTCGGACGTTTTCAAGATGCCATGACAGGCCAGCACGACGCTAAGTGGAGCTTGTATCACAGCCGAATTTCATTCTCGCTTAACAGCAAATTACTGCACCCGAGAGAAGTCATTGATGCTTCACTCAAGGCATTTCATTCCAACGCGGACATCGACATTTCTCAAGTTGAAGGGTTTATTCGCCAAATCTTAGGATGGCGAGAGTACATTCGAGGGGTCTATTGGGCGAACATGCCTCATTACCCGAAAAACAACGAATTGGGCGCAGAAAGAAAGCTGCCAGATTTCTTCTGGAATGGTGAAACTAAAATGGCTTGTATGCGCAATGCGATTGGGCAGTCCCTCGATTACGCGTACGCACACCACATCCAACGATTGATGGTCACTGGTAACTTTTGCTTGCTAACCGAGATCGACCCAGATCAAGTGGATGAGTGGTATCTCGGTATCTATGTTGATGCGATTGAATGGGTCGAAATGCCGAACACACGTGGCATGGCATTGTTTGCGGATGGCGGCATTGTTGGCACCAAACCTTACGCGGCGAGTGGTTCTTACATCAACAAAATGAGCGACTACTGTAAGGGTTGCCATTACGACAATAAGGCGAGGAGTGGGGAAGGATCGTGTCCGTTTAACAGCCTTTATTGGCGCTTTATGAACAAGCACGACAAGCGCCTCGCAGCCAATCCACGAATCGGGATGATTTTCCGCTCTTGGGACAACATGGAAGAACAGCAACGCCAAGCGATTCTTGATACCGCAGAGCACTACATAGAAAACGTGGAGAACTTGTGATGGAAATACTCATCGTCGGTGGCAATGGTGGAATTGGTTTGGCAGTGGTGAGAGAAGCCGCAGCTCGGTTCCCTCAAGCGCGCGTGCATGCCACTTATCGTAAGCAGCAACCAGATTGGCAACACCCAAATGTCGTTTGGCATCAAGTGGATGTATCGCAAGACGAGCAGGTAAAAGCGTTCAGTGAGCAGATTGAACACGTCGATTGGTTGGTGAACTGTGTTGGTATGTTGCACACCCAAGAGAAAGGTCCTGAGAAGAATCTTAGCTCGCTCGACGCAGACTTCTTTCAGCAAACCATCACGGTCAATACTTTGCCAAGTTTACTGTTGGCAAAATACTTCACTCCCAAGCTAAAATGCAGTACTGCACCTAAGTTTGCGACCATTTCAGCCAAAGTTGGCAGCATTAGCGATAATCAGTTAGGTGGTTGGTACAGCTATCGAGCATCGAAAGCCGCATTAAACATGTTCCTCAAAACCATGTCGATCGAATGGCAAAGGATGGTCAAACATGGCACGGTGCTGTCACTTCACCCAGGTACTACAGACACCGCTTTGTCGGCACCTTTTCAAACCAATGTGCCAGAGGGAAAGCTGTTCACACCAGAGCGAGTCGCAAAGGATTTATTAGGCTTGTTAGAAAAAGCAACTCCGCAAGATAGCGGGGCGTTTTGGGCTTATGATGGGACGTTATTACCTTGGTAAGAGAACGCGTACAAACGTTAATACAAAGGGAATAACATACTCCAGAGAGGGTCGGAGTGACCTACGTTTTCGTTGATTTATTTCTTCGGCAACGCTCAGAACAATAAACGATTTCCTCCCAATTTCGCGCCCACTTCTTTCTCCAAGAAAATGGGCGCTGACAGACCGGACAGACTTTCATGGGAAGGTTGGATTTAAAACCTTTCATCGCGCTGAATGTTCACTCCTAATTTGGTTAAAACTACTTATCAAATAGGTACAGGTAATCGCCGTAGCCTAAACTCGCCATCTTGTTCACAGGTACAAATTTCATCGCAGCAGAGTTCATGCAATAGCGTAATCCCGTCGGCTTCGGACCATCTTTAAACACATGACCTAGGTGTGAATCACCAAACTTACTGCGGATCTCCGTTCTAGGGTAGAGTAGTTTATAATCGGTTTTCTCCACGATGTAACCCGGGTTAATTGGTCGAGTAAAGCTTGGCCAACCTGTCCCAGATTTGTATTTATCAGTAGAAGAAAATAGCGGTTCACCGGTCACAATATCCACATAAATTCCCGCTTCTTTGTTGTCCCAGTATTCATTATCAAACGGACGCTCCGTGCCTTCTTCTTGCGTCACGTAATACTGTAGCTCTGTTAAGTTTGATTTGATTTCAGACTGAGCAGGCTTACTGTACGCTTTCACTTTCGAAAGCAGCTTTTTTTCTTCAATCAACTGTCGAAGTGTTTTAGGGCTTTCTTTTCGATCTTCACCAAATACTTCGTCGAGATATTTATCGCGACCTGATGCGTAGCGGTAGTATTTGTACTTCAGGCTACTCTTCTTGTAGTAATCCTGATGATACGACTCCGCAGGGTAAAACTTTTCAAACTCGATCAGCTCTGTTTTCAACGGTTTTGGATAGATCATCGCCTTGTCGATTTCCATCATAAACTGCTTAGCAATCTGCTTTTGCTCCGCATTATGATAGAAGATCGCCGGACGGTATTGAGGACCACGGTCAACAAATGAACCTTTATCGTCGGTAGGGTCGATATGACGGAAGAAGTAATCCAGCACTTGTTCGTAGTTCACAACAGCAGGATCGTACTTCACCTCAATCACTTCAATATGACCAGATTTACCAGAAGAGACTTGGCGGTAAGTCGGGTTTTCAATATGACCACCTGAATAACCTGATACAACATCGATTACGCCGGGCAGTTGCTCTAAATCCGATTCTGTACACCAGAAACAACCGCCAGCTAGCGTTGCGATTCTTGTATTCTCTGAAGCCTTCAGCTTATCCATCGTATCGGCGGTACCTGTTTTACTCAATAGTAGAAACAAGACTGGAAGTGCGAAGGAGAAACCGGCCAATAACTTAGACATATTCTTCATAGCTACCTCATCGTTATTTTTGTAGAAAGTGTTACTTGAATAAAAAGTGTTACGTATAGAGAAAGGTAACCGAGCGAAAAAATTACAGTAATGTTGAAAATTCCGTTGCCCTTTTATGCGATAGAGCTAAAGTATCGACAAGAAACACACCGCTAGTAAGGGCAACGATGCCTTGAATGAGCGATGCTAAATGAGGTAAATCATGCAAGCTGAAGTTAAATGGATAGAAGATTTTAAATTTCTTGGGCAATCTCAGTCGGGCCACTCCGTAGTGATGGATGGCAATGGCGGTGCAACCGCACCAAGCCCAATGGAAATGGTACTAATGGCTGCTGGTGGCTGTAGCTCTGTCGATGTTGTTGATGGTTTGAAAACAGCAGGCCAAAAGGTTTCGTCAGTTAATGCCAAGCTAACCACAGAGCGTCGTGAAACCGCACCGCGTATCTTTACGCAAGTGAATATCCACTTTGAAGTGTCAGGTGACGAGCTTGACCCAGAAGTCGTAGCAAAAGTGGCGGCTGACTCGCTAGAAAAATACTGCTCGGTTTGCTTAATGCTAGGCGAAGGTGTTGAGATGACCCACAGTTGGGAAATTGTGTAAGTTGACAGACTCCACAAAATATAAAAACAGGAAAGAGAAAAGTCCGGGCTTTTCTCTTTTTTTATTTCGCAGTTCACGTACCTTGTGAAGAATCTGAAAGCAGTAATTGCAGGTTGTAGGAGTCTTCCAGTGACAGAACTAGAAAAAATGATGTCTGGCCAGGTCTTTGATGGCATGGACAAAGAAATTGACGCCATTAGAAGCCATGCTCTTCAAGCACTTAGAGCACTTAATAATAACACCGACGAAAGTCAGCGCGACGAATTGCAAAAGCAGCTATTTGGCAAGGTAGGCCGTTGTATTGTCCAGTCCCCTTTTCATTGTGAATTTGGTAAGACCATCGAAATAGGTGAAGAAACCTTTATCAACATGAACGTGGTCATGCTCGATGGTGCCAAAATTACCATCGGGAACCACGTGCTCATTGGACCGAGCGTGCAATTCTATACCGCTTCTCATTCTGTTGATTACCGAAGTCGTCGACGTTGGGAAACGTTTTGTAAACCTATCACGATTGAAGATGATGTGTGGATTGGCGGAAATTCCGTCATCAACCAAGGTGTAACAGTTGGCGCTCGCTCGGTGATTGCGGCGAACTCGGTCGTTAACCATGATGTGCCGCCAGATTGTCTATACGGAGGCACGCCAGCTAAGTTGATTCGTCGTCTCAACGAAGAAGAGTAGAGATCAGTATGCAATAACACTGGCGATTAGAGAGTTCTGACTGAGCTCTCTTCGTCGAGTACATCGTTATATTTTAATGTTAATTTCTCATTCAATTGCTAAAAGAACGGCACCAATTGATAAAGTCAGGGCAACGACAACAGAGTTAACAATGATAATACCCAGTAATAGAATCGACAAATAACGATACCATTTTGGTACTTCTCTAGAAATATTAGGTAATTTTCGCTTTTCACCTGAGCTAGGTTGAACGATTAAACGAACAAACATCAATGTTCGGAAAAATGCGTAAGGCCACCCTGTGAATAAAGAAAGCTCAAATTCATTAAAATATGGTTTTTTAAAATAGTTCCCAACAATCTCCTTCGGCATCAGAAAGTGCATGACACCGATAAAAATGGTTTGTAAGAAAATAATAATCACACCAGTCATTAAAGTGTAAAAAAGAAATGTGATTACTTGCTGCATATAGACTCTATTCCAGTACTAGCGACTAAGTTTGGCTTGCTTTCAATTGAATTATAAAAGCTTTTTGCCACTTTACCGGATGCATAACCTACAGCCGTTGAGCCGGCAGCGAGTACAATGGCAGTCACCCAGCCAATAGGGTTTGATACTAAAAATAGACCGACTAACGCGCTGGTACCCATTCCTACAGCTGTGCTAGTTATTGACTCAACAAAAATTTCATTCTTCTCATGTTGGTCTTGTGTATTCGCAATCTGAATGCAGGAAGCCGTCAGACCAACACCGACTAAAACATGTCCGCCCACTTTAGATGCTTGAGCTATTTTATTCAGTTTTTCGGCTTGTTTAACTATATGAGCATTCGCAGGTAACCCTCAACTTCGAGCGATGCGGATAGACTCGTAAGCTTTTTATTATCAAGTGATAAATTTAGCCTTTCATATGGAGTACCATACATGTTTAATATAATTGATGATAAGTTATCATGAGTTTTTATTTTATACTCAAATAATCCCGACACAGAGCACCTCTAGCTAATAATTTGTTTGTGCAGATACTAACAAAAAACTATATTTAAAAAGGTTTATTTTTTGCCTTCTAGACTTTCATTTTAAAAAGTTACAAATTAGCTGATGTATTTATTATTTGTATGAAATTGTTAATGTGATTTTTTACATTTAAAGTGTGATATTAAACTTGGTTGGATAAGTGAAGGTCATACATGATTTGCTAGTGATAAAAAACCTGCGATAAAAAATACAAGTGCTAACATTGTAGAGTTTATGATAATTACCCATATTATTATGAAGGATAATAGACGGTACCACCTAGGCACCTCTTGGGATACATCGGGTAACTTTCGTTTTTTACCTGAGTTAGGTTGAACGATTAAACGAACAAACATCAATGTTCGGAAAAATGCGTAAGGCCAACCTGTAAATAGAGCTAGTTCGAAAGTGTTAAAATAAGGTTCTTTAAAGTAGCTATTGACAATGTCTTTTGGCATTAAAAGGTGCATGATACCTATAAAGAATGTTTGAAAAAAAATAACTAATACACCAGAGAACATTAAGTATCCAATAATGTTCCAGATCAATTGCATATTGCACCTATCCTTATAATAAACCGATGCTTTTTCAAAGGTTTTATCCTAATTTTTATCATGAAGAAATAAAGAGACTAACAGATAACCTATATCTTAGCTATGAATGTAAGGCCGTTTTGAAGGAGTGTCGAGAACGAAAATAAGAACTATTTTATTGATTTTTATGTAAATATAGTTGGTCGTGTATAAAATTGATAACGTGAAATGGCGAGATGTAAGCCTTGCACAACTAACAAAGGTTGGTTAAACAAGGCTAATAATCGGTTATGGATGAATAACGATTTGTTGCTCCTCTGTCATCACAAGTGTCGCTTTGCTTTGTTCGATAAGTTGGGCAGCATAAGAAGGGGTAACTGCCTGCATATCACCTTTAGATCGAAGAGTTAAAGACTCCCACGCTTGATCTCGATATTTCCCTGCTTGGGTGTATTGAATCAGTACTTTCATAGCTTCACGCTCCGGTGTGGTTGACGTGCTACTTAAGTTAACGATCTTAGGTTGGTTGCGCATCTGTTAAAAATGAAACATTAGTTTAACTAAATGTGCCTTTCCAAATATCTCGCATTGAGCAGAGCAATGTAGAATCCTTGTGATGGAAGGATGAAGAACACTCAATCTTTCGATTCATACTGCGCAATATAATGTTTGAGAGATTTGGTTTCCGCACTCTGAAACTCTTCATCGTGCATACGCAGTGCTTGGATACGGTCGAGGCGGAACTGGCGATAGTCATCGCGCAATTCGCACCAGGCGACCAGCGTCCAGACTTTGCCCCAAAAGAACTGGCCTAACGGTTGGATTTTTCTCTCGGTCACCTGTCCGCTTTCATCTTGGTAATCCAAACTGACCTTAAACTGATGATCAATCGCGTGGCGCAGAAGCTGCCCTCGTTTGGCAGTCTCGGATTGGGTGTGATAATCGGGCACAATCAGCGGACAATCTTCCACTTGTTGTTTGAGCTTATCTGGCAATACCGAAAGTATTTTGGTGGACGCAGAGTGAGACGCTTCGGCGAGTTCGGCGTCCGACCAGGCTCGAACCATCCGCATACCCAGTTCAAGCGCCATCATCTCCTTTTCTGAGAACATCAAAGGTGGCAGATGAGAGCCAGCTTGCAACAGGTAGCCGACACCTGCTTCACCTTGAATCGGAACACCAGAACTGAGCAACGACTGAATATCGCGATAAATCGTACGTTCGCTGACTTCCATTCTTTCTGCGAGCTCTTTCGCTGTCACTGCGTAACGCTTTGCGCGCAAAAGCGTCAGTAGCTCAAACAGTCGTTCTGATTTGCTCATGATGTTCCTTATCTAGACCTACTGGTTGTTAGTAGTAGTGTGGCTGATTACTTCTCTAGCTCACTGCACATTTTTAAGTTGTGATGTATAAGCTCGAAGCTTTCGCAGTCAATCATTGATAACAGAGGCTGAAATTCAGCGGCTTGCTTAAGCTGTTTTCCCGCCTGTTTTGCATCGTCCATTGAACGCCAGTAAATGATGTCTGTCCACACATCGTCCGTCGCTTCGTGACTGAGTGAGCGATACAAAAAGCCCGGCAGATTCTTCACAAACGTTTGTGACTGTTTGGCAGCGGCGATCACGTCTTGCTCTGTTGTGCCTGCGGTTAGACGAAATTGCACAGTTTCGATAACGGTTTCCATATTGTGATTCCTTATTGGTTTTGGCGGATTGCCTGTTGAGTTCCAAATAAGGTTACGCGGATGGAATGTCAGAACATGTCAGTAGTGAAATCTCACTCACTTATCATCAATATGGTTATTTTTCTGGGCTGTTGTAACGATCCCAGTAAGGTAAATCTGTGCCGAGTTTTTCGCTGATAAAATCGATAAAGGCTCTTACTTTCAACGGCATGTGCTTGCGCTCAGGAAAAACCGCATAAATGGCGTGTTCTGGTAGAGAGTACTCTTCCATCACCGGTTTTAGATTTCCTGCGGCAAAGTCTCTTCCTGCAATAAATGTTGGCAGTTGCGCAATGCCCGAACCTCTTAACAGCAACTGGCGAATGGCTTCGCTGTTATTGACGATAAAGTTTCCTTTTGGAAGTACCTTGTATTCGCTGCCGTTGTTGATGAACATCCATTCGACGCCACCACGGAAATAGGAGTAGCGCAGGCAGTTGTGACCGACTAAATCACTTGGTTTTTGTGGTGTTCCAAACTCCGCTAAGTAATCTGGTGAGGCACAAAGCACACTTTTACAAGGGGCGAGACGTTTTGCGATTAGATTGGAAGAGGTGAGTTCACCAATACGGATCCCCAAATCAAAACCGTCTTTAACCAAATCGACCATTTTGTCTTCGAGGTTTAAATCCACTTCAATTTTCGGGTAACGAGCGAGAAACTCGCTGATCAAAGGCGCGATATGCAGCACACCGAAAGACATCGGCACGGTAATTTTGAGCCGACCTTGTGGAGAGCCTTGCAGCTCCGATACCGCGTCCACGCCTTGTTGGGCTAGGTTGAGCGCTTGAGAGGCGTACTCAAAATAGCGTTCTCCCGCTTCGGTCAGGCTCAGCTTACGCGTGGTTCGGTTAAGGAGACGAATGCCCAAATCGTCTTCTAGTTGGTTGATGCGTTTGCTGATCGCCGATTTCGTCAGATTCAGCTGTTTGGCCGCAAGGGAAAAGCTGCCGCATTCGACAACAGCAACAAAAACGGGCAGGGAGGCAATCGCGTTCACATCAATCTCCTATTATCGTGAAGCATTTATTGTTGAGCACAAGGATACAATTAATTTCCAATTATAGAGATTATCTTCAAGAAGAAAACAATCTAGACTATGCACCAGTATTACGACCTTGATTTTGGGAAGAAGAAAATGAAGTACGATTGGATCCTGTTTGACGCTGACGAAACCTTATTCCACTTTGATGCTTTCAAAGGTTTGCAGCTTATGTTTTCTCGCAAAGGCGTAGATTTTACTGAACAAGATTTTGCTCATTACCAAACCGTAAACAAACCGCTTTGGGTGGATTACCAAGACGGCAAAGTAACGGCAGATGAGCTAAAACATAAGCGTTTTACCGAGTGGGCTGAGAAGTTGAATACCACAACAGCAGATCTCAACAGCGCATTTTTAGAAGCAATGGCCGATATTTGCAGCTTGTTGCCAGGTGCAAAAGAGCTGATGGAAGCGCTGCAAGGCAAAGCTAAAATGGGCATCATCACCAACGGTTTTACAGAGTTGCAAGCGATTCGCCTTGAGCGCACAGGGATGACTGAGTACTTCGATAAAGTGGTGATCTCTGAACAAGTGGGCGTAGCAAAACCGGACTTAGGTATTTTTGAATACGCGATGCAGCAAATGGGCAACCCATGCAAAACGCGCGTACTGATGGTGGGTGACAACCTTCATTCCGATATTCTGGGTGGTAATAATTTTGGTATTGAAACTTGCTGGTTAAATACCACAGGCGCAAGCGTCGATGAGCGTATCGCACCAAATTACACCGTTGAGTCTTTGAGTGAACTAAAGAACATTTTGGTGGCGTAACCGAATCCGGTATTATTCCGCAGTAACCCTCAGAAAAATCAAGGAATAACCATGTCAGACATCAAACAGCTAGACAGCAAAGTCGTTTACCAGAATAAGTGGATGACGGTGCGTGAGGACAAAATTTTACGTCCGAGCGGCGCAGAGGGTATCTATGGTGTGGTCGACAAACCTGATTGTGCTGCGATTCTGGCTATCGATAACGGGATGATTCACTTGGTTCAGCAGTACCGTTACACCGTAGGTCAACGTTGTTGGGAGATCCCACAAGGGGCGTGGGAATCAAACCCAGATGCGGATCATCTTGAGCTTGCCAAAGGCGAGCTGCGTGAAGAAACGGGCATGCAGGCGAGCGCTATGGCGTATGTCGGCGCGCAGTTTATCGCATACGGCTTTTTGAATCAGACATGTCACGTCTACTTCGCCACTGATTTAACGGACGTGGGTAATCAACTCGACAGTGAAGAAGAGGATTTGATCACTCGCGCTTTTTCTGTTGAGGAGTTCGAACAGATGATGATCGACGGCACGATCAAAGATTGTGTCACCATCGCCGCTTATGGTTTGGCGAAGCTGAAGAAATTCATTTAGTTATCCATGACGATTTTTTAATGAAAACAGCGGCCTAGTGCCGCTGTTTTTAGTTTGGGTGAGCTCGTTGAGCCATCGCTTACTCGTCGATTTTCTTACCTAAGATTTCCACTTGCGCTTTTTTAGTCACCCCCGCGACTTGCAGCGCAGTGCTGCCAACCGATTCATAGTTCAACTCGATTTTGTCTAACTTCGCGTTATCTTTTGTTGGTAGGCTTAAGCTTCTTGATGACATGCCTTTAGTCAGAACCCCTAAACTGTCGAACGTCTTTTCCTGACCATCTTTCATGATTACTTTAACGCTTTTCAGATCGACCGTACCTTGCGTACATTTGATTTTTATGTGGCTGAAACGAGCGTTAGCAAATGGTGACAGTGGATTGACTGTGTCGGTTTCCGATTTAAAACTGACGGTCTTATCTGCAATCTTATCCCAATCGTTGTCTCCTGCAACCGATTGGAAAGAGGCTACAGCCGCTAAAAGACAGAGTGCGATGGTGTTGAACAGTTTCATAGCTTTTCCTTACCTTCGGTTTAGATATTCTGTTTAATCAGTTCGATGACGTGTGTGACTTCGTCTTGAGTTAAAGCCCCTTCTTTCACGAATAAAATTTCACCTTGTTTATTTTGTACGATAATCGCAGAACTTTCTTGCTGCAGATCCCAAGTTGTTGCTAATACGCCATTCTTGTCTAACACCATGGAAGACCAAGAGAATGTCTTTTTGCTGTCCTCTGCCGACGATTTTACAAATGTACCGGTTCCCCATATGGCGTCTTCTTGGTTGATCACGGTTGTGGTCTGATACTGATCTTCAGGAAAGTGAGCGGCAGTGATTGCTGACATCAGCGGCGCGTTCATCTCTTTGGCTTTACTACGACCTGCAATGGCTTGTATCACATGGACTTTGCCTAACATATGCTGAGTTGCCCAAGGTTGATAAGCCACATCGTTTCCTTGCAGCGTCATTTCGCCATAGGTATCAATGCTGACGGAAGGGGGGGTTTGACCGACAGAAAGGTTATGAGAGAAGGCGAATGTCGGGGCGAGTGCGAGTAAGAGTGACAGAACAGATGGAGTTTTCATTGGGGGTTCCTGTAACGAAGTGAGGTTAGAGCGAATCAAAATAAGGGGCAAATACGATGCCCCTGATCGGATGTGGCGTTTAGTTAGAAAGTACAACGCGCGCATTTAGCGGTTGCAACGGACGATTGTTTTGTCCCATGACTTCCATCAGTTTCGCGGCTTGATCTTTGGATAAGGTTTGAGTGTCTTTAAGCACAAACCAGCGCACACCTTCTGAACATGGTGGTGTGGTTAAAGAGCCGTTAAATCGATAGTAGTTTGCAGTTTTTGGCAGTAAGTCGTTAATCTCAAACGTATCTTTAAAGAAAGTGGTTTGATTCTCTTGTGGGATTGCGTTGATCAGTTTAGACAGTGCTGCGTTTTGACCGCCAGCATCAAACATCACCGAAATTACCGCCAACTCGCCGTCTGCGTTGGCGTGTACAAAGTGCGCTTCAAGTGGATATTGGCGGCCTTTGATTTGGTTTTCTGAAGGTGTGTGGAAATGGAACTGTTGCAGCTCGAACGTCTCGCCATCGATGGTGAAGCTGTTACGTCCGTTCACTTGCGCTTGCAGCGTATGACCATTGTTGGTTAAACCAATGACCTGACCAGTGTACGAAAGGTTCAGTGCTTCCAGTTTTGCATCGGCTGGGTTGTCGATGTTGATTGGGCTTTGGTTTTTCGTGGTTGCGCAGTCTTTGGCGATTTCTCCCCAGTGCTCTGGCCCGTGTTTGTCATTGCCATAGCCCCATTCTGAAGCCTGAGCCGCGCCTAGAGTGAGAAGTGAGAGTGAAAAAGCAAGTAGTGTTTTGTTCATAATAATGTCTCTGTTCGGTCGCTTTGATAAGCGTTGTTACAAGGCAATGACCTAGAGGTTTGATCACTGCCTGACAAATTAGAAACGGTGGCTGAGTTGGGCACCAATTAGGAACGCATTTGAATGGGTCACGCCCGTTACCATCGGTGCAGGAACACCTTCATACGCGTACTCTTCTACGTTGACATCTTCACCAATCAAGTACGTCATACCGATGTCAACCGTGGTATCTGATGACCATTGGTAAGAGGCACCCGCAGATAACCAGTGACGGTTCGAATCTGGAATAGAAAGCGAAGTCAGCTCATCGACAGGTGTTTTGTCGAACATGTAACCCGTACGAAGTGTCCAACGTTCATTGGCGTACCAAGTCCCACCGATGGAGTAGTGTGCGGAGTCTTGCCACTGAAAATCTTTTAGCAACTGATCATCAGCTTTCAAGCTGTCAAATGCTGACCAACCAATCCACTGCACAGAATAGTGCAGGGCAAATTTAGGTAAGACGCGGTGATAACCGGAAAACTCCGCAATATCCGGTAGCGGCATAGCAAGTGAGTCGTACGATTCGCCAGCAAAGTGGATGTCACCCTTGGCATCGATGTTAGGGCTGTGCTTGTAGCTTAAACCTAAGCGATGACGTTCGTTAAACTCGTACATCATGCCAATATTCGCACCAAGCCCAATGCCGCCTGCTTCCACATCAAGTGCGTTGCCTTTTACGGATCCACAGCGTTGTTCTAGTTCGTTTCCAAGTATGTTCCCACCAACGCAAACACCCACGTCTATATCGCGGTACAGCTCACCAGAGCCGTAAATCACATCAATACCACCACCGATACTAAAACGATCGTTCACCTTGTATGCCAAGCTTGCGCCAAGGTTGACACTCGCTACGCTGGTGACACCGCCAAAAACAGGTGCGCCATAGTTTGGTTTAAACTCCATGTCGGTTCCGAAGTTGGAATATGCCGATAAGCCTAGATACCAGTCGTCGTTGATAGGGTGAATAAAGTAAAAATTGGGTACAACGGCTGGTTGACCAACGCCATCGACGTCATCAATGTCGGTCACGGTTTGAGAGAAGGACGGGGTAATGTCAACTTGAGGGGATGGAGGGAAGCCGCCCATACCAACATTGACATCTGCATTAATGTTAGCTCGATGATATTGCGCATTTTTAACGGTAACGTCAGGTTTGACGTAAGTGACACCGAACGATAAGGCATTTTGTTTAAACAGCGTCATCGCTGCGGCGTTGCGGCTGACTACAGACGCATTATCACCAATAACAGCATCACCAGCAAAAGCACGACCAAGACCCGTCGCCGAATGTTCGTTAATTTGAAAACCACCGGCATACGCCGTCGAGGAGGCTAAACCGATTAATAAATAAATCGGTGAAAGAGTGAATTGTCGCTGCATGTTTTTTCTCATGAATTAATTAGAGGTTGTATTGCAACGAAAAGCAGTAAAATAAACAAATCTGACCAGTATATTTAGGAGTAAAACTAACAGTATGTTGACAATAAATAAATTTAACTTAATAAATATTTATTGATAAATTTATTAATGGTTCATGTCGTGAATGTGGTGATTATTTTACGTGTAAATTAAACTCAGAGCCCATATTTTTATTTTTGCGGTATTACTTCTCTATTTTTATTGTGCTGACTGTTCCCTAACAAACAGAGGCAAATCCAGCGATAAAGTGTCCGTGATGGAAACTCTGAGTCATTTGTATTTCCATTGCATCCCAACGTTGGTAGTTCGAATCAGCAAGAGAACTATCGTTTTAAACCCACATGACACACTCCTCTCGGTCTTACCTGTGTTATGTGGGTATTTTTTATTTAACTTGCCACTTAACTCCTCTTGAAATTCAATCATCAAAATGACCATAATGAAATTTAAATGGATGGCATATTGAATAAGCTTAGATTTTACTGGTTTGTTGGTATTTAAAAGTTTTGTTTATAATACTTATAACTTGAATTTCTATATTAAAAATGATCTTTGTTATATTTATTGAATGATAAAGTTTTGAAGTGACTATAATATCTCGGATTTTTCACGTTAGTGAAGTTATTCCTTCAGTATCTTGACGTTAATTTACCTATCTTTACGTCTCGTACCCTGTACGGCTAAGACAAATAGCAGTATAAAATCAAAACGATTATTTACTTCACTCCTGCTATGAAACTCAATAAAAAATGGCTCGTTTTGTGTGGCCTACTTGCTATTGGTGCTGGTGGTTATCATTATCTGCAACGTCCAGAACCCATTTTTTCTTACGCGACAGAAGTCGTTCGCAAAGGCAATATCGAAAAGGCGGTATTAGCCAACGGCATGTTGCAAGCGTCCAAATTGGTGAATGTAGGTGCGCAAGTATCTGGGCAAATTCAACGCCTCGCTGTGAACTTAGGGGATGAGATCAAACAGGGGGACTTGATTGCACAGATTGACAGCCTGACTCAGCAAAACAGCCTCAAAGAAGCCCAAGCGTCTCTTAATAGTCTCAACGCTCAGTACCAGGCTAAGCAAGCGCAGATTAAACAAGCAAACTATGAATACGTGCGCCAAAAAGGCATGTTGGCAGCGAAAGCGAGCTCACGAGCTGATTACGAGAATGCCGAAGCGACGCTCGCCATCTACAAAGCCGAGTTAGCGCAACTGGATGCCGAAATCGAGAAAGCCAAAATCAACGTCGACAATGCGCAGTTAGATCTCGGTTACACCACCATCAACGCACCGATGGATGGCACGGTGGTCTACACCGCGGTGGAAGAAGGACAAACCGTAAACGCCAATCAAACCACGCCAACTATTATCGAGTTAGCTAAGTTAGATACGATGACGGTGAAAGCCGAAATCTCGGAAGCCGATGTGATTTTTGTTCACCCAGGCCAAACGGCGCTGTTCACCATTTTAGGCAAACCGAATCAGCAGTTTAAAGGTACATTGCGCGCCATTGAGCCGGGGCCAACCATCATGGATGGCGATGACAGCGATTTGAGCATTTCAGATAGCGACGCCATTTACTACAACGCTGTATTTGATGTGAAGAACCCGCAAGGTATTTTGCGCATCGGCATGACTGCGCAAGTTTCGATTGTCCTTGAGCAATCGGAAAATACCTTGATTGTCCCTTCACAAGTCCTGCAAAAATCTGGCGGCAAAGGCAACTATACCGTGCCAGTGTTTGAACAGGGCCAAGTGGTGCAAAAGCCCGTGACTGTGGGTATTAACAACAAAGTGAACGCAGAAATTCTCTCAGGTTTGAAGGAGGGCGACCAAGTTGTTCTTGGCAATGCTATGGATGGAGAATCATCAAGCCGAGGTGATCGTCGTCGACCTCCAATGAGGTTCTAAGATGAGTGACGTGCTTTTAAAAGTTGAGGATTTAACTCGACGTTTTGTCTCTGGCGACGAGTCGCTTACTGTGTTGAACCACATTAATTTAGAGATAAAACGCGGTGAAATGGTCGCGATCGTGGGTGCATCAGGCTCTGGTAAATCGACGCTGATGAATGTGCTCGGCTGCTTGGATAAACCGTCCAGCGGTCGATACTTCATTAATGGGCAAGATGTCTCGACGTTGGAATCCGACCAACTGGCGGAGCTGCGCCGCGAGTATTTTGGCTTTATATTCCAGCGTTACCACCTGCTGGGGGACCTAACCGCGGTGGCAAACGTGGAAGTACCGGCGGTTTACGCGGGAGTTCCTCATCGTCAAAGAACGGAGCGAGCGCAGTCGTTATTGGCACGCTTAGGGCTGGAAGATCGTTTGACCCACAAGCCCAGCCAACTGAGTGGTGGCCAGCAACAGCGCGTGAGTGTTGCTCGTGCACTGATGAACGGTGGTGAGGTGATTCTCGCCGATGAGCCCACTGGCGCATTAGACAGTCACAGTGGGCAAGAGATGATGGCACTGCTTAAAGAGTTGCATCAACTTGGGCATACGATCATCTTAGTGACTCATGATATGAACGTGGCGAACTTTGCGGATCGCATCATTGAAATCAAAGATGGTGAAATCATTGCAGATACGCCAAATGCACAAGTTGTAATCAATGAGCAAGCAGCAAAGACACCGAGCGCGTCTTTTCATCGCCCAGCGCAAGCCGCCAGTAAGTGGTGGAAGTGGGACAGTTTTATTGACGCGCTCAAAATGGCGCTGCTGGCGATGTCTAGCCACAGAATGCGCACGTTTTTGACCATGCTCGGCATCATTATTGGTATAGCTTCGGTGGTTTCCGTGGTGGCACTAGGTAATGGTTCACAACAGCAAATTTTATCGAATATTTCATCCATGGGAACAAACACCATTGATGTCAGGCCGGGCAAAGGGTTTGGTGACCGCCGCTCCGGACGAGTGAAAACGCTAACCGCCGACGATGCTAAATCGTTGGAGAGTCTACCTTTTGTCGACAGTGTCACGCCGTCTTTATCCAACAGCTTAACCGTGCGTTACGCCAATCAGGATGCAACCGCGTCTGTGGAAGGGGTTGGGGAAGATTATTTCCGTGTGCGCGGTTATGAGATCGCCAAAGGTCAGTTTTGGGATGAAGACAGCGTGAATTCGCTCGCCCAAGAAGCAGTGATTGATGACAACACCAGAAAGGAAATGTTTGCGGATAGAAATCCGATTGGTGAAGTGATTTTTCTAGGTTCATTGCCAGTGCGTATTGTGGGTGTCACGCAGAAAAAAGAAGACGCGTTTGGCAACAGCGACGCGCTGAAAATTTGGGTGCCATACACCACCATGTCGGGACGAATGATGGGACAACGCTACCTCAACGGCATTACTGTACGGATTGATGAGAACGCCCCAAGCGCAGCGGTAGAACAGAGCATCATCAACTTGTTAAAAATGCGCCACGGTACAGAAGATTTCTTCACGATTAACACTGACACCATTCGTCAGAGCATCGAGAAAACCACCGCAACCATGACGTTACTGATCTCAGCGATTGCGGTGATCTCCCTAATTGTCGGCGGAATTGGCGTAATGAACATCATGTTGGTGTCGGTGACAGAGCGCACGAAAGAGATCGGTGTACGAATGGCTGTGGGTGCGCGGCAAGCGGATATTTTGCGTCAGTTTTTGATTGAAGCGGTACTAGTGTGTTTGTGTGGTGGCATTGCTGGTATTGGCTTGGCGTTTTTGATTGGTTTTGCATTCAGTACATCTGGCAGCAGCTTCCAAATGATTTACTCAATGAACTCGATCATCTGGGCGTTTATTTGCTCAACGTTGATTGGCATCGCTTTCGGCTTTTTACCCGCTCGCAATGCCGCCAAACTCGATCCGATAGAAGCGCTAGCGAGAGACTAAAAATGAGTAACACAATGAAATTCAAAACTCGATTGGTCGCGGCTGCCTTAAGTGCAGTGTGGTTGTCAGGTTGTGGGTCGCTTATGCGTAGCGACTATCAAGCTCCTGAGGTGCAAGTGCCTGCAAATTGGCAACAGATGCATGTTGCGGGTGATGTCAGTATGGATCCTTGGTGGTTGGCGTTTAACGACCCAACGCTTAATCAATACATTGCTCAGGTGTTGGCTCAAAACAACGATTTGACGCTGGCAACGCTAACGCTAAAGAAAGCGCGTTTACAGCTGGGTTTAACGCAAGATGACCTTTTCCCTACGTTGAGTTCTTCCACATCAGGACAAGTTCAAAAATCTCTTGATAGCGGGGAATCGGCAGATAGCTACAGCACTAACTTGTCCGTCAATTACGAGTTGGATTTGTGGGGAAAAATCTCGGCAGACGTTGACCAAGCCAAGTGGACGGCGATGGCAAGTCAACAAGATCGCGAGGCGACCGCACAAAGTTTGGTGGCAACGACGGCATCGTTATATTGGCAAATCGGCTATCTAAAACAGCGCTTAAACCTCAGTCAGCGTAATGTGGAAGACGCAGCTCAAACGCTACAATTGATTGAAAAACAGTACCAACTTGGCGCTGTGGATCAGTTAGATGTGCTTGAAGCCAAACGTACGTTGGCAAGCTTACAAGCGCAGCAAAGTGAGTTTGAACAGAGTTTACTTGAGGCAAACAACGCCTTTGCGATTTTGTTCAATCAACCGCCGAAGAGCATCAGTGCAAACATCCAAATGCTGCCTGAAGGCGATATGCCATCGTTGAGTGTTGGTGCTCCGTCTGATTTATTGATCCGCAGACCCGACATTAAAGCAGCGCTTTATGAAGTCAAAGCCGCGCTAGCAAATAAAGACGCAGCAGATTTAGACTACTTGCCCAAGCTGACGCTCACTGGGGCTTTGGGTGGATCGTCACAAGCGCTCAAAGACCTGCTTTCCAACCCTATCGGCAGTTTAGGTGCGGATATGACGTTGCCGTTTTTGCAGTGGAATGAGATGAAAAATAGCCAAGCCATTGCCGATTTAGACTATCAATCGGCTATTGTGAGTTATCGCCAAGTGTTGTACGCCGCATTCCAAGATGTCGAAAATGCCTTGTCAGCACGCGAGAAATTGAAGTATCAAGCGGCGCGTTTACAAGAGCAATATGATGCCGCAAGTGCCGCTGAGTCCATTTATGCTGCGCGGTATCAGTATGGCTCGACGTCGATCATGGACTATTTGAATGCACAAGAAGACACCAGAAACGCGCAAGCTTCTTTGTTGGAAAACCGCTACAACCAGTTTCTCTCTCAGGTTACGCTTTACCAGTCTTTAGGGGGAACCGACGTTGCGCCGTTGTAATTAGGGGTCAGCACACACTAGCGAAGCGCCATGCAACAAAGCTTTTTTTGAAGGTATTACTGGTCCCATGAATGGGACCAGTAATAAAAGCTTAAGTTACTTGGCGAACTTCTTGAAAGGTGCATCAACCGGGGTGTCAGCTAGGTGATTGGTGTAGTTACTCATCACTTTTTGCGCTAGACCAAGTACAATTTCAAGCAGTTGCTGCTGTCCGTAACCTGCCGCAAAGAACTTCTCTATCTGAGACTCTTCCACTACACCACGTTGACGCACCATTTGAAGCGTTGTTTCTCGTAGTGTTTCAAGTTTTTCGTCTGCCAATGGTGTTTGGTTGACGAGAGCATCAACAATCTCCTGATCCACTTTCATTGACGCCGCGATCGCACTATGAGCAGGAACGCAGTAGTGACAACCATGTTCAACGTTGATGGTTTGCCATACGACGGTCAATTCTTCTGCGTTAAATGATGTTTGTTGAAAGAGCTCATGCACAACTTGATAACCCTCAAGCAAGGTTGGCGCTTCAGCCATAACAGCATGAAGATTTGGTAGCATGCCAAACGCTTTGACTGAATTTTCAATCAGATGCTTTGATCCTTCGGGTGCGTTTTCTGCGGTATACAGTTTAAATTCTGCCATGTTTAAATCTCCTGTAATTGGATATGAGCGAATTAGGCAAGAACAGGATAGTTGATTTTGAGCGGTCGCTCAATATAAAATTGAGCATATGTTCAAAATTGATAATTGCTCATGGCGAATACAAAGAAATTCCAACGTGATGAAGTGGTGAAAGCCGCCTCGGATCTATTCTGGAAGAAAGGTTTTCATGCAACATCTACACGTGATTTGCAAGATAGCGTTAATCTGCGTCCTGGAAGTATCTATGCGACGTTTGGGTCAAAAGAGGGGCTATATTGTGAAGCGCTAAAAATGTACGTTGCGAACTTACAAGCCCTGTTTGAGTTGCATTTAGCTCAGAACACAACGGTTCTAGATGCAATAGAAGCTTTCGCGATTGATGTGGTTATCAATCAGCGAGACTCCAATCCCAGTGAAGTGTGCATGTTAGTCAAATCAGCAAGTGAATTTGCTGAGGATTTTAATGCGCTGCGCAATCAAACAAACAGCTTAGCAAACCAATTTGAATCTTTTCTTGCAAAGCTGTTTGAGCGAGCAATCGAGAATGGCGAAATTGAAGCCCAGGATACATTGCTTCTTGCTCAGTTGTTCCAGGTTCAGTTTACGGGTATACGAGCCTACTCATACCGCAGTGATGATGAAACCTTAAAGACGTTGATCTCTATTATGGTGAACAGCTTCCGCGGTAACGTACCAAAACAGAACGCTGAATGAGACTGCTCAAAGTCAACGTCTCTAAATCAACGGCTTGAACTAAGCGAGCTCAAATAAACCCGTTATCAGGGGTCGATATCGATAAAAAATGACCACGAAGCATCGTGGTCATTTTTATGCAGATTAACTTGCAATGAACAACAACGGCTTATTAAAAGCGAAACTCTTCTAAGTTATTGCTGCTTTCTAACATTTTTTCAGCCACATAACGATGCGTTGCTGTGGTTGGGTGAGTCACATCCCAGAACACGAACTTATCTGCGCCAGATGCTGCACATTCAGAACGTAATGAGTGAGTGTACATGTAGTCAACAGAAGATGAACGGTTGATGTCTAAGCAAGGGTCGCTTGCATTTACGAAACCGTGTTCTTCTGGTGCCGAGGTTAACTTCTCAAACAGTGCGTGTGTATCAAACAATGCGATGTTGTAGCCTTGGGCTTTGTAGTACATCGCTTGTGCTTTGATGAACTCGTTCATCTTCAATACTTTCGCACGAATCGTTTCAATTTCTTCCTGTGTTGAGTATTTGAACTGTGGTGCTTTGGTTGCATCAGGCAGTGTCATCAACATGAAGTTCTTCGCGCCAGCGTCTGTTAAACGAATCAGAGCTTCAGCGTAATCCGCTTTTACTTCCGGCACGCTACGGTTGTAGTTCATGAAATCATTTAAACCAAACTCTAACGTAAACAATGTGTTAGCAGGGTTGTAGTTCTTCGCCAGCTTTGTGTAGGTTAAGTAAGAAGAAACTTGTTCGCCGACACCAGTTAGCGCGATGTATTGGTTTTCACCTGCTGCGCCACCAACTGCCCAGTTGTATAGCGGTAAGTTTTTGGCTTTAGCAACGTATTCCGTCCAAACAAAACCGTTTGAGAAGTGACCCAAGAACCAGCTATTCGGGTTAGGGAAGCGCCATTGGGACGCGTTAAAGATGTTGCCTGTATCAGACAAGCTATCACCCAAAGCCACTACCTTGTTGATTTGATCTGGTTGCATTGCAGCATCATTGCTCCAGATCGTGTGGTTATAAGAATAACGATTGTCAGCAGCAAAAAATGTAATGTCTGCGTTCTCGCTCGCTAGATCTAGTGTTTCTTCACAACGCTGGCGAATTACGTTTTGTGAGGTATTGGTGTAGAACATGTTTTTAAATGAGACAGAGCTCCACCAATAACCATCGATAGTGAAGTCACTACCATCTTGGTTTTTTGCCCATTTCCAATCGGTAGCCGCATCGTCCTTAGAGTGGCTCGTACGATACCAGCATCGAACGTACGTATAAGTTTGATTTTCTTGCGCGCTAACCACTTCAGCCGCAGAAACCATTGCTGGTGATAAAGTTGGCTCCTCTGCAATGGCGGAGGCAAGCGGAAGTAATGCAGTTAATAGTGTGATTGTTTTTTTCATCATTCACTCTTCTTGTAATGGTTATTGTTCCGAATGCGTGAATACGCTCGGCTATAACAGTATTTAGATGAGAATTTTTCTCACTAAACCTTCTAATTCTGAGTAAATGCTCAAGACAGTCAACAACTAAATATTCAATATTTCAGTTTTGGCACCACGGTCAAAAAATCCATTCAGCATAGCAATCGATTAAATGGGTGATATTTAGAATAATTACTCACTAACATTAATTTAACATTCACTTTTTGTTAATTAAGTAATTGCTTTATAAGGTTTTGTCGGTGATTTTTAATGTTAACTTAAAGTGTTTATTGAATGATCTTTTGTACAAATTTGTATATTCATGAAACAAATTGTTTGGCATTTTTGCTCTGTAAACTATAGCTGAAGCTCTCATGCAAACATCATGATGATGACTTTTCATGAGAATATAGTGAATAAAAATTAGCTCAAATAAGGAATAGGGCAAATGCACTACACAACAAGTAAAAAACAAGGCTTATTTTCGTTGTCTGCCGTAGCAATAGCACTGACCACTTCGATGTCAGCGTTTGCGGCTCCACCAATGGGATTTGATGAATCTAAGTTACCGACGAAGTACATCGTCAAATTCAAAGAAGATGCAGTCAGCCGTTCTTCAATGGGTGGTAACTCATTCTGGGGGCCACGAATCGCGCAGGAGTCTGTTCTAGAACAGGTGAAGGCACGTAAGGTGGAAAAACTGGGCAATCGCGCCATTTACAGCGTTGAACTGGATGGCGATGACTTAGAGCCGCTTCGCAATCGTAGTGATGTGGAATACGTGGAAGTCGATCCACCTCGCTATTTGCTCAGCGAAACGACCCCATGGGGATATGAAGCGGTTAATGCTCAACTGCTAGCTGACTTCAATGCGGGTAATCGCACTGTATGTATTATCGATTCAGGGTACGACATTTCGCACTACGACCTAAGCGGTAACCGCGTTGCTGGTACTAACGATAGTGGTACGGGATCATGGAGTGATCCGGGTAACAACAATGCCCACGGTACTCACGTCGCGGGTACGATTGCTGCGATTGCCAACACCGAAGGTGTAAAGGGTGTGATGCCAAACCAGAATGTTAATTTGCACATCGTGAAAGTATTTAACGAATCGGGTTGGGGTTACTCATCTGGGCTTGTTAAAGCAATCCAGACCTGTGCCGATAATGGTGCTAACGTTGTGAACATGAGCCTTGGTGGTAGTCAATCAAGCCGAACTGAGCAAAATGCACTGCAAAATATTTACGATCAAGGCGTTCTATTGATTGCCGCTGCAGGTAATGATGGCAATACAGCGCACAGCTATCCAGCTTCTTATGACTCAGTGATGTCTGTTGCGGCTGTTGATAATCAAAATGATCATGCAGCGTTCTCACAATCTACTAATCAAGTTGAGATCTCAGGCCCGGGTGTGGCGATCTTATCAACGGTTACGGTAGGTGAAGGTAAACTTTCTGATATTACCTTGAATGGTGTAAGCCAGTTTGATCGTGGGATTGTTCCTCACAATCGTTTGATCAATAACGGTTCTTCGTATGTTCCGGATCCAATCGCGGGTTCAGTAACGGCAATGCTAGATAGCTGTGATGTATCTGGCGGTAACGTTAACTGTGGTGATATGTCGGGCAAAATTTGTTTGACTGAGCGTATCGGCAACCAGTCTTCAGGAAACTACCCTGAAGTAGATGCGGTTCAGGCTTGTTACAATGCGGGTGCGCGAGCTGCAATCGTATACAGCAACTCTGAACTACCTGGTTTACAAAACCCTTTCTTGGTAGACACAAACAACGCTTATCGTATGGTTTCGGTAACGGTTGATCGTGCATTTGGTCAAGAGCTGTTGGGGTATGTTGGTCAGGAGATTACTGTTGCAACAACCTCTGGTGAAGATTACGAGTACTACAATGGTACATCAATGGCGACACCGCACGTAACGGGCGTAGCTGGCTTGGTGTGGAGTTACCACCCAACCTGTACTGCAGCGCAAGTACGTAATGCCCTAGTGAAAACTGCAACAGATATTGATGTTGCTGGTCGAGACAACCGTACTGGCCACGGCCTAGTTAATGCTGAAGCGGCGAAGCTGTTCTTGGACGCTGGCTGTAATGGACCTGATGGTGGTAGCTCTTCGGACTCTAGCTTCTCAAATACCAGCCCTGTTGCGATTCCAGATAATAAATCTTCTGGCGCAATCAGTGCAGTAGAAGTCGATCGCTCTGGTGATTCAGGCACAGTAAGTATTGACGTTGATATTAGCCACACTTACATCGGTGATCTACGAGTGACTTTAACGTCACCGACTGGTGGAGAAGTTGTACTTCACAATAATACTGGCGGCAGCGCTAACGATATAAAAAACACGTTCCAAGCGGATTTTTCTGGTTTTGAATCGCAAGGTACATGGGAACTAAAAGCGGTAGACAGTGCCAGAAGAGACACAGGCACCATCAACAGTTGGACTCTGACCTTTCAATAAGGAGTGACTATGAAGAAGTTGACCTTACTTTCTTTGTCTGCGGTAGGCGCTACCGCACTATTGGCAATCGGACTGAGCTCAAGCAGCTTGGCAAACAATCAAGGATTTCCTCTCGTGGATGAACGCCAAGATCAAGCCGAGCAGCAACCTGAACGTTACTTTATTAAGTATCATGAAGGAAAAGAGAGCGAAGTGAGAGCGCTTCTTCGTCAGCACAACATTGAAGTAGTCGACGCTCTGGTGAAACAACATGTGTTGATTGTGGTGGGTGAACAGGCGGAAGTCGATAAGCTCGCCGCTCACGATGCGGTCGAATACACCGAGCAAGAGCCGACAAGGAAGCTGCTATCTAACGGAACTACGCTTCAATAAGCCAAACCTCCTTAAGATAGTGCCAAAAAGAAAAGCGCCCCTCACGTGAGGGGCGTTTGTTTTCTTTCATGCTCCGGTTGTTCTAAAGTCAGTCGCTTGCTATGACTAGAGACTCTTTAGGATTGATGCCTATGAGCCTATTCCCGCATCAATCAAGTCAGTTATCAGCTAGTCATATTCAGACTAACTACTTAACGAACAATCAGACCCAGTAGGATACCAACAGCGCCGAAGTCTGCGTCACTAAAGGTCGTGTTAGCAAAGCCTAGGTCACCAAGTACTGGCATTAGGAATACTGGTAGGAAGGTAATCAATAGACCTTGTGCAAAAGCACCCAAGATTGCACCGCGACGACCACCTGTAGCGTTACCAAATACACCTGCCGCTGCGCCTACAAAGAAGTGTGGAACGACACCAGGGATAATCACAGTGAGACCCATCACGTAAAGTAGGAACATGCCCAAAAGACCCGCCGCAAAGCTCGATAGGAAGCCCACCAATACTGCGTTTGGTGCGTATGGGAATACAACCGGACAATCAAGCGCAGGTTTTGCGTTTGGTACTAGTTTGTCTGAGATACCTTTAAACGCTGGAACGATTTCTGCGATAACCATACGTACACCTTGAAGGATAACGTACACACCACCGGCGAATGTGATGGATTGCATCAGCGCGAACATGAACCAGTGCTTACCACCGCTAACTTCGCGTACAAAGTCACCGCCAGCGAAGATACACGTCACCATAAAGATGATGCCCATAGTGAACGAGATTGCTACAGGCGTATCACGTAGGAACAACAAGCTCTTAGGTACGTTCATCTCTTCAGTAGAGTGTTCTTTATTACCGAACTTGCTGCCAATAAAGCCCGATAGTACGTAAGAAAGGGTAGAGAAGTGACCAATCGCAACGTCGTCAGAACCTGTTACTTGCTTCATGTACTTGTGAGCAATCGCAGGGAAGAACACCATCACAGAGCCCACAACCAGAGAGCCAAGTGCGATCAGTGGAACACCTTTCATGCCGCTAGAAGCAAGGATCGCCGCTACCATCATCGACATAAATAGTGTGTGGTGACCTGTTAGGAAGATGAATTTCCATGGCGTGAAGCGAGCAATCAAGATGTTCACTAACATACCGAAGAACATGATCATCGCCATCTCTTTACCAAACGCTTCTTGCGCGATAGAGACGATAGCTTCGTTGTTTGGAACCACGCCTGTGATGCCAAATGCGTGCTGGAAAATCGTCGCAAAGTCACCCAGAGAAGTCACAACTAGACCTGCACCCGCACCAAGCACGATGAAACCAAGAATGGTTTTTACCGTGCCTTTAATGCACTCGGTGACCGGTTTTTTCTGGGCAATTAAGCCGATTAGGGCGATAAGACCTACCAGAACCGCCGGCTCTGATAGGACATCGTTCATTAAGAAACTGAAAAATTCCATAACGCCACCTTATAGAGCGCCAAGCTCTTGAAGTGCTACAGATAGACGCTCTTTCATTGCCACTTTGTCGACCATGTTATCAAGCGCAACGATGCGAGGTTCAACGCCAAGTGCGTTCAACTGTTCAACGATGTCGTTAGTACCGATGAAGATGTCACAATCCGTACCTTTTGCAGAACCTAGATCGATATGATCCACTTCTGCGTTTACATTCAATTCTTTCACGATGCCTTTGATGCTCATTTCCATCATTAGGCTAGTACCAAGACCGTGACCGCAAACAACCATAATTTTCATAATTCAGACCTTTTCTTTTTATAGGGGTGTATGCCCATTTTTTAAGGGCACATCAGGAGTTAGTATTTTTCGATGATCGCGAGAACATCTTGTGTGTTTTGAGCGGTGCAGATGGCTTCTACATGCTCTTCATTCATAAACAACTCAGCCAGTTTAGAAATCGCATCCACGTGCGAGTTACTGTCTGTCGCGGCTAGCGTAACCAGCATTTTCACTGGGTCGTTACCTTCAGAATCGAAGTTCACGCCGTTTTGAATCACCGTGATGGCAAGAGACAAACGGTTAACGCCATCTTCAGGGCGAGCGTGTGGCATTGCCATACCAGGACCTACCACGTAGTAAGGACCGAGCTCTTCGTGTGAGCGGTAAATAGCGTCCACGTAGCTTGGCTCAATCGCGCCATTTTCAATCAGTGCTTCACAGGATTTGCTCACCGCATCTTTCCAGTCAGTAGCATCAGAATGGATGCGAATCACATCAGAGGTAATCAGTTCACGTAGCATTGGATCTTTCCGGTTTGTTGTTTTGTTGATGGGTACTTTATCGATCAATTTGTCAGAAAAACCTGAGAATGATCACAAATGGTAGCGCTATCTGATAGCGCTATCATAAATTGTGATAGCGCTACCATTTTTATCAGTCGTCCGAGTTTCATATGCTTGTGATCGACTTCTAATGCGCTAATATCAAAACCAATAAAACGCTGTGGTAAGATGTCGCGGCAGAAAATAGAGAACACTAAATAAGAACAATGAGCGAACCTCGCAAACGAAGAAGTACTGGCAATGTCACCTTGGCGGACGTCGCTAAAAAAGCCGGCGTAGGCACCATGACGGTGTCGAGAGCATTACGAACGCCCGAGCTAGTATCTGACAAGCTGAGAGAAAAGATTCAACAAGTGGTTGATGAGCTCGGCTATATCCCGAATAAAGCGGCAGGGGCTTTGGCGTCTGCTGAAAGTTACTCCATCGCTCTTATCATTCCTTCCCTGTTTGAAAAAGCGTGCGCGCTTTTCTTACCGAGCTTTCAACAAGCGTTGAACAAAGCGGGTTATCAGTTGCTGCTTGGCTACAGTGATTACTCGGTAGAGCAAGAAGAGAAACTGCTTTCGACATTTCTTGAGAGCCGCCCAGCGGGAGTGGTGCTGTTTGGTAATGAACACAGCCAACGTACTAATCAGCTTTTGGAAGCCTCGAACACGCCAGTATTGGAAATTGCTGAGTTAAGTTCGAAAGCCAGTTACCTCAATATCGGTGTTGACCATTTTGAGGTGGGTAAAGCCTGTACCAAGCATGTGATTGAGCAAGGCTTCAAGAACGTGGGCTTCATTGGTGCGCGTGGGGATCACTCCACTTTGCAACGTAAGCTACACGGCTGGCAAAGCGCGATGATTGAGAACTACCTTGCACCGGACCATTTCTTAACCACCCACGAAGCGCCATCTTCACAATTAGGTGCGGAAGGGTTGGCAAAGTTATTGCTGCGCGATTCAAGTTTGAATGCTCTGGTATGTAGCCATGAAGAGATTGCGATTGGCGCGTTGTTTGAGTGTCATCGCCGAGTGCTGAAAGTCCCGACTGACATTGCGATTATCTGTTTGGAAGGCTCTTCTATGGGTGAGCACGCCTACCCAAGTTTGACCTGTGCGGAATTCGATTACGAACGTATGGGGACGAAAGCCGCAGACAAGTTACTGCAAGCCATTAAAGGTGAGCCTGTAGAACATGCAACGGACATGGGCTTTAAGCTAAAACGCCGAGCGAGTACTGCGATCAACTAACCTCATTTGGTTAGAAACTAATACGTGATACAAAAAACCTCTCGATGCTGAGAGGTTTTTTATGCGTGAGAATAATGATTCTCTACTAAGGACGCTCACCTGCTGCTAGGCGACGTTCGATATCTGCAACCACTTCTGGGAAGTCAGCGATCGTATCGATAAGGTAGTGCGGCGAGCTCTTGAGCAGTTTTGCACGCGCTTTTTCACGAGCGGCATCAAGCGTTGCTTCGTCCGCGGCTTGGTATTCTTCAAACGTTAGACCTGCTTCGTTACCAGAAAGCAGCAAACCAACGGTCCACATACCCGCGTTGTGACCTTCATCGATGCCCGGTGCGGCGTCATCCACTTTGATACACGCATTAACATCGGTAACATTCAGCTCAATCACGTTTTTCAGTGCCATAAATGGTGCTGGGCGACCACCTTGCGGCAGGTCATCCGTTGCTACTACGTAATCCGGTTTGTAGCCGTAATCCGCAGCCACAGGAATCAGCACATCCATCACTTCGCGAGGGTAACCAGAACAAGAACCGATCTTGATGCCTTTGTCTTTCAGACCGTTCACAACTTCAATCGCATTAAGGATTGGCTCTGCGTGGTCAGCCACTTTTGCTTTTTGCAGCGGCATGAATGCTGCGTAGATAGCGTCGATGTCTTCGCTGGTCATTGAGCGACCAAACTTCTCATTCCAACGCTTATCAACCGCAGGAATGCGACCCACAGCTTGGATGTGGTCCCATTTACCAAGCCCCATTGGTTCACGCGCTTCTTCAAGATCGATTTCGAAATCAAATCCTTGCTTGAACGCTTCCACAAAGATACTGGTTGGTGCAAAAGAGCCGAAATCGACGATAGTGCCAGCCCAGTCAAAGATCACTGCTTGAATTGGTGAGTTGCTCATGTTCAATCCTTTTTCTTGCTTGCCAGAGCGCCTGCTTACACGTTGAAACGGCGCTCTGAATAAATTGGTTTTTGTTGAGGTCTATTGACCCTAAAAGTAGTTAAAGTCTTTACACACTTTGGCGATGGCTTCTTCGAAGAGCGCCAACGCTTCTGTTAGTTGTTCGCGGGTGATGATCAGCGGTGGGCTGAGTTGAATCACGTTACCTTGCGATACCTTGAAACTCACTCCGTTGTTGAGGCATTGGTACAACACAGCTTCCGCTTCGTCATACGCGCGTGCTTTGCTTTCGTGGTCGGTGACCAGTTCAATGCCCCACAACATGCCGATGCCACGTACATCACCAATCACTGGGTACTTGACTTTCATCTCTAGCAGTTTTTCACGCATGAACTGGCTGTCGGCTTTGGCTTTATCTAGCAAGCCGTCTTGCTCAATGGCTTCCATGGTTGCCAGTGCCGCAGCACAACCGATAGGGCTTTTCTCATGAGTGTAGTGACCCATGGAAATTTGCTCGGCAGTGTTGTATTTGTCTTTGGTTACCATGGCTGCGATAGGCACTAAGCCTCCGCCCAAACCTTTACCGATGCAGAGCATATCTGGCTCGATGTCGTAGGCTTGGTAGGTAAACCATTCACCGCTGCGACCCATGCCGTTAGGGATGTCGTCGATGATCAACATGACATTGTGTTTGTCACAGATTTCACGGATGCGTTTCCAGTAGGTTTTACTTGGCACTTGAACATCTGTGTTGCGAACCGCTTCTGCGATAAATGCGCCCACGCCGCCTTCTTTCTCAATCACGTATTCAAGGTAGTCGGCGTAATGCACGTCACTGCCGTCGGCAACTGGGAAAGCGCCACGGTAAGATACGGCTGGTGGAATGCGCTCAACACCTGCCATTAATGGTCCCATGCCTTGGCGGAAACACGCTTCGCCACCTACTGAGATGGCATCCAACGATGCACCGTGGAAGGAATCCCACAGCGACACCACCTTGTAATTGCCCGTGATGTGGCGTGCTAATTTAAGAGCCATGCCCACTGCAGATGTGCCACCTGGAGCAAACAACACGCGGTTCAATTCGCCGCCACAGATTTGGGTGAGTTTTTCGGCACATTCAATCGCGGTTTCATTGGTAAAACGACGTGGTGAAAACGGCAGTTTGGCAATTTGCTCTTGCACACGGTTAATCACATGCGGATGACCATAGCCTAGCTGGTGGACGTTATTGCCATGAAAGTCCATGTACTTTTTGCCGGTGGCATCTTGGATGTAGATGCCTTCTGCTGCTTCCAAGGTATCTAAGCAAGGCGTCGACATGGCTTGATGAAGAAAGACCTCCGAATCACGCTTCAATAATGCTTGCGTGCGTTCGTCGTCCATCGATGCATTCCAAGCTTGGCGCGCTGGTGTTGTGTTGACGTCGCCTTCGCTGCGGAAATGGGTCGGTTTGATATTCTGAGTCATAACGCTCTCTCAATCAGAAGGCTGCTTTACGTAACTTGCCAGTACATTGCTTTTTCAATTGCACCGATTAAGCGCTCGATATCTGCTGGGTAAACTTCGCCAATGTTGCCGATACGGAAGCAATCTGCGTTCGATACCTTACCCGGATAAATCACAAAACCTTGCTCTTTTAAACGTGTGTAGAACGCTTTGAACTGGTAATCACTGTGCGTCGGAGAGTAGAAAGAAGTGATGATTGGCGAGTGAAGGTCATCACTCAGTAGTGGCTCAAACCCCAGAGAACGCATACCTGCAACCAGTGTTTTCTGGTTAGTTTGGTAGCGGTTATGACGAGCCTCAATGCCGCCTTCTTGTTCCAGTTCTAGCAATGCTTGGTAGAAAGCGCGAACTGTGTGCGTTGGAGACGTGAAACGCCATTTGCCGTGGTTCACTTCCATACAATGCCACTGGTCGTAAAGATCAAGGCTCAAAGAACGTGCCTGACCTTGGCACTTATCTAGCTCAGTTTGTTTCGCAATCACAAAGCCAAAGCCCGGCACGCCTTGAATACATTTGTTTGCAGAGCTGATCATAAAATCGATGCCTAATTCTGCAATATCGATAGGAATGCCACCAAAGCTCGACATGGCATCGAGAATCACCACTTTGCCGTGTGCTTTTGCTGCAGAAGCAAATTCCTCAATTGGGTTAAGCATGCCAGTGGTTGTCTCACAGTGAACAATTGCCACGTGTGTGATTGTAGGATCCGATGCCAATGCAGTTTCCACCTCGTTCAAGTGTGGCTGTGATGTTTCGCCTGGGGAAACTACATGGCATGGAATATTTAGGTAATCAGCGATCTGAGCGATACGTGCACCGTACGCACCGTTGTCGACAACCAACAATTTTCCATCTTTGCCAATGGCGCTGCCAATCGTCGCTTCTACTGATGCGGTGCCGCTACCTTGCATTAGTACGCTGGTGTAACCGTCTTGTTGAGTTGCCAGTTTTACAAGCTTAGTGCGGATCACTTCTACAATGTCTTTGTTGTATTCATCATCCCAAGTACACCAGTCTTTAAGCATGGCTTCACGTACCGTTTCAGAAGTAGATAGAGGACCTGGAGTCAGTAGTAGGTATTCGTTTTTCATCTCGATTTCCATCAGAATAGGCTAGTTGGTCTACACCAAATTTCAAAATCACTTTATCGAGGAAGAAAAGGGCAGTAAATAGGCGAATCTCCAATTTCATAAAACTTTAATATCCAGAAAATGGCGGATCAATTGAACGATTATTCATCGCAAATTTTCGTAAAACTGCCATTTAATGGTCATGATTTCGTCACAAAGGCTCAGTAGGGTGTATATCGTCAACTGGTACAGACCAAATGAAAACTTAGCCAAATTAACTGGAGAAAATGATGAAAAACCGTTTGATGAAAGGATCGCTGGCTGCACTTGTCTCTCTGCTAGCTACGAATGCAATGGCAGCACAGGAAGTCACGGTTTACACCGCTTTCGAAACTGACATTCTTGCTAAATACAAGTCTGCGTTTGAGAAAGATAACCCAGATATCAAGATTAAGTGGGTTCGCGATTCCACCGGTATCATGACGGCGAAATTGCTGGCAGAAAAGAACAACCCTCAAGCGGAAGTGGTTTGGGGTCTTGCTGGCTCGTCAATGGCACTGCTTAAAGATGAAGGTCTTCTTAAGCCTTACACACCAAAAGGTTTGGAAGAGCTGCACGCGAACCTAAACGACCCTCAATCAAACCAAGCTTGGTTCGGTAACGATGCGTTCTTTAACGCAGTTTGTTTCAACGAAGCGGTAGCGAAACAACTTAACCTACCGAAACCAACGTCTTGGGAAGACCTAACGAAGCCGGTTTACAAAGGTCACATTGCAATGCCGAACCCAGCGTCTTCAGGCACTGGCTACATGCAGGTTTCTGCTTGGCTACAAAACATGGGTGAAGAGCAGGCATGGAACTACATGCGTGACCTAGATAAGAACATTGCACACTACACGCACTCTGGCTCTAAGCCATGTGTTCAAGCGGGTATGGGTGAAGTGGCTATCGGTATTTCGATGGCGAGCCGCGGCGCGAAGCTGAAAACACAAGGTGCACCACTATCGGTTATCACACCAAAAGGCATCGGCTGGGAATCAGAAGCTGTTGGTCTAGTAAAAGAGTCTGATGCAGCGAAACGTGTTGTCGACTGGTCAATCTCTAAAGCGGCAAACGAGCTTTACGTAGAAATGTACCCAGTGGTTGCACATAAAGAAGTGAAAGCGACAGTATCTAACTTCCCGAACGTTCAAGAGAACATGGCGAAGATGGACTTCGCGCAAATGGGCAGCAAGCGTGCAGAGATTCTAGCGGCTTGGTCTGAAAAGTTTGACACGAAATCAGAGCCAAAGTCTTAATTGAATTTGCTTTGAGTTGAATACTGAAATCCACCTCGGTTGAGGTGGATTTTTTGTTTTCTCTGTTATTTCAAAGTTTGCTGAAAGTAGATTCCTAGTCTCACCTAGGTTCGCTGGAATGACGAACTTAAGAAAGTCGGGAATCTCTAATTACCACTTAAACAAACCCTATCTCCCTTCATCTATTTGTCATATTCTGGCTATAAATTTGTCATTGGAACGTAACACTCCAAAATTAAAGTTGGTATATACCATTTGGAGCGTGTGTTATGTCAACTAACCAACATTACCTAAATATCGAAGATGTAGTGAAGCAATTCGGACAGTTCACTGCATTAAAGCAAATCTCACTGGCGATCGAAAAAGGCGAGTTCGTTTGTTTTTTAGGCCCTTCTGGCTGCGGTAAAACTACGTTATTACGTGCCATTGCAGGTTTAGATCTACCTACTTCTGGCGCGATTTTTCAAAACGGCCAAGAGACCACATTTCTACCACCAGAAAAGCGTGATTTCGGCATTGTGTTTCAGTCTTACGCGCTGTTTCCAAACCTCACCGTACAAGAGAACATTGCGGTGGGTTTGAAAAACCAAGGTATGTCAACCAAAGAGGCGCTGGAGAAAGTAGAGCAGTGGCTCGAAACGATAGGCTTACCAACCTCAGGGCAGAAGTTTCCTAACCAGTTGTCGGGCGGTCAGCAACAACGTGTGGCGTTAGCGCGAGCGCTTGCTTTATCTCCGGGACTGCTTCTTCTTGATGAACCTTTATCTGCGTTGGATGCGAAAGTACGTGTTCACTTACGTGATGAAATTTGTAAGCTGCAACGCAAGCTTGGCATCACTACCATCATGGTTACGCACGATCAGGACGAAGCGTTGTCGATGGCGGATCGTATCGTGGTAATGAACCATGGTGTGATTGAGCAAGTAGGCACACCTCAAGAGATCTACCAACAACCAGCCACGCGCTTTGTTGCTGAGTTTGTCGGCAGCATGAACTTTATTGAAACCTCAGTAGCTACGGACTCCCAAGTGCGCATTGCGGAAACCCTAATGCCAGCGCCAAGCTTGACCAATCGTAAGATCCAACGTGGTGATCGCTTCGACCTTGCGGTGCGTCCTGAAAGCATCAAGTTCGTTGAAAACTACACCAACTCTTTACCAGTGCGAGTTACCGCAACCGAGTTTCTGGGGGCGTTTTTCCGTATTGATTGCGTATTGCAAAACGACAGCTCAACGAAAACCATCGTCGTGGATGTGCCTGTGGAAACGGTTCAAAAACTCAATATCAAAGCGGGCGATGTACGTTACATCCAGTTTGTTGAAGAAGGGCTGCATGGTTACGCCGTGCCCTCGGTTGATAAAGCGCTAGCAGCGTAGGTGTAAACATGGATGCGAAGACAATGACGATGAATAGCCTGACCACACAAGACAAAGCAAAACCCTTACTCGGACGTGTCAGCCGTGACAACCTTGTGTTGTTTGGTTTGCTCGCTGGCTTGTCGACCATGATGGTGCTCTTCATCTTAATGCCGCTTTGGGCCATGTTGACCAAGAGTGTGCAAAATGCCAATGGCGAATTTGTCGGATTGGCAAACTTTGCGACGTACTTTTCTTCTTCAAGCTTGTGGGTGTCGGTGGGCAATACTTTCACTCTGGGCGTGATAGTGACCTCGGTAGTGGGTGTGCTTGCGTTTGGCTATGCCTATGCGCTGACTCGTTCATGCATGCCGTTTAAAGGTTTGTTCCAAATCCTAGGTACTGCGCCGATTCTCGCGCCTTCGTTGTTACCAGCGATCAGTTTGATTTTCCTTTTCGGTAATCAAGGCATTGCCAAAGAGATGCTGTTAGGAAACTCGATTTACGGCGTGATTGGTATCTCGATGGGTTTGATTTTCTGGACCTTCCCTCATGCATTGATGATTTTGACTACTTCGCTGCGTACTTCAGATGCCCGTTTGTATGAAGCAGCCCGCGCACTGAAAACTTCACCCATCAAAACCTTCTTTATGGTGACGTTACCTGCGGCGAAATACGGTTTGATCAGTACGCTTATCGTGGTCTTTACGCTGGTTATCACGGACTTTGGTGTGCCGAAAGTGATTGGTGGAAGCTACAACGTCCTGGCGACTGACATCTTCAAGCAAGTTGTGGGACAACAAAACTTTGCCATGGGTGCGGTGACCAGCATTATGTTGTTATTCCCTGCGGTAATGGCATTTGGTGCAGATCGCTGGGTACAGAAAAAACAAAAGAGCTTATTCGACACACGTTCAGTGCCTTATCAGCCAGAACCCAACAAAGCGCGCGACAGCATCTGTTTGGTTTACTGCAGCATCATTTCTATTGCAGTGCTGGCTGTGCTTGGCATGGCGGTGTATGGCTCGTTAGTGACGTTCTGGCCTTGGAACAAAGCGCTGACGCTAAACAACTACAACTTTGCTGAAATGAGCACTTACGGTTGGAGCCCATTCTTCAATTCGCTAACGCTGGCAGGCTGGACGGCAGTGATCGGTACAGCCATTATCTTTGTCGGTGCTTACTGCATTGAGAAAGGGCGTGCGTTTGGTCCAATTCGTCAGGTGATGCAAATGCTCAGCGTGGTGCCAATGGCAGTTCCGGGTATGGTGCTTGGCTTGGGTTACATCTTTTACTTCAACGATGCGAACAATCCTCTGAACGTACTTTATGGCACCATGGCATTCTTGGTAATTAACACGGTAGTGCATTACTACACAGTGGGTCACATGACCGCCCTGACAGCGCTAAAGCAGTTGCCATCGGAGATTGAAGCCACGGCGGCATCGGTGAAGCTTCCTCAATACAAGTTGTTCTTTAAAGTGACATTACCTGTGTGCTTACCTACGATTTTGGACATTGCGACTTACTTGTTTGTTAATGCATTGACCACCACTTCTGCGGTAGTATTCCTTTACTCAACCGATACGATTCCGGCTTCGGTCTCGATTCTGAATATGGACGATGCAGGTCAAACTGGCGCTGCAGCGGCAATGGCTGTGATGATCATGATTGCTGCCGCAATTGCGAAGATTGTTCAGATGACTTTGGGTAAATTGTTAGAGAATCGCACACAAGCTTGGCGCAAAAGATAAGGACACTTCGTGCAATACGTAAAAATTAAAGATTCGATTGTTGAACAGATTGAAGCGGGCATGTTATCGCCGCGTCAAAAACTGCCAGCAGAGCGTAAGTTGGCGGAGTCGTTCGATACTACACGCGTCACTCTGCGTGAAGCTTTATCACTGCTAGAAGCGGAAGGTCGAATCTATCGCGAAGATCGCCGAGGTTGGTTTATCTCACCTGAGCCATTGCGTTACGATCCAACCCAAACTCTGAACTTCCCGAACATGGCGAAAGCGCAAAATCGTGTGCCAAAAACGGAGTTGGTCGCAGCAAAAGGGACGTTGGCAAACAAACAAGCCGCGCGCTTGCTGGACTTGCAGCCTTTCTCGGATGTGTATCGAGTTGACCGTGTGCGATACCTTGAAGATAGACCTGTGGTATTCGTAACAAACTACATTCGCCCAGAGCTGTTTCCGAACCTGTTGGACTACGATTTATCAAATTCACTGACGGACATTTATCGCGATCATTATGGCGTAACGTATCAAAAGATTCGCTACCGCATTTCAACCAGCACTTTGTTGGGTGAAATGGCTCAGGCACTGCGCGCGACAGCTGGCACGCCAGCGATGGTGGTGGAGCGCATCAACTACAACCAGCACGGTGAGTTGATTGATTGCGATATCGAGTATTGGCGACACGATGCCATCAGCATTGAATCTCTGGCGGAACTCAATCGTTAAGTGGATTTTCTCATTATCTAAGGCTCCATCTCGGAGCCTTTACTTTATTCAGACAGGAACATTGAAATGGATTTGTTGGCGATTGGTCTCGTCGTTTTTTCTGCTGTTCTCCATGCGGGCTGGAATATCCTTGGTAAAAGCAACTCAGGCTCTGGACTCGCGTTTACTATGGCGGCCAGCTTCTCGGCCTGTGCCATTCTTACCCCTTATTTGATTTGGTATTTGGCGACCATTGGCTGGACATCATTACCGAGTGAATTTTGGGGATTGCTGTTCATTAGCGGCATTTCACAAATGGTTTATTTGGTCGGTTTGATTGTCGCTTATAAGCACGCTGATGTGGGGGTGGTTTATCCGATTGCTCGGGCACTGCCTGTGATGATGGTCGGCGCAATCAGTGTTGCATTGGGGCATGAATTATCCAGTCAGCAGTGGCTTGGATTCTTGCTGATTACCCTTGGTTGTATGCTGGTACCACTGACGAATTTTCGTCAGATGACATTGGGCTCTTATTTGAACGTTGGTGTGTTCTGGGCATTGATTGCCGCAATAGGCACAACGGGTTACTCGGTGGTCGACAAAGAAGCGCTGAGTTTACTCACAGGACAAGCATCAGAGATCTTGAATGATCAGTACAGTGCGATCTTCTACTTGGGCGTGCAGTTTTGGGCAATTGGTATTCCTGCTCTTGTGTGGTGCTTAATTACGGGCAAACCAGATGAGATTAAGACAGCGTGGCAGATCCGCAAAACAGCTAGCATGGCAGGGGTAATGATGGCATCTACCTACGGCTTGGTGTTGTTTGCGATGACCATGACAGACAACGTGAGTTTGGTGGTGGCACTAAGGCAAATCAGCATCGTGTTTGGGTTGTTTATGGGGATTTGGTTTCTGTCTGAGAAATGGTATCTCACTCGGGGTATTGGGGTTACTTCGATTCTGGTGGGGATTATTCTTGCGTTGACGAACTGACTCATATTGATGAAAGAAAAAGGCAGCGACTCAGGCCGTCGCTGCCTTTTTCTTTTTGAGTTTTTGGGGAAGGGGTAGGAGTATAAGGGACGTCAGAAACGCAGTTGTGCGCCGAACATCACGCCGCTAGAGTCAAAATCGCTGTTTTTTGAGTACACATATTCTGCATTCAAACCAAAGTGTTTATAGCTCCAGCCGATACCGCCAGCCGCTTCACCTCCGACACTTGAGTGTTCGATGTTCTTGCTCTGACCGTTCACTTTATAAGTGTATTCGAGAGTGTAGAGAGTGACACCTGCCTTGCCGTACAGTTCGAAACCTGAACCCAGAGGATAGCTAGCATAGCCACTCAAGCGAGGTCCGGAGAAGCTCGTATCGGTGACTTCTGAAATCGGACTCACGAGTATCGAGCCGATACCGTCAAACGCGCCTTTATAACCTGCTTCGATACCAAAGTTATGTGTTGGCATGTAGCGGTAATATATTTCACCTAAGAACATGTCGCCTGATTCTTTGCTTGTCGGAGCATCGTAGTTCACATCGCCATAGCCAATGTTTGTACCTATGATGTGCTCACTGGTTTCTGCGTTGGCTGACAAAGAAAAAGCCGACAACACTAAAGCAGTAATGAATGAATAACGCATGAACGCTTCTCCTTAGCTTTTAGCTTGCTCGCCTTTTAATATTTGTTCGAAAGTGATCTTGGTGTTGTCTAGCCATTCATAACGGCGACGATACATCGAACGCTTAGAGCGCGACATGCCTTCGATATCTCGACGGGGTGCATTTACATCAATTGAGTAAAAATGACGATTGTATTCGGTGCCGCCCAATTCTTGCCAGAGTGCATCGTAATCCGTTTTGATTCGCCCTTTGCTGTAGCGCTTAGCTGCGTAAGTATGGGACTGCGTTTTCACTGCTAGAATCGTATTTACTTCCCAAATTTGTGCGAGCAAAGTGAGCAAGCTCACCATCAAGCTTTTTGGTCTCTGTCCGTAAAGCTTACGAGTTAGCTTTTTAATTTTCGCGTTGTTTTCTTCACTGCTTCGCGGTCCTTGTAAGCCGCCAATCATAATGCTGCGTCCAGATTCGATGTGACCGAGCGTAAAAGAGAGCGTGTAGAAGTTGCCATCTTCAGCGCTGTGCAGCACTAGGCTCATGTCGCCTTCTTTTTGATAACGTGCTTCGTATACTAATCTCACCGAGTACAGTATTTCGTCAATTTCAAAAGAGGCTAATGTTAGGCCTTTCGAGTCTGTGTAGATTTCTTCGATTGTTTGTTTAGAAAACAGTTCTGAAATCGTTTTGTAGTGATCAACCACCAAGTTAGAACGATCGAACGCTGAGTTGTTTTTGATGATATACGGACGAAACGGCTTCTCTAAAAATCGATGCGTACGTGTACAAAGCAACTCTAACAATGACGATTCAATATTGTCTGAAAGGTGCTTAAACGCACGTTTGTAATAAAGCGCACGTAAGATGAACTTAGCTCTGTAGGTCCAAATTGGCTTGTAGACATCAGCATAATCATCTGAGTAAATCGATTTGCTATGGTAAAAAATGGATTTGTTCGCGGTCATTTTCACTCCAGATTAACTTGTGCTCAATAGCGACAATTAAGAACCGACGGACGAGCAGCGAAGAACCCGAAAAGGAGGAATGCAAAGCACGACTGAAAAGAGGTGGTTTTTGCTGTGTCCGACGTTTGTGTAAGGTTTTGAACAGTGTTCTTTTGCTGGAATTCTAAGAGAAAATTGACCTTAGGTATTGTATGGTTTGGTAAGGAAGTGTCAGGTTGAAACCCATTGTTCAAAAGGAAGAAAATGCGAATGTCGGCTGAATATGACGTTGAGTTGCTAAGTTAATGTGAAATAAGTTGAACGAAAATTGAACATTATTTGAAATTGTTTTGACGTGTTTTAGGTCTTTATACGTACCTTATAAGCATCGAGCCAATTTTGGCCCGATGTAAAGGTAAGTAAGGAGAGGTTTATGAAACGCTTAACAACTTTAGCAAGTACGATTGCTCTGATTGCTGCACCTTCTATGGCTCTTGCTGGTGGTTATCAGTGGACAAACGATACCGAAACTATCCATGGCGACGTAATGGATAGCAAACAAGCGGCTTATGAAATGGGCCGAGACATGATCCAAAGCTACCAAAATAAATCATCTGGACAACTCCGTGATGAGTTTACGAGCCTTACAACGTATGTTGATCGCCAATCGTTTTCTATCACTGACTCAAAAGTCATGGTAAATGAGTTCTTGCAAAGTGACGGGCAAGTTGTTTACCAGCCTATTCTCAATGTTCAATACGAGTACCGCATGCGTGATACCGGTAAATACTAACCAGTAAGACGGACTTGAATTGTTTACCACTAATATTTTTTGCTGTTTGTTTTGGGGAGCCACGAGCTCCCCATTTTGTTTTTGTCGAAAGCGAAAATTTTCACACTCTCAGTGCAACATTTTCTATCGCTCAGCGTTAGATTTTCTTGCTCGTTGATTGTCATCATCGTTTGTAAAGTGTTTGCGGAAATGGATGTAACGCACTAACGAGGATACCCGATGACACATCATTCATATTGGTTCAAGCAGGCAATTGAAGCTGAGCAACCAGAAACGCCACAACCGTTACAGCAGAACATTAATACTGACGTTGCGATTGTTGGTGGCGGATACACCGGACTTTGGACCGCGATTATGATTAAGCAGCAATCTCCGGAAAAACAGGTGGTTGTTATCGAAAAGGGCTTATGTGGTAGTGGTGCATCGGGCGCAAACGGCGGTTGTATGCTGACTTGGTCTACCAAGTTTCCGACATTGAAACGGTTATTCGGTGAAGAACATGCTGCTTGGTTAGTAAAAGAGTCGGAACAAGCAGTGCTAGAGATTGACGACTTTTGTCAGCAGCACAACATCGATGCGCACTTATCGTTGAAAGGGGTTTATTACACTGCAACCAATCAGGCTCAAACTGGGGGAATGCAGCCAGTTGTGGACGAGTTAAAGCGATTAGAAGTGAACAGTTGGCGTCGTTGCTCGGTGGAGGAACTGCGTGCCAATGCGGGTTCACCTCGACATATAGAAGGCTATCACTCTCCGGTTGCTGCTAACGTGCAACCCGCCTTACTCGCGCGAGGGTTACGCCGTGTTGCTATTGATCTGGGTGTAGAAGTTTATGAGAACACGCCAATGACGCGTCTAGATTATGGAAAACCTGCCACCGTCTGTACACCTAAAGGAAATATTCAAGCGCAGCAGGTGGTGTTGGCATTAAATGCATGGATGGTAGAGCAGTTTAAACAGTTCAAAAACAGTATCGTGGTGGTCTCTTCCGACATGGTGATCACCAAGCCGCTTGGTGACGCACTACCTCTATCTGGTTGGCAGGCAGGTTCTAGTGTGTTGGATTCTCGTATTTTTGTGCACTATTACCGAGATACGCCAGATGGCCGTTTGATGTTGGGGAAAGGCGGCAATCAGTTCTCTTTCAACAACCAAGTCAACGCAATGTTCAACAAGCCAACGCGCTACCAAGGTCTACTGCGTAAGTCGTTCGATAAGTTGTTTCCTCGTTTGAGAGGCGAGGAGTTTGCTTATTCATGGACGGGGGGCTCTGATCGTTCTGCTACTGGTTTCCCTTTCTTCGGCGAGCTAGACAAACAGAGCAATATCTTTTACGGATTTGGTTATTCAGGCAATGGTGTAGCGCAGACTCGAATGGGCGGAAAGATCTTATCTTCATTGATATTGGGAATCGATAACGAGTGGACGAACAGTGGTTTAGCCAAAGGACCGTTGGGGTATTTCCCTCCAGACCCGCTTCGCTGGACTGGGGCTATGATAGTGCGCAACGCGGTACGTCGAAAAGAGGAAGCAGAAGATAACGAGAAAACGCCGTTTATCTGGGATAAGTGGCTAGCAAAACTCGCGGGACCAGCAGGCAAAGCGGATAAGCTTGACTAAACTGAAGACTTTAGCCACAAACGAGACAGTTTGCAGTGAAAGTCATTGGGGCGCGATGAAGCCTTGTGTTAGCCTCTGTCTTTCAAGCTCAGATTTAAAAGGTGAGTCATAAAATGAAAGTATTCAGCAACTTCGATAGCGGCAGCATTCACGTAGTGAAAGCGGACGACAAAAACGACATCCAACTCAAAATTCCTAACGACAATATGTCGGAATTCTACCAGTGGTTCCACTTCCGTCTTGAGACAGAAGCCGAGCAATCACACACCATCAAATTGCTTGATTTGGCTAAATCGGCTTATCCAGAAGGATGGCAAGGTTACGATGTGGTTGCGTCTTACGATCGTGAAGAATGGTTCCGAGTACCGGCAGAGTTCGATGGCGACACGCTGACTTTCACTGTAATCCCTGAGCGCAGCTCAATTTACTTCGCGTACTTTGCGCCATACACGTACGATCGTCATTTAGACTTGTTACACATGGCACAAAGCGCGCACCACTGCCAACTAGAGACGCTTGGTCATACGCTAGATGGCAATGACATGAGCTTGCTTACTTTCGGTGAGCCAGAAGAAGGCAAAAAGAAAATCTGGATGATTGCACGTCAGCACCCAGGTGAGACCATGGCGGAATGGTTCATGGAAGGTATGATCCAACGTCTGTTAGATGAAAACGACACGGTTGCGCGTGCATTGCTTGAAAAAGCGGTGCTTTACGTCGTACCAAATATGAACCCAGACGGTGGTATTCGCGGTCACTTGCGTACCAACGCAGTAGGTGTAAACCTAAATCGTGAATGGCAAACGCCATCAATGGAAAAGAGCCCAGAAGTCTACCTTGTGCGTCAGCGCATGCTGGAAACGGGTGTTGACATGTTTTTAGATATTCATGGCGATGAAGCGATTCCGTATAACTTCGTCGCTGGCTCAGAAGGTATTCCTTCTTACGATGAAAATCTTGCCGCTTTAGAGACATCATTTAAGCAAGCGTTACTGACTATTACGCCAGAGTTCCAAGATGAGATTGGTTACGATAAAGATGAGCCTGGTAAAGCGAATTTGACGGTGGGTTCAAATTGGGTTGCAGAGCAGTTCAAATGCTTGTCTTACACAATCGAAATGCCATTTAAAGATAACAACAATCACCCAGATCCACTTTACGGTTGGTCTCCTGAGCGTAGTGTCTTGTTTGGGCAAGATGTATTAGCTGCAACGTTAACCGTAGCGGATAAAATTTAGCGCGACGAGTTAACGCTTTTTCATTATTTCGAAAACAGCTCATTTAAATGAGCTGTTTTTTTGTGCTCTCCAGATCCACGCTCCCCTGTAAAAATTTGTTGCCATTCACAAGCTTAAATGATGATTCTTAAATTTGAGAAAGTGGCTTTTTATGGTGATTTGCGTCACAGAAAGTTGGCTTCTTTGTGATATTCTCCGCAACGAATTGACTATGGCTAAACCAACGCAACGAACTTTGTTTTTCGGTTGGGTATGCGGATGAAGCTCATGAATAGATGGTCTTGAGGTTACCTTTTTCCGTTTTACGTCATTGGCGTTTGAATATCATTTTTGATTCTTTCCTACGCTATTTAGCTATTTCTATTCGAAGAAAAGAGAAAGTTACGGCTTCATATTTTACGGCAGTATGCTGCCGCGATGTGTTGCTTTGTGTACAAGAAAAAGGAAAAGAATAATGAAAAAAATCGCTATAGCAGTGGCTACTGTACTTGCTGGTGGTGTGATCTCAAACGTTGCACTTGCTGACACTTACATGGGCGGTAAAATAGGTTACAACTCTCTAAACGATGCGTGTTACCTAAACGAACCTTGTGACGACGACAGTTTTGCAGCATCTATGCACTTAGGCTACAGCTTCAACAAGTACGTTGCAGCAGAGTATGGTGTTGATTACCTTGGTGACTTCACTGCAAACTTCAAAAAGCCTGGCCTAAACACCGTTGATGGTGATCTTTGGGCGTTGACGCTTGCTCCTAAATTTAACCTACCGCTAACGGATTCTTGGAATCTATTCGCGAAAGTTGGTGCTGCATACATGATGGCTGGTGACGAGAAAGATTTCGTACCAACTGGCTCTCTGGGTGCTGAATACCAAATCAACTACAACTGGAGCCTACGTGCTGAATACCAACGCTACCAAGATATGTCTGATGATGTAATTGAAGACATGGATTCAGATTTCTTCGGTATCGGTTTCAACTACAAGTTTGGTTCTGAGCCAGTCGTTCAAGAAAAAGCCGTTGAAGAGGTGGTAGAAGCACGTCCTGCAACACGCATTGTAGATCACGTTTACCCTGCTCAAACAACAGCGACAGTACAATTCGACTTAGAAAGTGCAGAAGTGAAAGACACGTCGAACCTTTCTGGTACCGTTGATTTGATGAATACTTACCCACAAGCTCAAGTTGAGATCACGGGTTACAGCGATACGACAGGTTCTGCTGCTTACAACAAACAACTCACAGAAAAACGTGCGAAAGCCGTTGCTGACGAGTTCCAAGCAAAAGGTATTGCGGCTGAGCGTATGACAGTGAAAGGCATGGGTGAAGCTAACCCAGTGGCAAGCAACGAGACACGTCAAGGTCGTCAAATGAACCGTCGTGTTGAAGTGGTTGTTCCTGCGTTTGAATACCAAACAACTGAAAAAGCAGAATAATTCCTGCTTAAGATAAAGTTCCAAAAGCCAGCGTGTATCACGCTGGCTTTTTTGATCCCGCTTAACAAACTCAGCACTTTCATCAATTTGTCATCACCAGTTCATACCATGGCTGCCAAGTGTTTGGGAGAGTGTTATGCAAAGTTTACCGCCGCTTAATTTGCTCCGAGCTTTTGAAGCCACGGCGCGACTACAGAGTTTTACAAAAGCCGCAGAGGAGCTAAATGTGACTCGTGCGGCCGTAAGCCAACAGGTGAAATCGCTAGAGTCACAGCTCAATGCGACGTTATTCGTGCGCAAGGGCACTCACCTTACGCTGACCTGCTCCGCACAAGAATACTGGCCTGTGGTTAATCATGTGCTTCAAACATTATCGACCACGACGCAGCATTTATTTACTCGTCCCAAGAATACGCAAGTTAACTTACATGTCGCTCACAGCTTTTGCTCTCAGTGGTTAATGCCAAGATTGGCTGATTTTCAGCGACAATTCCCAGACATTTCCTTTAAAGTCTCGACAACTGCTAATACAGTTCCAAACGCCAGTGCGATTGCGGATATCGAAATTATTAACGGAGATGGAGATTGGCAAGAGCAAGAAGCCATACGATTAACCCAAGAAAACTGGATTGTTGTCGCAAGCCCCGGCTTTATGCATTTAAACCCGATAAATGACCTCTCGCAGTTAGCTAAAGCGCCTAAAATCTGTACTAGCGGTTATCATGAATCTTGGCAAGAGTGGCTTACGCACCAAGGTTATCAAGGGAAGGTGAGCAAAGTCGTCGCCGAGTTTGAACACTCATTGCTTGCTATTCATGCTGCGATTAATCAGCTTGGCGTGTTGCTGGTAAGAGACTTTCTTGTTGAGGATGAGCTGCAACAGGGCGTATTAGTCCAGGTTGGAAATTGGCATATGCCAAGTTCTGGTGCACATTATATGATGGTTCGAGCATCCGAAAAATCACACGTAAACACCTTTGCTCAATGGTTAATACAGAGTCTTTAATGTTCGTTCAGCGAGTGAGTAGAGCGCATGTGTGGTTTGGCTATTATTAGCAGTAGCAAGTCATCAGTCTAGGACTGAGCGACATGCTTAATGACATCTAATAACCACTGATTTACCGGAGCTTGCTGTTGAGAGCGACGGCAGCTCATCACGTAGCGAACATCAAGCTCTAGCCCAGCAGGAAGCGCGATACTTCGGCAACCCTTAGGAACATGTCCACTCATCGTTATGCCAAAATGATTCGTTTGCAGAAGCACTTTTTGAATCATCGCTGGATGTTCAATTTCCACTTTAGGTGTGGTTCTAAAACCCATATGTTTGAGCCTTTCCAACACAGGGTATCGGTAGTCGTTCCATCCCGGCGTTTTAAAAAGTATAAAAGGGTATTCTTCTAGTTCTTGGGAGTTTTGAGCGGGATGATCTTCTCGAACAAAAAATACCGCTTTTCCTCGCCCTAGCTCGGTCTGAACAATTGACTGTGGCAGATCTTCATCAAAGTAATGAATCGCAATGGCGTTTTCACCGTCAATTAATCGTTTTTTTGCTTCGCTACCCCAGCGCAAACATGAGAATTTTGCTTCTGGAGCGTGCTTTAGTAACTCCAAGTAAAACTTGTCACCGAAGTACTCCCAAAACAATGTGTTGGCATAAATAGTGATTGAGCCGTCAAAATGAGCTGGTGAAAAATGCTGTGGTTTGATGGAATCAATGCTGTTGAGTATTTGCTCAAAATGTGTAATGTTCGCTTCCACAAAAGCTGTTGGTTCAAAGCCATTTTTAGTCTGAACGAATAGCGGATCATTGAGCTGAATTTTCATCTTAGTCAGATTTTTGCTGATTGCTCCTGACGTTTTACCGAGTGATTCTGCGACTAACCGGACGTTACGTAGCTCATACATCCGTTTTAATACCAAAATATTTTGAATATCCAGATTAACGCTCATACATTCTCTCGCTTGGCTTTTGTCGACAAATCATATCGCTGAATTTCTTAAGAAAAGACAACGCTCGGTCAATTTAAGTCGCTGCCTTATCCCTGATTTATTGAAGGTAACGATAAGTTATTCTTGGTTACATCAGTTTATTAGCATGGATTTCCATTTGGTAAATAATGGCTTTCCTCGTATGAGCGCGTTTCTGTTGTTACAGTTTTTCCACCGACAGAAAGTAAGAACGATAATAGAGGTGATGTATGAAAAAACTAATCGCACTTGTTTTGATGGTTTGCTCAACAAACGTAGCATTTGCTGGCGATGGGTCATACACGGGCACGATTGATATGACGATGGCAACGAAAAATCAGGTTGACGTAGAGCGTGCAGATTCTCAATTGACGCTGAAGGGTCGCAATGAAATGGCCTATGGCGGTGTAACAATCCATTCGGATGCTGCAACTCAAAAAATTGAACTTCGTGGTCGACGTGATTAATCGAATAGTTTCTTGTTAAGAAAATGCCGCGAAGAACGCGGCATTTCTATATGTAATATCATCAGATCATAATTACCAGATAAGCGTATGGTGAGAAGCTAAGCGCAATGACCACTTGCCATTATTCGCATGGCGGTGCCATATGAATGACAGCTAAGCCCCCCAAAGAGGTTTCACGGTATTTTTTATTCATATCTTTACCAGTCTGATACATGGTTTCGATTACTTTATCTAACGAAATTAAGCATTTACTTGTGCGCTTTAATGCCATACGCGATGCATTAATCGCTTTCATTGCTCCCATGGCATTTCTTTCAATACAAGGTACTTGAACCAAGCCGCCAATCGGGTCACAAGTCATACCCAATGAATGCTCCATCGCAATTTCCGCAGCAATACAAATCTGCTCGTTACTGCCCCCTCTTAGCGCTGTTAAGCCAGCGGCAGCCATGGATGAAGAAACCCCAACTTCTCCCTGACACCCCACTTCTGCACCAGAAATTGACGCGTTAGTTTTATATAAGATGCCGATAGCGCCGGCGACTGCGAGAAAGTCTTTTAGCTGTTTAACATCGAGCTCTTTGATGAAGCGATGGTAGTACATCAATACCGCCGGAATCACCCCTGCTGCACCATTCGTTGGAGAAGTGACGACTTGCCCTCCTGCTGCATTTTCTTCACTAACCGCAAAGGCGAAGAGATTGATCCAATCCATGATCTCCATCGGATCGTTTTCAACTGCAGCGTTGGCTTCGAGCTTTTTCAAAAGGTTTGGTGCTCGACGAGTGACATTTAGACCACCTTCCAAAATCCCTTCCGTGTCGAAGCCACGTTGCATGCAGAGCGACATCACTTTCCAAATTTGCTCTGCTCTTTGGTTGATTTCTTCGTCTGAGCGAAATGCGAGTTCGTTTTGGAGGATCATGCCTCCCAAGCTGAAACCGTTCGTCTCGGCTTTTTCCAGCATCTCATCTGCGGATGTAAACGGAAATGGTACTGCGACCTCATTTTGTTGCGTGCCGTTCTCTAGTTCGTCGGCGGTGGCGATGAATCCGCCCCCAATGGAGTAATAAATTTCAAACGCTACTTGATCTCCAGCTGCGTCTAATGCCGTAATCGTCATACCATTTTCATGCAGGGGAAGGTTGTCGCTATGAAAGACGATGTCATGGTCGTAGCTAAACTCAATCTGGTGTGTACCGGCGAGCATGAGCGTATTATTGTCTATGGTATTTTGTAGCGCACTTTTGGCACTGCTCATTCTGATGGTATCAGGTTTATTTCCCATCAAACCAAGGACCGTGGCTCGGTCTGTATGGTGCCCTCGACCTGTCAGTGACAATGAGCCATAAAGGTCCACTTGCACCCGATGCACTTTCGCCATAGAGTCGCTAACTAGCTGAGTGAAATGGAATCCGGCAAGCATAGGACCATTAGTGTGGGAGCTGGATGGCCCGACACCAATTTTAAATATATCGAAAATCGACAGCATAATTGACTTCCTTTAGCAGTGAACCTTTATAAAGGTCTCTAGAACAGTGTTGTTAACTAGATGTTAAAGCTTGTGGGTCGGGAGTGAAAGAAGATTTTTGTAACACTGCCAACTAAGCGCGAGATTTTAAAATGAAGTTAGACAACATCGTCATCGTTTTAGGTAAACGCCTCGTCAATAACAGGTTGACCTCTGAGGGCATAACAAGAGTCGAAGCTTTGTCTTGTAGGACTGCATCACTACCGACAGAGCAAACGGCGATTATTTTTTGTGGCGGAGTAACGCAAGGACAAAGTGTTTCTGAAGCAGAGGCGATGTACGCGTATTTTAGAACCCTAAACGCAGACTCTGTGAATCCGTTCCCTGAACGTCATATACTCTTAGAAACGGAGTCGTTGAACACGTTTCAAAACATGCGTTATGTTTCCCAAGTTTTGTGCAAAAGTGGGTTGTTCGAGTTATGGTTGGGGCATCCGGTTGAGGTTATCTTGCTGTCTAATGACTACCACCTCGAACGAATCATTGATATCCAGAATTTGATGGATGAGCAAGGCTTATTACGAGTACTTAAATCCGATTGCGAATCCATGGGGGTGACCCTCAATATTCCACTGGATATCAGCAAACATATTAGCGTGCCATACCCACATAAAGGGCTTATGGCGGAGACATTCTTGCTACTCGATGAACTCACAACCTACCGAGTTTATTTAGAAGGGGTCAAGCATGGCGTATTTTTCCGAGATTTATCAATTGTCCGAAAAAAGCCACTTATGATCGCAAGAGATACTATTCACAAATTGCTCTCTTTACCGCTCGATAAAGAGGCTTTGCAACATATTGAAGAAATGAAAAAGGCCGTCGAAATGACGGCCTTGGATGAATCTGTAGGTGCTGCGGAAAAGGCATTAAGTATCTTCCATCCGATACTGACGGCATTGAACCGTCGCTTTGACCCAGAGTCTATTCATTAAGCTCGCGTTTTGTGCGGACGGCGCTTAATGCGATCAAACAGTAGCAAAGCAGTTCTATACCTTCTTCTGAGATATTTTTAACATCACGGATGTAATTTTCGTCCATCACTTGTTGCCAAAAACTACCCATACCATACAAACGAGAGAAGACTAATAATAGCATTACAGCACCAACTAATAGCTTCATATGTGGCACCGTTAAAATAGTCGCCATTTCGTTCATGGTACCTTTACCACCTTGGTAAGCTTTGGCGCAAGCCAGTGCGGTGACAGCAAGTGCTGGGAAAACCCAAGAGCCATGATGAATCATGTCTGTCCAATAGTCCGTTTCGCGAATAATCAGTACTGCAAAAAATCCTGCGATCAAAATAGCCGCATGCTTTAGCTGAGGCTGTTGTTTCGATAAGCTGAAAAACGACCATGATGCAATAGCAAGCATCACAAGCTGGAGCGTTTCTGTAACGGAAAGCTCGCCAAGGCTTGAACCCAACACGACATAATCAAGACGAAGACTAAGGTTAACGAGAATACTTATAGCGACAATCATCAAGGCGTTTAAACTCGATTTATAAATAATGCGCTTTGATTTTTCAGTAACAACGTTGCTTGGGGCTGACTCGGCTTCTTTTACTATTTGTGTTTTCATCTTGCTCACCTGTCCCAGAAAATGTGGAAGAAATGTGAATTAGTGTGATCTGTGTTTGGAATTTTATTGTCCAAGTGGAAAGTTATGTCAGAGGAATGTCAAGAATAGAACACTGTTCGATATAGGGTCGATGTGCGGTAAAGTCAGAGATATGTAAAAACAACGTAAGAACACTTTGATAAATCAAATAAAAAAGGAGCCCAAAGGCTCCTAAGTGATAGAGGGAAGGTGACGTATCGACAAAAATAATTAGTAGTTGTCACCCTCATTTTCTTTGTGATTCTCGCGATAGTATTCCCATTGCTCGACGCGCTCATTGTCAGACAGCACACAGTAAGTGACACGTTCGCCGTTTTCCGACACGGTATCCAGCTCACCACCTTGCTGAACACAGTATACGGCTGCGGGATTTGCAACGGAGGTATACTCAGTTGAGCGGGTCGCTCCCTCGTAAGTTGAACAACCAGCCAGTACCAATGTTGCAGCCATAGCCATCATTAAATTTGTCTTTTTCATTCTTTATCTCCGCATGGGGTGGGCGAGTATTGTATTGATTATAGGCAACTTTAAGAGATTATTGTCTTATCGATGTTAAAAGTAAGAGGGACGTATAAGAATTTAGATATTCTCATTTATTGCTGATTAGCACGTCACACTTCTGTTCTTGGCGTATTGTTGTGAAGGTCATATCAATCACTTCCTGACAAGCGCTCGAACGTACTTGGCCTACAACAATGATTTAAAGTGTAAAATTCGGTAATATGCGCACAAAACATTGACCGTGGTATTTTCGATGAGACATTTAAAATCGACCGTTCATCCAGACATAGAGCATTTGGATGACAAAATTGTTTTTCAGCGCAATGCAGCGCGAGCCATTGTACTTGATGGTGAAGATGTGCTGTTGCTCTATACAGAACGTTACCATGACTACACGCTACCAGGCGGTGGTATTGATGATGGTGAAGATGTCATTGCTGGATTAGTCCGTGAATTAGAGGAAGAAACGGGCGCCCAAAATATACATGGTATTAAGCCTTTCGGAATCTTTGAGGAGTTTCGTCCGTGGTACAAGGATGACGCTGACGTGATGCACATGGTGTCGTATTGTTATACATGTAAAATCGAACGTGAGCTAGGCGAAACGGCGTATGAAGATTACGAAGTTAAAAATGGAATGCGCCCGGTATGGATGAACATTCACGAAGCAATTGCACACAATGAAAAAACGATGGCAGAAAGCCCGAAAAAAGGCATGAGCATTGAGCGCGAAACGTTTTTGCTTCAGTTGATTTCTAAAGAATTACTATAAACAGCTAGCTTGCATCATTACGACTTAGCTTCTGTTGGCGCTATTGTTGGTAAAGATTTTAGAGCAATAAAAAAGTCCGGACTCCCCCCCGGAACCCGGACTTATTCCAGACGCGCAAGCGAAGCGTCATCTTGATATGTTAGATTTGTTTCGAACTATGAAAACAATAGCTGTTTTACATTTAGTGTGTAAATAATTATTAGGTCTGACCATTGGTTTTCATGTTTTTTGCAAACGCAATGTGACGCATATCTACCCAATTGCCAAGCGCAATTGGGGCGCTTTTTAGTAAACCACTACTCTTTCTTATCTTTGAGATACCTTACCTCAACTTTTTTGCACACGTTTGCATAGAGATCACGAGTTTTCAAATTCGCCGAACAGGATCTTGTAATTTTACGTTTCTCTGACATTGAGCTCTGTCGTAGCTTTTATCACAAATTAACTAGCGGAGGCAGTCGGCTAAAGTCGACCAGCGGTTGTGAAATCATAGGAGCGTCTGGAGCAAACAAGAGTAAAGGTTGAAATGATGAGGATTGTAACTGACCGATATCTATCAACTTTTCCAATGCATAGAAGCGGCTGACGTATTGACGAGTCTCGTTAGGCAGCGTGAGTTGTTGGAAATCTCGACTTCCTGCTCGCTGAATAGCACGTGCAACACGTCCTTCTCCGGCATTGTATGCAGCTAAAGTGAGAGCCATATTTTGATCGAATTTGTTGTATAAAAACGCCAGGTACTTGAGCGCGGCCGTTGTGCTGGCTTCTGTGTCAAAGCGATCGTCTTGTTTTGTATTTATCGTTAATCCGAATCGTTTCGCTGTGGTTGGTATCAATTGCCAAAGTCCGGCGGCGTTAGCATGAGAAACGGCTTTGGGATTGTAAGAAGACTCTAACATTGGCACTAAGGCTAGGCTATTTGGTAATGAGTGGTTTTGAAGCTGTTTGAAAATGTGGTTAATTACCGGTTTGGATGAATCGAGACGCTTGGCAATTTGTGGCTTGTATGGGGCTAATACTTGATACTGCGTTTGAATATCGACAGCATTTGGTTTTGCCTGGCATGTGAATGGAAGGTAGGACAGAAAGGCAATAAAAATAAAAAGGCCTACAGTACTCAGCCGAGATGGCGACTGAATCTGTAGGCAAGACGAACATCGTTTAGAACGATTTATCTTCATAAGTGTGTTGCACAGGTTGTTTGAGTTGACTGACCAACTCATGGAACGCCGCAGAGCTGTGGCCATTGCTCTGATTGTATTGTTGGCACTGACTTACCAACGTTTCCAATAGCGCCCATTGTTTTCTAGCTTGCATACCTATTTGGGCAGGCAAAGCATTGAAAATTCGTTTTACGCTGGCGTCATTACACGCTAACCCCAGCGCTCGCATACACTGGCTTCTGTCATTGGCGGAGCGGCTGAGTTTATTGAGTATCGGCATTTGTTTTTGAACATTGTCGTTCAGTGCCTCTCCATCAAACTTTAAGTACAATACCTTTTGCTGCTGAAGCAAAGGAAGTAGTTGTTGATAAAGCTTAATATCCTCAGATATAGAGCGAACAAATTGTTGAATTCGCTGCGATACTGCGCTTGCCATGATGTCTTCCTAGCGTTTTATTACTCGTGACCTGTATGGAACTGCATGATTGCCTTGGATAGCACTTTTGTATCTAGGCTAAGTTCACCACGCGCTAATGCGTTGCGTACTTGTTCTACTTTTTCCATATCAACATCAGGTAGTGATGCCATTTCAGCTTGAGCGCGATCTATCGCTACGGTATTCGCTTGAAATGCAGGCTCGTGTACTTTGCTCTGTTCGACGACGTCGACAGGCTGTTTGCTTGCTTGCTGTAATTTTGTTTGTGGGACATGACCGCCCGCGACTTTGTCGATTTTCATGCTGTGGTCCTCATCATCATGTTCTAAATTAAGTAGGCGGTTAGAATGTGATAAACATTAAATATTTTTTTGTACTCGAAGTTCAGTGTTACTGACGAGAGCCAAAATTAAAAAATGTTACCCCGAGTCAAAAAATCAAAATTGAGTATGAACCTGGTTTAATCCAGTTACGACTGCTCTTATGACCTTGCCCGAACTTGGGTTTTCCACGTCAATTTGTTGCCCTTTCGCTCCATCTTCTAAGGCGACTCCTTTTGTGCTGGCACTAAATCCATTTTTGCTCGCAATGACTATGACTTCATTGCCTTTCTCGATTAGAGGTGGGGCCGACAAATTGGATGGATTAACCACTTGTCCAGCCCGCAAACGACGAGAGGTTTCTAAGCCTACTGCTTGCTCGGGGCGAGTATAAAAATCGTCTTGGCGAGAGATGGTTCGGGTTTCAAGCTTTATGTGTTTAGCCGTTACGACTTCATTTCGGCCAACCGTGGTTGTCGCGACCAAAACAGGCAGAGTCAGCGAAGACTTTATCGTAACGTTAATTCGCCATGGTGATGCGATATTGTCGCAGCTGACTGAGCGCTTGAGGTTACCGACTGGCAACGTGTTGTTGTCACGACCTGTGATAACTAAAGGAGATTCACATTCTGGCAAGTGATTGGCTGAACCGGGCACCCACATGTCGAAGTCTAGTTTGTACTCCCCCCACTGATTGGAGAGCGCTACGCGATCCACCTCTTGTTCGAAATCCGTTGCTACAACGGACCTTATCTCTTCAACGCTTAGGGTTTTGTCATTGGTGTTGGCGAATGCTTGTTCTGATGTCAAAGCGAGTAACGTCAGCATTATTGTTGAGGAAGTGGACACTTTCCTCTTGTTTTTAATGCTTTCCGAGAACCGGAAGTTTGGCTTCCATCCTTGTTTGTAAATCATTGATATATATAGCTATTTTTTATGGCACGTATCTTGTTTGTATGTTGGCGTATTCGAGCCAACTGTAAGGAAGATGCATGGCGATCACATTTGAAAATGCTTTAGGAGTACATCCAGAGGCACTTAATTTTCGCGTTCAGCGTACCAAAGTCCTCGCCAGTAACCTAGCAAATGTTGACACCCCTGGGTATTTGGCGAAAGACCTAAGTTTCACCACCGTAATGAACCAAGTAACGGCAGGTGGTGTGAACAAACCGGTGCCAAAGTTCCAGGTTCAGGCCCAATACTCGGTGCCTTACCAGAATAGCAAAAATGGCAACACCGTAGAGCTTGGTGTTGAACAAGCAAAATTCACGCAAAACAACATGGACTTTCAAACTAGCCTGACGTTTCTCAACATGAAATTTAATGGCTTAGCGAAAGCGATTGAGGGACGTTAATTATGTCATTCACTGATATTTACTCGATCACTGGTTCCGCGATGACAGCACAAACTGTGCGTCTGAATACGGTAGCCAGTAACTTAGCAAACGCAGATGCAGTATCTGCAAATCCAGAAGATGCTTATAAAGCGCTTAAGCCAGTATTTGCGACTGTGTACCAAAAAACGCAAATGACAACAGAAAATGGAGCTTATCCCAATGCAGAAGTTCGCATTGTTGACGTTGTTAAAAATGCTGGAGATGCAGAGAAGCGTTTTGAGCCGAACAACCCACTGGCTAATGATGAAGGCTATGTGTTTTACCCAGATATTGATGTAGTTGCTGAAATGGCAGACATGATGTCCGCAACACGCAGCTTCGAAACGAATGTTGAAGTATTAGCCAATGTAAAAAGTATGCAGCAAGGTCTGCTTAGATTAGGGCAGGGCAGCTAATGAGTATTGCACAATACACCCCTTTATCGTCTGACGCTCCAGTAAATACAAAAGCAAAAGACAGCAACGGTATCTCACCAAACCCTAAAGACATGAACAGCGCTTCTTCATTGGAGAATGAGTTTATTTCTTTGATGGTGGCTCAAATTCAAAACCAAGACCCACTTAATCCCCTTGATGGTACGGAATACGTTGGTCAATTGGCTCAGTTCTCGCAGGTACAAAGTACCGAGAATATGTCTAAGACAATGCAACAGAGCATGGTGTTACTGGACAACATGCAAGTGCTATCAACAGCGGGCCTTGTTGGGCAAACGGTTTACGTCAATGCGGATGAATTTCAGCTTGGTGAAGACGTACAAAACGGAAAAATCGAACTCGCTCATAGCTCAAACCAAGTCACGTTAGTTGTTAAAGATGAATTTGGTCAATCAACTAAAGTGCCACTAGGTGCTCACGGCAAAGGTGACGTCGACTTTTCAATTAATCCTGAAGAACTTGGTCTTAAACCAGGCAAATACTCAGTGGCCGTAGAAGTGCAAGAAGGGCAAGCAAGTCCAAATGTGCTGATGGCAGGCACTGTTGAGCAAGTGCGCATTCCTAATACCGGTGGCGCAGCATTAGTCAATGTCCATGGCGTTGGCAACGTTCCTTTCTATCAAATCACTCAGTTTGGTGCTTAACCAAATACGGAAATCAGAGGTCTATTTATGAGTTTTAACATCGCACTAAGTGGTCTGGACGCGACCAACACAGAGCTAAACACAATCAGTCACAACATTGCCAACGCATCAACGTATGGTTTTAAAGGTGGCCGCACAGAATTCTCCGCTGTATATAACGGCATGCAACCTGGTGGTGTGGAAGTCGCGTCAATTTCACAGAACTTCGACAAAGACGGCAGTATCACAGGAACTGGCCGTGCGATGGACCTAGCTATTAATGGCGGTGGCTTTTTTGTTACTAAAGATAATATGGGTCAAATGTTGTACACACGTTCAGGTGTGTTCTCAACGGATAAGAACAACTTTGTTACGGCTAACAGCGGTGCAAAGCTTCAAGGTTACAGTGTCGATAGCAACAACAACCTAATGACAGGTTCTGTGGGTAATATTCAGGTATCGACTTCCTCACTGAATGCTAAAGCAACAGACAGCTTAGATTTTGTTGCGAACTTCGACGCAAGCGCGTCTGTTATTGATAAAGCCGTAACGCCATTCAATCCAAAAGATCCAAGCTCATTTAACTCGTCTTACACAACAAAAGTCTACGACTCACTGGGTAACTCGCACACGGTAACTCAGTACTTTACTAAGACTGCTTCTAACTCGTGGGAAGTGAACGTTCAAGTAGATGGCGGTACGACGCCAGTAGCAACTGTGCCTGTAACGTTTGGTAAAGACGGCTCGCTTTCAGCACCAACTGCGCCGTTTAATGTTTCATTCCCTGCTGCAGGCGCGAACGCGATGAGTGTAGACATTAACCTGAAAGGCAGCACGCAATTTGGTGCAGCTTTTGGCGTAAGTACTAATAGTCCTAACGGTTACACATCAGGTGAACTTGCAGGTGTACGCGTTGAAGGTAACGGCATGGTTTACGCGACTTACACTAACGGCCAATCACAGCTACAAGGTCAGGTTGTTCTTGCTGATTTTGCAAACACACAAGGCTTAGCGAAAGTGAGTGGAACATCATGGACTCAAAGCTTTAGCTCAGGTGCTCCAATTATGGGTGTTCCGGGTTCAGGTACGATGGGTGACCTAACTCCGGGTGCATTAGAAGGTTCTAACGTTGACTTAACCAGCGAGCTTGTTGCTCTAATGACTGCACAACGCAACTACCAAGCAAACGCAAAGACAATTTCTACCAGCGACAAGCTTACTCAAGCTTTGTTTAACGCGGTGTAATGGGAGTTTTGCATGGATAGTTTGTTATTTACGGCAACGTCGGGTGCCAGCCGAGTTCTTAAAGCGCAGCACGTTCGTTCAAACAACTTATCAAATGCTGATACTGCGGGTTTTCGAGCGGATATGGAGCGTGTGCGTAGTGTAGAGATGCAAGGCCCAGGTTTTGATGGTCGCACTATGGTTGTGACCAACTCTGCCTCAACACGTTTCGACGCTGGCGATATTGTGAAAACAGGACGTCCGTTGGACGTTGCGGTTATGGGGGAGGGATATCTCTCTGTAGAAACCCCAGCGGGTAACGAAGCTTACACCCGTGCAGGCAATATTCAGGTCGATACTTTTGGCGCTCTAACAATCAATGGGTTCCCTGTCCTCGGTGACAATGGTCCTTTGGTTGTGCCGGATTATCAAAAGATTGAAATCAGCGAGCGTGGTCAAGTCTCAGTGATCCCACCAGGTGGCGGCGCAGAAATTGTGGCAGGCACTTTGAAGTTGGTTAAACCGGAAATTAATCAACTGCAAAAAGAGAGCGATAGCTTGCTGCACAGCGTAGATGGCGTGCCATTCGCGGCAGATGAAACCGTGCAACTCTCTCCTGAGCACATTGAGGGCAGTAACGTATCTGCTATTGATGAATTGGTTAGTGTGATGTCGCTGACGCGCAACTTTGAAATGCAAGTTCGCATGATGAAAACGGCGGAAACTCTAGCAAAAGCTGGTAACAAATTAATGGCGGCGAGCTAAGTCTCGCCCCGCAAGGAGTAAAAAATGCATTCAGCATTATGGGTAAGTAAGACAGGCATGGCAGCGCAAGACACGAAGATGACTGCCATTTCTAACAACCTAGCAAACGTAAACACGGTTGGCTTTAAGCGTGACCGAGTCGTATTTGAAGATCTTTTCTACAGCATTCAGCGTCAACCAGGCGCACAAGTAGACCAAGTTAACGAACTACCAAGTGGTATTCAGCTAGGTAGCGGTGTTCGCGTTGTTGGCACACAAAAAGTGTTCACGCAAGGTAATACCCAAAACACAACGCAAGAGTTGGATCTTGCTGTAATGGGTCAGGGTTTCTTCCAAATAGAAAACTCGGACGGACAGATCATGTATACACGTAATGGTCAGTTCCATCGAAACTCAGAAGGCTTAATGGTGAACAGTCAGGGCCTGCCTTTAGAGCCTCAAATCCAGATCCCAGACAATGCGGTCTCTTTCTCTGTGGGTGTTGATGGCACAGTGACTACAACAACAGCAGACGATCCAACACCTCAGCAGCTTGGTCAAATTACACTTGCAAAATTCATCAATCCAGCCGGCTTAGAGGCCATGGGTGGCAACTTATTCCGTGAAACGGAAGCCAGCGGTCCAGCTGATGAGCTGATTGCAGGAGCTGATGGCGCCGGCATTATCAAGCAAGGTGCACTGGAAGGGTCAAACGTACAAGTAGTAGAAGAGATGGTCGACATGATCACCACTCAACGTGCGTATGAGATGAATGCGAAAGTGGTCTCTGCTGCAGATGACATGCTGAAGTTTGTTTCGCAATCAATGTAAGTATGAAATTGGTGATGATGAAGGAAAAAGCAATGAAATGGCTTTCTAAGAGTTGGGCAGTAGCCGCCGTGTTGCTGGTGGGATGTGCTGGCCGTCAGGAATTTATTCCGCCTGAGCCGAATGCTGAGGAATATGCACCACCAACGCTCGATTACACGCTGCCGGAAACCCAATCTGGTAGCCTTTATCGTCACCAATACACGATGACTCTGTTCCAGGATCGTCGTGCTTACCGAGTTGGCGATGTATTAACGGTTCAATTATCAGAAGAAACCTCATCGAGTAAAAATGCGGGTACTAAGTTCGGTAAAAGTTCAGCAATTAACTTTGTGGCGCCGACCATAGGCACGAAAACTATCGATGAGTTAGGGGTTAGCGTGGATGGCAAACGTAACTTCGATGGCAGTGCATCAAGTTCACAAGGCAACAAGCTTCAAGGTGCCATTACGGTAACGGTACACGAAGTATTACCTAATGGCGTATTGCGTATCAGCGGTGAAAAATGGCTTCGTCTGAATCAAGGCGACGAGTTTATTCGTCTAACCGGTATCGTCCGTGTGGATGATATTAACCGCAGTAACCAAGTTTCTTCTCAACGAATTGCTGATGCAAGAATTACCTACGCAGGTCGCGGAGCGCTAGCTGACAGCAACGCAGCCGGGTGGCTAACTCAGTTCTTCAACAGCCCATGGGTACCTTTCTAATGAAGACAATGCAATCTTTCTTTATGTCTCTCCTATTGGTGTTGACCTTGGGACTACCAGGCACTTCACGTGCTGAAGCGGAAATTCCGATCATGGACTTGGTCGATGTTCGCGGCATTCGAGAAAACCAACTGGTTGGTTATGGTTTGGTGGTTGGCTTAGCCGGCCAAGGTGACCGAAACCAAGTGAAATTTACCTCTCAATCTATTACCAACATGCTACGTCAGTTTGGGGTTCAAATTGATGACAGTATGAACCCTAAGCTACGAAATGTGGCTTCTGTGAGTGTGACAGCGTCCGTTGATCCAATGGCAGGCCCAGGACAAACGTTGGATGTGGTTGTGTCTTCAATCGGTGATGCAAAGAGCCTTCGCGGTGGTACGTTATTGCTAACGCCTTTACGTGGTATTGATGGCGAAGTGTACGCGATTGCGCAAGGCAACGTGGTTGTGGGGGGCTTATCTGCAGAGGGGCGAAGTGGCTCCAAAGTAGAAGTAAACACACCAACGGCGGGTCGCGTTCCGAATGGTGCGACTTTAGAGAGAGAAATCAAAACCGATTTCAACCAACGTGATGAAATCACCCTAAACCTGCGCAAGCCTAGCTTCACTACAGCAAAAAATATTGCGCGTGAAATTAACAACACTTTTGGGCCTAACGTTGCAGTTGCGATCAATAAAGCGCGCATTGATATGCGTGCACCAAAAGATACACAGCAGCGTGTCGTCATGATGTCGATGCTTGAAGAAATGAGCGTCGTTGAAGGCCGTAAACCTGCTCGTATTGTCTTTAACTCTCGCACTGGCACCGTAGTGATCGGTAAGAGTGTCAAAGTGAGTGAAGCAGCAGTAAGTCACGGTAACTTGACCGTGCGAATTTCTGAATCACAACAAGTTAGTCAGCCTAATGCGTTTGCAAATGGCGATACGAAAGTCGTTAACCAAACGGACCTTGATGTGAATGAAGATCTCGCTCAGATGGTGATTTGGCCTCCAGGCACGGAACTTAACACCATAGTTAATGCGGTAAATAGTTTAGGTGCCACGCCTACAGACTTGATGTCTATCCTGCAAGCTTTGAGTGAAGCAGGTGCATTGAACGCTGAATTGGTCGTGATATAAGGAGTTAAGGATGAAGCTAGACAGTACCAATGAACAAACTCAGTTAAATTCGATGCTTTATCACGACAATAGTGCATTGGCTAACATCAAGCATAGTCGTGATCAAGAAGGCGCACTTGAAGTCGTCGCAGGTCAATTTGAGGCAATGTTCCTACAAATGGTGTTACGCCAAATGCGCAGCAGTAGTGATGCTCTTGCTGATAAAGACAGCCCGTTCGCCAGTCAGCAACAAGGGGTATTCCGTGATATGTATGACGGTCAACTGGCGATGGAACTAGCAAAGAAACAGAGCTCAGGCATTGCCAATATGCTCATCCAGCAGCTGAGCCCGTCTATGCGTGAGGTTGCTTTCGATGCTGCGCGCAACATCTCATCCGCTAACGATGGTAAAGCTTCGAATTCTGAATCTATCTCACAAGTAGATTCTAAAGAGGTGGAGAAGAATTCAAGCCTATTTAATACCGCTTCTCAAGGCGTCGCCTCTGTTAAACAGGTATTCGGTGAGGCCGGTATGACTACCGCGTTTTCTCAGCCGTTGATCAGAAAAATGGAGCTGTAAATGAACCTAGTTAATATTGCCCTTTCAGGTTTAGGCGCGAACCGTGTGGCCCTAGACGTAACCGCGCAAAACGTGGCAAACGTGAATACCGTGGGTTACAGTCGTCAACAAGCGTTGATGGCGTCTGTCGATGATGGTAAAGCCAATCGCTTAAGTCCAGGTTTAGGGGTAGAAGTCACTAGCATTCGCCGCGTTACTGATCAATTTCTGATTAAGCAAACGTGGTCGACTAACAGTATGGCGGCATACGCATCTGGATACACCAGTAACATGAGTCAGCTGGAGAATACGCTTGGTGCCGATGGTTTCAGTATATCGGCTGGCTTGGACTCACTAAACGCCGCGCTTAACGATGCGACCGTTAAGCCAGAATCCATACCCTACCGCCAGCAGATCATTAACGAATCTGAAGCTTTGGCCCGCCGTTTTAATACGCTTACCGAGTCTTTATACAATCAACATAAAGACATGAGCGACCAACGTAATGCAGCGCTTAACCACGCGAATAGCCTTATGGAAAATATCGCGAAGGTGAACAAGCAACTGGTAGAGATGCAAGGTACAGGTGGTAACCCATCACAGTTAATGGATGAACGAGATAGGTTAATCGGTGAGTTATCTCAAACCATTGAAATCAAAACAACACAGCAGCATGACGGCAGTGTTCAGGTCACACTAACCTCTGGTCAACCGCTTGTGATGGGTACGGACCATGGCAAACTGGAAGCCATTCCTGACCCGAGTGATCCTTACTTGGCGGACTTACACGTCACGTTCTCGAATCAAAGCTTTGCGATTGGTGACTCGCTTGGTGGCAAATTAGGTGCGATTAATGACTATCAAACCGAAGTGTTGAAACCAAACCAACTGGCTCTGAATGACATGGCGAAAGCTCTCGCGGATGAATACAACGCCGTGCTTGCGACTGGCAAAGACTTAAATGGCAACCCAGGTAAACCTTTGTTCAGCTATGACCCAGCAAACCCTGCAGCCAGTTTGGATATTACCAAGCTAACTCCAGATGAGCTTGCGTTCTCAAGTGATGGAACACCTGGTAACGCAGATGCGTTGCAATCATTGATCGAGTTAAGCAACAAGCCAGTGGCGGTATCAGGTTACGGCTCAGTAAGCTTGAACGATGCCTTTAGTTCAATGGTGGGTCAAACCGCAATTAAAGCACGCCAAGCTAATGCTGATTATCAAGCGAAGTTAGCCATGAACAAGCAAGCGCACGCAGCTCGCGATAATGTTAGTTCCGTAAACAGCGATGAAGAAGCGGCTAACCTAATGATGTTTGCTAATGCGCACAATGCCAACATGAAAGTGATCAGCACAGCAAATCAACTGCTCGATTCTATTCTGCAGTTATTCTAAGAGGAAAGTTTAGATGCGAATTAGTGACAATCAATTTAGTCAAATGATGTTGCACAGCTTGCAGAGCAATAGCGCGGGATTAGGCGAAGCTCTGCAACAGATGTCTACTGGCAAGCGCTTGACCAAGCTGTCTGACGATCCAATGGCTTCGATCAAGTTGCTTAACTTAGACCGAGAAACCAGTGCGATTGCTCAGTACAAAAACAACATTGAAAACGTAAAAACGACGCTATCGAGTCAAGAAACCCATTTAGATTCGATCAAAGAAAGCTTAAAAAGCATGCGAGACATCGCGCTTTGGGGTGCGAACGGCTCTCTTACTGACGAAAGTCGTGGCGGTATGATTACAGAGCTTAAGAGTTACCGTGACTCTATTGAGTCGTCTTTTAACGCGCAGGATGAAGAAGGGCACTACCTTTTCTCTGGTACTAAAACGGATACTGCGGCTGTAAGTAAAGCGAGCGGCAGCTACGTAATTGAAGGTAATAGTGACAAGCGCGTAGTAACAATTGCTAAAGGTGTCACGATGGATTCCAATATGACTGCAAAAGAAATATTGGACCTTGGGGGAGGCCATAACGTGCTTAACCAAATTGATGCGCTGATCAAAGAGTTTGAGAGCCCTACCGCCAACTTCAGAGCTGAAGTTGAGGCGAGTATCAGCGCTATCGACGATACTTTTTCAAACGTACTAGGGACCATGACTGAGATTGGTGGTCGACACAACAACTTAGATCTTGTTGGTGGCGCGCACAGTGAAAACAAGCTGTTCGTTGACAAAGTATCTGGAGACCTCTCTGCTCTGGACTATGGTGAAGCGTCGGTACGATTGAGTAATTACATGGCCGCTTTGCAAGCAACGCAAGCAAGCTATGTGAAGATCGATGGTTTGTCGCTGTTTGACCGTTTATAAGGTTAGGAAGTTCTTTTTATGGTAATGAGTACAGTAGAGGTTAGACCCCATAGCATACGCTTAGGTGGACAAGAACAAGCCTCTATCATGCCGACCCGTTCTGCAGACTCAAGTACGGCAATTAAACCGCGCCCGGCGCAAATTCAGGCTGACACTGCGTCAGCCTACTCTGTATCTGGTATTCAGCTTACGCAGGGTCAGCAGCAAGCCACGGCGGTTCAGATCGCGTCCAAATCGCTGCAGGTGATTGGCAAAGAGCTCACGCAAATTAAACGTGGTTTGACGCAAGCTGTGAATCAAGGCGTACAAAATGTTCCTAGTTTGCAGGATACATTGGTTCGCTCTAAAGCCACCATCCAAAAAGTCGTTGAGCAAGCACGTTTCGATGGCCAGAAAGTCCTAAATAACGAACTGCACTTAAAACTGGATAAAGCGGACATTCGTCGCTTTTCTATTCCAGGTTTGAATGTTCATCGCTTAAGCGACAAGGCCGAGCAAATCCGTTTGGATTTTCCTCAAGGTCAAGCGGTGATGATTCAGTTTGATGGACAATCAGACGGTGAGCGAACGGTCAAAATGCTGGATCGCAGCTTGATTGCGTTAGGAATGCGAGCCTCATTAGCCGATGATGGCAGCATTTTATTTGAAGCCAGAGACAACGCTTATCAACAAATGCAGCAAAAGGTGATGGTAACGGGGGAAGGGCACCGATTCCCTGCGGGGCAGCCTAACGTTTTGAACTTAAAGTCTGAGCCAGATGGTATTGCGGAGCTCGGGTTTGATTTAGGCTCACGCGACGGCATCAAGCAGACGATTGCCAAAGTAAATCAGCATCTGAAACAAGTTCAAACGAGCTTGCAGGAGGCGAAAGCTTTTCATGGTGAACTGAATACTCAAATGCGTTCTATCCAAACCAAAACCGCACAGCTTTCAGTCAATGAGGTGAATGCAAAACTGGATGGATTCATGCAAAAGTCTGGCGAGTTTACTTCGACTTTTCAGGCATTGAATGCGCAAGCAAACGTGCGTCGTCATACCGTGGTCGCTTTACTGAAGTAACGAACACTCCAATGATTCCCGGCTTTACACTGTTATCGTCCCCCAATAACGAAAACAGCGCACTGTCGGGAATCTCTCTTTGACTCGTCTAGGGCTCGAGTGCTTTTGCCACCGAACGATTCAATTTCTGGAATAGCCATCCAAGTGCTATCAAAGATGCACCTAAGCCTAAGAAGCTTATTGCTCGCCAGAACCCATCCAGAGAGCTCACATCCCATAAGAATACTTTCAGTGCGACACCGGCAAGGACCACTAGACCGACACGCTGCATCATCAGCCCCTGTTGGGTCACGCCGCGCCAAGTCAGCAATCCACCTACGAGCAAGCCAGCCACTGAATAACTGAACAACTCTGCCATGCTGGTTGGCTGATACAGCATCATCGATGTGGTTTGCCAGAATTGACGGATAGACATCCCCAACCAAATGGCTGCAAGTAAAAAGCCTAGACTAGCAATCGCAAATCGATGAACTTGCAACGTATTCCAGCGTTTAAAGGTTGCGATAAGCAGGATGCAAGCTGGTAACAGCCAGCCGATACTCAGCATGTTAAAGATGGGAAGTGCTTGTGCCGAGACGTTATCAGTCACCAACGGCGATTCTGCCGTATTAAGCAAAATAATCAATATAGCGAACGCGCACCAAAGCAAGTAACTATAGATTTCGTAGATACGGCTTAAGCGTTGCGCAAATTGGCTCCGGTAGCTGTATACCAAACCCATAACTAATGCTTGATTGGCAAAGACTGCCGCACTTGTGAAGTCGATGTTCCCCAAGTAACCATATTGCCCCGTTAACCAGTAGTTAGTTTGGGTGAACAATGCCATTAAGAATACATGTAAAAACGCCCCTTCAAACCAGTTGGTCAGTTCTCGGTCCACTTGTTTTAGTGTTGAACGAGCATAAGACAAGATGAAGAGAGAAGGCAGATAACTCACCAGAACCCAAGCCCAATGCCCAGCTTCTACCGGTTGCCATTCGGGTATGAAAGGTAGCAGCGTGAGTCGGATAACCAGTATTCCCATTGCCACTTTAATCGCCCAACTCGCAGGTCGAAATAACCCGACTTGAGCCTGTAAGGCCATTATCGCAACTTGTATTGAGATTGCTGTTGTTAACCAAGTATCACTCAACCAAACAAAAGCGATACCTACGATTAAAGCATGCATAACGGCAGAGCATTCTAATGCCAACGAACGTGCACGCTGACCAAGCACAACGTAGTAAGTGGCCATCAATGCGCAGAATGCAGTCCAATACCACAGGTAGCCTTGCATAAATTCGTCAATATAAAACAACGTAATTAAGCTCATCGCGGGAGCCAGTACCAGCAGAAGCAGCCCACTGAGTTGCGAACGGTCACTAAGTGATTGGCAATATGTTCGATAGCAGATCAGCGCAATACTCACCGCCAATGCGAATAGGATGCTAGCTTCTCGCTCTAACATATACAGCGCATTAAAAGCGATGGTAAGAACAATCAGCGCGGTTGCTGAGACGAGAATGGATGGCAAAAATACACGTAATGACCAGCCTGTACGAAGTGCTGGTAGCCAGATGATCGCAACAAGCAGCGTATAACAGTACGCCATTTGTAGAGTGTTCAGATCCGGCATTCTGGTGACGGCAGAAAAGGTCAATAAAGCAGTTGCGAGAGCGGTAGCGGTCGGCGAGTTTGTCCACTTGCTTTGATAGTGACGAAAGCGAGGATTGAGCATCCAACCCATTCTCGGAACCGCGAAAATGAGATACAAAGTGATGGAGAGATAAATCGCGAGCCACGAGAACAACAGTTCTGTTGGTGTACTCTCAATCAACAGCAACATCCAAATGACATGTGGAATCGCGATACTTGGCGTAATCCATGACCTACGCACTTTTTGCATCAATAAGGTCGCCGCGAACGAAATTGCGCAGATGTATCCGGCTAACAAAAAGTAGTTGGGTTCATTACCCCCAATCCACAGTGGTGCTGTGTAGCCACCAATTAAGCCAAGCACGGCCATTAACGGCCCTTGTCGCAATGATAATGCTAAACTGAAAAATGCCGCTGAAGCCAAGATGATCAACGAGATACTCGGCGTTAGCATTTGATAAACCACAAAGGCAAAAATGACGGTGCAGTAAATGCCCGTTAATCCCGTACCGGTAACAGCAGCAGGAACATACGTAAAGCCTTGGGCTCGTGCTGCCCGTTGCGGATTCTGTTGTTCTTTACGGTGAAACCACTCGCCAACAAGCACCATAAGTAATGAGATCACAAAGGCAAAGGACACTCGCATAAATGGCGAAAACTGGATGTGACTACCAATCACCTGTACGAGATAACCTCCACCGATCAGCATGGCCAATGCGCCTACCCAAACCAACCAATTTTCTTGAATGTTGCTAAGCAGGCTCTGAACTTTACTCTGAAGGAATGACTCATTTTCTTGACTAAAAACATCCAGTTGCACTTCTCTTGTCTGGGCGTACCCTTGATTCGCAGCGCTCTGGTCCAAGTCTAGGTTGGCAGCTGGATCATGTTCCCCAGAGGATGAGACATTTTTCTGTGGTGATTCTATGTGAGGTGACGTCGCTACAGATGGTGTGTCTTTTTCGATGCTGGATTGTTGGTGCGCTTGTGGGTTTGAGCCCCCATGGACACTGGCTCGTAGTGATGTGACTTCCTCACGAAGTTTGGTTAGTTCTTTTTCTAAAAGTGCAGCTCGGTTGGCGGCTTTCACTCCGATGAGGATGGCGAGACACGCCATGAACAGTGCTAGTATTACGTACAATCCATTTCTCCTTGCGTACGTCGCGTGACCCACGATTCTTAACTTTGAGCACTTACGCTAAAGCTTAGTTCATGCTCTATGCCTTAGCCTCATATAGTGCTAGGTTCCGCGCTTTCTTTAGAAATCATTCTACATAATGAAACTCAATGCGTAATGATGAATTCGACAAAGTCGCACACTTGTGTGCCACTTTAAGACCTGATGAACAAAAATGAGTCGTTAAGTCATTGGGGGTCAACTATATTCATAGTTCTGATGCGATCGCCAAATGACTTCAAACATGTGCGTTTCGTAGCGATGTCATCGAAGGTCAGTCGTTTGATTTGCACGTTCGGTTGTTTCTATCTGACCGTAAGGCTGAATGTATTCGGGTATAGCGCATTCACGCGAAAAAAGACAAAAACAGGTAATTATTGATGCAAGTGGGTAATGAAGCGCTGGTGCTGTCAGCGGTTGGGGTTATTGGTTTAGGTTGCCAATGGTTAGCTTGGCGATTGCGTTTGCCAGCGATTTTATTTTTGTTGTTGGCAGGGCTGATCGTCGGGCCATTTATGCAGTGGTTAAATCCTGATGAGATATTAGGTAATTTGCTCTTTCCGTTGGTCTCTTTGGCGGTGGCAGTGATTTTATTTGAAGGCAGTTTGACCTTAAATTTTAAAGAAATTCGTGGCGTGAGTGGTTCGGTATGGAGCATTGTTTCCATCGGGGCGATCATTTCGTGGGCGGCGACCAGTATCGCAACACACTATTTCCTCGGCTTTACTTGGGAGCTTGCCATGTTGTTCGGCAGCTTAACCGTAGTAACAGGGCCGACGGTCATCGTGCCACTTCTACGAACCGTAAGACCTAACAGTACGCTTGCTAACATTTTGCGATGGGAAGGGATTTTGATTGACCCGCTCGGTGCGCTTTTTGTTGTGATGGTTTACGAGTTTATCGTATCTCACAGCGCGATAAATAGCGTCGAAGTGTTTGGGACGATCATTGCTGTCGGCGTCATGCTAGGTGCGGCCTCAGGCTATGCAGTTGCGACGATCATGCGTCGCTCTTGGCTACCGGAATATTTGCAGCCATTTGCGGTTTTGATGGTGGTTCTAGGTGTATTTTCGGTCTCTAACCACATTGAGTCTGAAGCTGGGTTACTAACCGTCACCGTAATGGGTATGTGGCTCGCAAACGCTAAAGACATCAATATTCAGCAAATTCTGCACTTTAAAGAGCATTTAACCATTTTACTGATCACCGGATTGTTCATCTTCCTTGCGGCTCGAATCAGTCTGGATGATTTTGCTGCGCTAGGTAGCGGTGCGTTATTGTTGTTTGTATTTATGCAGTTAGTGTCGCGTCCGTTATCGATTTTTCTTTCAACCTTCCGCAGCAACTTGCGTCTTAAAGATAAGCTGTTTTTGTCTTGGGTTGCACCGCGCGGTATTGTTGCTGCTTCGATTTCGTCTCTTTTCGCGATCAAATTGACCGAATACGGCATTGATGAAGCGATTTTACTGGTCCCTATGACCTTCATGGTGATTATAGGAACGGTCGTGTTACAAAGTGCGACGGCACGTCCTGTAGCGCTGACGTTGGGCGTTGCAGAGCCAGCACCACGCGGCTTCTTGTTGATTGGTGCTAACCGAGTAGCAAGAGAAATAGGGCAGGCGCTGGCGCGTTATGACCGTCGCGTATTAATGACTGACTCAAACTGGGAGTACATCAGTCAGGTTCGTATGTTGGGACTGGATTACTATTACGGCAACCCTATTTCTAGTCACGCGGACGACAACTTGAACTTGATAAGAGTTGGACAAGTGGTTGCATTAACGCCCGATCAGCATTTCAACATTATGGCTTGCATGCAATTCGTCGACGAGTTTGGGGAAGATAAAGTTCACTGCTTACAAAAAGTGAAAACCAACGGCAATGGCAGCGAGAAGCACTCCGTGGCTCAGGAGTACCATGGTAAATTGCTGATGGGCGGCAATGTAAGCTATACCCAGCTAGCCAGTATGTTAAGTCGTGGTGCAGAGGTTAAACACACGAAATTGAGCGATAACTTCACGTATCAAGATTATTTAGCGCATCACAAAGGTAGTTCAGTTGTACCGCTGTTCCATGTAGAAGAAAAAGGAAAAATTCAATTCTGTGATGATCCCGAACAGTTTGAACCAACGACGACAAGCACTGTTGTGTCGCTAATTCTGTCGGACAGCGTAAAGTAAACTACAGAGCAATGTGATCCATTTGCATCATGGGTATCGTACGCTGATTATCTCAATTTGAAGAGAAACTTGCCGGCTTGTTTAAAACGGAAAGCGAGTTTCTTTTCTTATAATGTCAGGGGCAGTCGAGATTCATTACTCGTTTCGGAAAAGTAATCCGGCAAATTCACAAAATTCGCATTGACGTTACTGATAAGGATCGCAATACTGCGCGACTGTTTTACTTTAGGGTGACATTATGGCTCCGCAAACTAACCGAAAAGATTTACACCTAGATGCTGTTTTACATCATGATATGAGCATGAAGCATAAAACGGCGGGTTTTGAGTCTGTCGAGTTTGAACACTGTGCGCTGCCAGAATGTGACTTTCACGCGATCGATTTATCGACAGAGTTTCTTGGTCATCAATTAGCGCTACCGTTTTTGATTAGCTCGATGACTGGCGGAGCAAAAGACGCAGAAACGATCAATTGTCGTCTAGCTGAAGCAGCAAGTGAATTAGGTATTGCCATGGGTGTGGGCTCGCAACGGATTAGCTTAGAAGAAAGTCAGCATTCGGGCTTGGGTAAAACCATTCGTGAGTTGGCGAAAGAAGTACCGTTGTATTCCAATCTTGGAGCCGCTCAATTGCTCGATAAAGGTAAACTCGATAATGCGCAACGTGCGGTTGAGGCGATTCAAGCAGATGCCTTGTTTGTGCACGTTAATCCAATGCAGGAAGCGTTTCAGAAAAATGGCGACCACAATTGGGTTGGTGTTTTCCAGGCAATTGAGATGCTTAAATCTCGCGTGAAGGTTCCTATCATTATCAAAGAAGTCGGTTTTGGTATTAGCGGACACGTTGCGCAGCGATTAATTGATGCTGGTGTGGATGCAATTGACGTTGCGGGCGCGGGTGGCACAAGCTGGAGTGCGGTTGAAGGGTATTGCCAAGATAATCCGAAAATGCAGCGTGCAGCCGAGCTTTTCCGCGATTGGGGTGTCCCTACAGCAACATGTTTGGCTCAAATCCGCGCACTGCATCCTACATTACCCTTGATCGCCTCGGGAGGTGTTCATAACGGACTTGAAGCGGCGAAAGCCATTCATTTGGGTGCTAATCTCATTGGGCAAGCTGGTGCGGTATTAAAAGCTGCGACGATCAGCACGCAGTCTGTCGTCGATCACTTTGAACAAATGGCATTAGAGCTGCGTTTAGCGTGCTTTGGTACTGGCTCTTTTAAGGTTGGTGAGCTAACAAAAGCGCGCTGCCTATAGCTTTTAGAATGGCGCGCTTTACACAGAGTCGCTCAATAATTTTTCGGTGTCTTAACACGTAGACTGATAATTTCGTTATAGTTGATACAAAAGTCACTTCAGCTAGTGACGCCTTTATTCAGACACTTGAATGGGCATGTGTTGAAGAGATTGAGTTTAATTTTACTATTGTTTGCAACTGGAACCTTAAATTTATGAAAAAACTAGTCATGCTGATGTTGGCGGCTTCTGCTTTGACCGCTTGTAGTGATGAAGTGGGCACTGAAGGCTGGTGTAACGACATGCGCGATAAGCCAAAAACAGAATGGACAGCAGACAACGCGGTAGACTTTGCAAAGCATTGTGTTCTGCAAGATGGTGTCGGCAGCGAGCAATGGTGTGAAAACCTGAAAGATAAGCCGAAAGGTGACTGGACTGCAAACGAAGCGACCAGCTTTACTAAACACTGCATTTTTTAAGCACAGCGGAAAGCGCCTTTTCTGAGGCGACATTCTGTGAGGTAAACACCAAGCGTTATTGCTTGGTGTTTTTGTATCTAAAATAGCTCGATTTTTCACGTGTCGAGCGCACTTCCCTCTGAATGGAATGTTTTACATTTTCGTTTCATTTTTGAAAACCTGTATTGCCTGTCTTTAATTTTTCGTATTGCAGTGGCATGGTGTCGAGATAGCCATCTAATTCAATTAGATTCATAACAAAAAGGAATTCAAATGGAAGTACTAAAAGGCTCATGTCTGTGCGGCAAGGTAAAGTTGGAAGTGGCAGATGAATTCAAGTACATGGGAAATTGCCATTGCTCTGAATGCCGCAAGTTCACAGGTTCTGACTATTCATCTGCCGGTGGTATTGCGTTGGATAAACTGCTTATTATCCAAGGGAAAGAAGATATTCAAACTTATCAGAAAAGCGAAAATACCATGCTATGCTTTTGTCGCCACTGCGGATCAAGTCTGTATTCGAAAAAGAACAATGGGATCGTCAATATTCGCCTTGGTATCTTGGATGACACACCTTCTCACAAGCCCGATTTCCATATTTTTGTCGCGTCGAAAGCGCCGTGGCTCGAGATATCGGATAACCTGACTCAATTTGATGCAGGGCCAAAATAGAGTTGTTGTAGATAAGTATTTAGAAACAGAGCGCGTTACAATACGCTTGCGACGCGCTCTGTGCTTTTACTTTGTATATTAGAACGGAGACGACTATTTGGCGTCTTGTAGTTCTTCAAAGCCACCTGCATTGTGCAGATTCGTAAAGCCTTGCGATTGTAAGTATTGATACGCTTTGCCAGAGCGGTTACCACAGCGACAGTACAACACGATAGCTTGATCTTTATCGACGTCTTGAAAATGTTTATCAAGTTCAGATAAAGGGAAGTTGACGGCATTATCCAAATGCCCTTCAGAAAACTCTTGCGGCGTACGCACATCGACAATCATCGCGCCCTTGTCAATCAATTGCCACCCTTGTTCAGCGCGTTCAGAAGCCGACACGTTGGGTGAGAGGAAGCCAACGCACAACGTTGCAAGAAATAGAGATACGGCCTTTTTCATTGTTTGATTATCCTTTTTAAGAGTACGTAACCACTCTAGATTTGATTGAGCACATTTTCCATCATAAAGAGATGCTAAGTGGTTGTGAATGCGATAATTCGATAGAAAATTTTATTTAATTTAATAAAAAATTTTTATCAAATTCACCTCTTGAACTCTCATTTTTCGACCTTATTATTTTCATCGAAAGCGAGCTGTCGACTCGCAAATCCATCTTGATGTTTATTTTGTCTTTTATTTTTGGTTCCAAGTAGGAGGCACTTAAAAATGAAAATTCGTCCTTTAAATGACAAGCTAATTGTTGAAAGACAAGAGGTGGAAAATAAATCTGAAGGGGGAATCGTTTTAACTTCTCAGTCGGTGAAAAAATCAAACCGCGGGAAAGTCATTGCTGTTGGTTTAGGTAAACGTCTTGAAAATGGCGAACGCGCTGCGATGGAAGTCAAAGTGGGCGACCAAATCATTTTCAATGACGGTTACGGCGTGAAAACCGAGAAAATTGACGGCGCAGAATACTTAATTCTGTCCGAATCTGATGTGTTAGCAATCGTTGAGTAATTATTTTTGTAGTAGTTTTTTGAGGAGATAACCATGGCTGCAAAAGACGTATTATTTGCTAATGACGCACGTCAAAAAATGCTGAAAGGTGTGAACTTACTGGCGGACGCAGTAAAAGTGACACTAGGCCCGAAAGGCCGCAACGTTGTGCTTGATAAATCTTACGGCGCGCCAACCATCACCAAAGATGGCGTGTCTGTAGCGAAAGAAATCGAACTGAAAGATAAGTTCGAAAACATGGGCGCACAAATGGTGAAACAAGTGGCGTCCAAAGCGAATGATGAAGCGGGGGACGGTACAACGACCGCTACCGTACTGGCGCAATCTTTCATCAATGAAGGTCTTAAAGCGGTAGCCTCTGGCATGAACCCAATGGACCTAAAACGTGGTATCGACAAAGCCACTGAAGCGGCGGTTGAGAAACTACGTGAAATGTCTAAGCCATGCAGCGACAAAGAATCTATCACCCAAGTGGGTAGCATTTCTGCAAACAGCGATCGCGCGATCGGTGAAATCATTGCAGAAGCGATGGAGAAAGTGGGTCGCAATGGCGTGATTACGGTTGAAGAAGGCCAAGGTCTAAACAACGAATTGTCTGTGGTTGAAGGTATGCAATTTGACCGCGGTTACTTGTCGCCATACTTCATCACTAACCAAGAAAATGGCAGCGTCGAGCTAGACAACCCTTACATCCTATTGGTGGACAAAAAAGTCAGCAGCATCCGCGAGCTATTGCCTGTACTAGAAGAAGTGGCGAAATCTTCTCGCTCGCTATTGATCATTGCTGAAGACATCGAAGGTGAAGCGCTAGCGACATTGGTTGTGAACAACATGCGCGGCATCGTGCGTGCGACCGCGGTGAAAGCGCCTGGCTTTGGTGACAACCGTAAAGCGATGATGGAAGACATTGCGGTACTAACTGCTGGTACGGTCATCTCTGAAGAAATCGGCCTAGAGCTCGAAAAAGCAACGTTAGAGCAACTAGGTAGTGCGAAGAAAGTGACCATCACCAAAGACACAACAACCATTGTGGGTGGCGCAGCAGAAGCAAGCGCGATTGCTGATCGTGTGGCTTCGATTGAAAAACAAATCGAAACAACCACCTCTCAATACGATAAAGACAAGCTTCAACAACGTGTTGCGAAGCTTTCTGGCGGCGTAGCGGTGATCAAGATCGGCGCTGCAACCGAAGTTGAGATGAAAGAGAAGAAAGATCGCGTGGACGATGCACTACACGCTACTCGCGCAGCGGTTGAAGAAGGTATTGTTGCTGGTGGTGGTGTTGCCCTAACTAAGATCGCGAAAGAATTGGCGGATCTAAAAGGCGACAATGATGACCAAAACGTGGGTATCCGAGTTGCGCTACGTGCAATGGAAGAGCCTCTTCGTCAAATCGCAACTAACGCAGGTGACGAAGCTTCTGTTGTGGCGAACGCTGTCAAATCTGGTGATTCCGATTACGGTTACAACGCTGCAACAGGTGAATACGGCAACATGATCGAAATGGGCATCTTGGACCCTGCGAAAGTAACACGCTCAGCGCTTCAATTCGCTGCGTCTGTTGCTGGCTTGATGATCACCACTGAAGCGATGATCACCAACCACGTTGAAGACAAAGAACTTGATATCTAACGTCATCAACCGTTAGTGATTAAGTAAGCGTTAAAATAACAATAACATTGCAAAATCTAAGCGGGCTCGCTTGAGCCCGCTAATCAGTCATTTGAGGTAAGTGTTATGACCCGTTTACCTGCGTTTTCTTTCTCAATATCTGAGCCGGGCGGTAATGAAGCTTCGTCAACGTGGCCGACTGCTATTCACTTCCCCCTCGTTCCAGCTGGGCCAGAGTTTTCGATCGAAAATGCTCTGCCTAAACGTCCGACAGTGACGATATTCACTATCGATCTGTCTCAGTTATTTAAAGGGGACGCTCGGGTCATCCATTAACTGTATCGAAACAGCCAGCGCACGTTGGCTGTTTTTTCTAATTTAAAGTATTGATAATGTAGATTTTTATTTGATTACTGCCACTTGTTCAATGATCAATTTGAACTGGGGTAATCGGACCGCAAGCGCACTACACCTTTAAGCCCAGCATTGCGCCGAAAATGATTAATCCCGCCCCACATGCTTGATTGAGTCGATGCTTAATCTTCAACAAGAAAGCTTGTAGCTGGGATGACGTGAATAAAACAGCAACGATAGAAAACCAAATACCATGCAGCGCAATCATATAAATCCCGTAAAACAAGGCGATGGGTTGCTGACTAGAGTCGGGAGAAATCACTTGGCTAAAAATACTCAGAAAAAACAGCATCGTCTTGGGATTGAGTAAATTACACAGAAATCCCTGCATGAAAAATCGCCACATTGAATACTCGCTCTGTTGAATGGTTTCTGAGTTTGACGCAGGCTGCGAGGAGAATATTCCTTTAATCCCAAGGTAGACAAGATAAGCGGCCCCAAGATAGCGCACGAGATTAAACAACCATTCATTTTGTGAAATTAAGTAACTGATCCCTAGCATGGAGTAAGCGATGTGGATGCTGATCGCCATGCTGATACCAATCGCACTGTATACGCCTGCTTTTCGTCCTTGATTTAAGCTATTTCTTAATACCAAAACAAAGTCTGCGCCAGGGCTAATGACAATAAGCACACCTAATAACGCAAGAGTTACAAATTCCATATCGATTTCCTGTTTGAATGATGAAGTCTGGGATGTAGCGAAATTGTAGGCGTCTTTATTACTGACTATAATCGAAAAACATTCCCATATTGGTGAGAAAAACTCACAGATGCGTCACCTGAAATCTTTTTATGTCTTCCACGTTGCGGCGAGTTCTTCAAGCTACACTGAAGCGGCTGACAAACTGAACATTACCCACGGAGCCGTGAGTAAGCAGATCAAGCAACTTGAGCAATATCTGTCTCAACCTTTGTTCTTCAAAGAGGGCAGGAAAGTCGTGTTGACGGCAGAAGGCGAATTACTCAAGACATACACAGAAACGGCATTCCAAACGCTAGAAACAGGCGTGAATACGCTTATTCAAGAGAAGCATCAGCATCTTGAAGTGTCTTGTGAACCGACATTAACCATGCGCTGGTTGATGCCAAGGTTGGCCGCGTTTAATGATGAACACCGTGCTGATGTTCGTTTGTCGACGGCTGGTGGCCCGGTAACATTAGGATCAACTGGGCTTTCGATGGCGATTCGTCGAGACGATTTTGCGCAGCATCACGATTACGACAAAACCATTCTTGTGGAAGAGTGGGTGGGGCCGGTATTTTCTCCTGAGTATTGGCAATCCATTAAAGACAATTTGAAAGCAGCTCGATTGTTGAATAGCCAAACCAGACCGAATGCTTGGGCGGATTGGCAGCAATCAACACGTTGTGAAACTTTCAACGGCAACACTCAGCAATCATTCGCGCATTTTTATTTTTGCATACAAGCCGCAGTGGATGGCTTAGGCGTCGCAATGGGATCGTATCCTTTTGTCATGGACGATATTAAGCGTGGTAATTTGGTCGCACCATTTGGGTTTTCTCCATCAAGTTGCAATTACGTTTTATTGAGTCAAGATAAAAAGCGTACAGAACTCGAACATAAATTTATCACGTGGTTACAAACGCAAATGGCAGAGTGTGTGCCACTGTCATCACAGCAGATCACGCAAGGCGAATAGAAGGCATAGAGCGAGATTACGTCAGTCAGTTTTATGGAAAAAGGCTTAGGAAATTGGAAATGGAAAACCTCAATATTGTTGAAATCAAATCATTTGTTCCGGCGAAAGATTACGCGCTATCAAAACGCTTTTATGAGGCGATTGGCTTTGAAATGGCGTCGGACTTCGGTGATGTAGCATACTTCTCTCAAGGTAGCTGCGCGTTTCTTTTACAGAATTTTTATGAGTCAGAACACGGCAATAACTTCATGATGCACTTGCTCGTAGAAGACGCGGAAAGTTGGCATCAGCACTTATCCAAAGTGGGTCATGAGGAATTTGGTTCGCGTTTGACAGAGCTAGTCGAGCAACCTTGGGGCATGCGCGAATGTTGTTTGTTTGACCCTAGTGGCGTTTTATGGCGAATTGGCCAGAACATGAATACTGACTAAAGCCAGTCTTATTTTCACCGCATCTACGCGCAGGTATTGAGATCTCGATATCTGCGCGTTTTCTTTTTTACTTAGCCTTGCCAACGTTTGTAGCGCACTCACGCCTTTTTCGAGGTGGTGTGCGATGGGCTAACGCCAAAAAACTCCTCAAGCAGCATGGCTTTGAGTTCCGCTCTGACTTCTGCGCCACCGATTAACGCCAAAAGTGCGAGTCCTCCTGGAATAAGGATGACCATTAATATCGGTCTTAAAATATACGAAAAGCAGAAGATGGTCGGGAAGAAAATCAATCCTTGGCCTAGTTTGTTTAATACGTACATGAGCGATTCCTTTTGTTTTTATATAAAATGAGCATGCTCAATTTTATAAATGAGCGCGCTCAATTTGTCAATCTCAACCACGCAAGGTATGATCCTTTCAGGCTCATTAAGCAGACACATCAATGACGAAGCGACAACAAACCAGAGATAAAATTCTAAAAGCCGCATGGGCATCTTTTGCTCAAAATGGCTATGACATGACGACCACAAGGCAGATAGCGAGAGAAGCAGGAGTAGCCGATGGTACAGTGTTTAGCCATTTCCCGACTAAACTGTCGATTTTGCGCGAAGGGATGCTGGCGCAACTGCAACAGATCAGCCAAGAAACGCTAGTCAGTGTGGAAGGTAAAACCGATATCGACATTGGTTTGGCGCTGACGGAGAAATACTATCGCTACTATTTTGCGAACGTTGAGCTGAGCCGAGCTTTGTTGAAAGAAGTGATTTGGGATTTGGATTATTATCAGTCGTTTAACCAAGCTTTGTTTCAATCTGTAAACGGAAGCTCCGTCCTTGAGGGAAAAATACCGCTGATTTTTGACTGCTATTTTATGACGTTAATCTCGCACTTGAGCCGTGCAGAACCGGATGTTGAAGCGGCACTTGAAGAGCTTCATGCTAAGTTTCAGCAAATCATTGCGACTGCATAACATGGCCCCAACGCAGGATCTGAAAGAATATACTGCCTGTCATTTTATTTGCTGGACTCCCATTTTCTCGTTTCAGTTGGCGTCTCACCAAATAGCCGCTTGTAGCTTTGACTGAACTGCCCGAGATGGAAAAAACCAAAGTCAAAAGCGATTTCTGCAATTGTTCGATTATCTTCAGGGCTTTGTAGCACTCTACGTACTTGATTCAGGCGCATTCGATGTATGAACTGCTTTGGGGAAGTATTACAGCAATGTTCAAAGGTGTACTGTAGTGTGCGACGACTGACGTGTACTGCATCACACAGTTCACTGACGGTTATCGGTGTACGGTAGTCTAGATCCTGTAGCTGTTGTTTTATACGGTGCATCACGTGTTGACGATGAGAGATTGATATCGGATGGCTCGTGTGCAGTGAACTGAGTGAGAACAACTCCAGCACAATATCTTTTAAGATTGCTTGATGTGTGGTTTCAGACCATCTTGGCTCGGCGGAACCAAGTAACGTGCCTAAGTAGTATTTAAGTTGTTGAATGTGTTTTTCCGTCAAACCCGTTAAGTGTAATGTGTTGTTTTGGATGCTCCCAAGCTCAAGTTGATTTTCTATGATGTGAACGAAGTTTTTGTCGAGCACTATTCCATAGATAGAAAACTGCTCCGGTGTCATTAACTCAAAATCAGCGCCACCTTGCCTAAGCAAAAGTTGGCTTGAATTAAACTGACTGTGATTTAGGTGTAGCGGCTTATTTTCCGTACTCAAACCCAACCAAATACCTCCCTGTTCAACCCTGCATTGCTGTCTTAGCGAGCGGTTACTGTCTTCACGAAATACATGGAAATTGGGAAATCGTCGTTCTCGAATTTGACCTAAAAATCGACCATCGCTGAGTTGGTCATATTCCTGTTGCCAGTTTATCAGACTCGCAGCTTGTTGGTTTGCATCCTTAGTGTGATGGATGCACAGCATTGGTGCAGTTTGGGGCATTTGGTTACTCATCCTTGTGATGCTCATTCCTTTTTTGTGAGTCATGTTGGAGCAGTATTTACATAACTCATTGTTTATTATTGGTTTATAAATGTTGCCAGTTTTTGATAACGCTACGGAACACATTTGGCAATACTTTCTTAAAGCTTATTGATAGTTCAGCAAAAAGCGAACCAAATAGTGAAGAGGAAGAGCAATGACGGCAACTTATCGTCGGCAACAAGGAAGTAAAGTCTATACCTTTAAGTCATTAGCTGACTTGATGGCGAAAGCGACACCGGAGCGCTCAGGCGATGCGTTAGCCGGGGTTTGTGCTCAGTCAGCGGCAGAACGTGTAGTCGCACAAATGGCGCTGTCTGAGTTACCACTTAAAACGTTTCTTAACGAGGCGGTTATTCCATACGAAAGCGACGATATCACTCGTCTAATTATCGATACGCATGACCTTGAAGCCTTTAAGCCGATTGAGCACTTGACGGTTGGAGATTTTCGAAATTGGCTGCTGAGTGAAGAAGCCGATGGTGAAACGTTGGCTAAAATTCGTCAAGGTTTAACACCAGAAATGGTGGCCGCAGTCAGTAAGATTATGCGCAACCAGGATTTGATTCTCGTTGCTAAAAAATGCCAAGTTGTCACGGCTTTTCGGAATACGATTGGTTTGCCGAGTCGCCTGTCTACTCGCTTACAGCCGAATCATCCCACTGATTCTCTCAACGGTATCGCAGCGACCATTTTTGATGGCCTGATGTACGGAAATGGCGACGCGGTTATCGGTATCAATCCGGCAACAGATAATGTGCCTCAAGCTATCAAGTTAATGAACTTAATGGATGAGGTGATTCAACACTATCAAATACCGACTCAGTCTTGTGTGTTAACTCATGTAACGAACACGATCGAAGCCATTGAAATGGGTGCACCAGTCGATCTCGTTTTTCAGTCGATAGGTGGCACGCAAGGGACGAATGATACCTTCGGAATCGACTTGTCGATTTTGAAAGAGGCCCATGAAGCCGCGTTGTCTTTGAATCGAGGTAGCGTAGGAAACAATGTGATGTATTTTGAAACCGGACAAGGTACCGCGCTGTCTGCGAATGCATTTCATGGGGTCGATCAACAGACTTGTGAAGCCCGTGCTTATGCTGTCGCGAAACAGTTCGATCCTTTGTTGGTTAATACAGTTGTTGGGTTTATTGGCCCTGAGTATCTGTTTGATGGCAAACAGATCATTCGTGCTGGGCTTGAAGATCATTTCTGTGGGAAGTTGCTTGGTTTACCTATGGGTTGCGATATCTGTTACACCAATCATGCCTATGCCGATCAGAATGACATGGATAACTTGCTGACACTATTAGGTGTGGCCGAGTGCTCGTTCATCATGGGTATTCCAGGGTCTGATGACATCATGCTCAACTATCAAACTACCTCATTTCACGATGCCCTTTACGCAAGAAAAGTACTCGGTTTGAAGCCAGCACCAGAGTTTGAACAATGGTTAATGGAGATGCAGATTTTCGAGAGCGTGCAAGACGTTCGGTTAAGTGAGCAAATCTCTCGCTCGTTTTCGGGAGCAATTAACCAAGTGAATAAGGGGTATTCTCATGGGTAAAGTAATCACCATTGCTCAGTCCCCACAAGATGAGTCTGAAGTTGTCACACATAACCCTTGGGGCAAGTTACGCGACTTCACCTCTGCTCGGATCGCTCTGGGTCGCAGCGGGAACAGTGTACCAACCAACGAGTTACTCTCATTTCAGCTGGATCACGCCCAAGCTATGGATGCAGTGCATTGCAGTTTGAATGTTGACTCTCTCGTTGCTGGTTTATCGGACTCTTACTCGATTCTTGAAAATACCTTAGAACCTCCTGTCATAGTTAGCAGTCAAGTGAGTGACCGGCTTATGTACCTGCAAAGGCCCGATTTAGGAAGGCTGCTTGATGAATCTTCTTGGCAAACGCTCAACTCGATAGCAAATGAGCATAACACTGACATTGATCTTGCGATTGTTATTGCTGATGGACTTTCTTCCGTCGCAATTCAAAACCATGCCGTGCCTGTTGTTACTCGATTGATTTCTCTTTTAAGCGCTGGTGATGAACATCAATGGAAATTCGCACCTATCACAATCGTAAAGCAAGGAAGAGTAGCGGTAGGGGATGATGTTGGTGAATGTTTTAACGCCAAGGCCGTGCTGGTTTTAATTGGAGAGAGACCCGGTCTAACTTCTCCGGATAGCATGGGTATGTATCTCACTTGGGGGGCTAAACGAGGCTCTAAAGATTCCCAAAGAAACTGCATTTCCAATGTGCGCCCTCAGGGGCTCAACTATGACGATGCCTGTGAACGCGCATTTTACTTGCTCAAGGAAGCTCGAAAATTACAACTGTCAGGAGTGAATCTGAAAGATCGCTCAGATATCAATGAGCCAAGTGGCGCAAGCGTTGAAGATAAACACAGCGACAACTTTTTAATTTCATCAAAGTAGAAGGATTTACTATGTCTAAACATCAGGAGTACTTGGCCAAAAGGCAGCTAAAAAGAGGCACCGCAGGTTGGATTTTACTTGCTGGCTTAGGTGTCTCGTATGTTATATCTGGTGACTTCGCCGGTTGGAACTTTGGCATCGCTCAAGCAGGATGGGGAGGCTTTCTTATTGCTGCTATCGCGATGGCAGTAATGTATTTCACGCTAGTATTGTCTTTAGCTGAAATGTCTGCGGCTATTCCTGCTGCGGGTGGTGGTTACAGCTTCGCAAGACAGGCGATGGGGCCGACAGGCGGCTTTTTCACTGGCTTATCAGTTTTGATTGAATATGCGCTCGCGCCTGCTGCGATAGTGATTTTTATTGGCTCAGCCGTGAATGAATTGGTTGGTATCGATGGCCCTGTTGTTTACGCACTTTTCTACGCCGTCTTTATCGCTATTCATATGGCAGGTGTTGGCGAAGCTCTCAAAGTGATGATGGTCATCAGCGGTTTGGCTGTGCTAGCTATTCTCATTACTGCTGCTGTGCTTATTGGTCACTTTGATGTTAATAACTTATTCGATATTGCTCCGGCGACGGCTCAGGCAACAGAAATCTTGCCGTTTGGGTGGTATGGCGTATGGGCTGCGTTGCCATTTGCAATGTGGTTGTTTCTTGCGGTTGAAGGTGTGCCTTTAGCGGCAGAGGAGGCAAAAAATCCGGCAAAAGATGTTCCCAAAGGCATCATTGGTGCGATGCTGTTTTTATTGCTAACCGCAACTCTCGTAGTCGTCCTTTTGGCTGGTGCGGTTGGCTCAAAGGTCATAGGCGATAGCGCGGTGCCATTAGTTGACGCCCTAAAGCTTACGGGCAATTCAACGGTAGCAATGGCCGTGAACTTACTTGGATTGGCTGGCCTTATCGCTTCTTTCTTTTCAATCATTTATGGTTACAGTCGCTTGGTGTTTGCGCTTTCCCGCGCGGGTTATTTACCGCAAACTTTGTCATTAACCAGTGACAAAAAAGTGCCTTCTCGTGCGCTTTTGGTTCCGGGCGTTTTTGGGTTCTTGGTTTCACTTACGGGTGAGGGGGACTTAATCTTGGCGATGGCTGTTGTCGGTGCGACTGTATCGTACGCATTAATGTCCTTGAGCCATATTTTATTGCGAATTAAACAGCCGGAATTAACTCGTCCATATAAAACGCCTGGTGGGATAATTACTTCGAGTATTTCTCTGGTGCTTTCTTTGATCGCAATGACAGGTGTTTATGCTTTTGATCCCTCAGCCTTCTTCATGACAATGGGATTGTTTCTTATCGGTGGTGTTTATTATGGGTTATACAGCCGCAACAAACTGGTGGCAGCAACCGCCGAGGAAGAGTTTGCCATGCTGTCTGTAGCAGAGCTAGAGCTTGAATCAGATGTCGTACGATAGTCACTTTGATTCTTGTTATTCAGCATATTAAGGGAGCCATAGGCTCCCTTTGTCATTTCTATCAAAAGTGCATAGCGCACAAATGCATCACTTTAACTTTATAAGCGGTTAATCATGTGAAAGTCTAGTCTGGATAACGATGGCGCAGATCCATCACAGGTAAAGGTTAAGTTTTCAAGGAAAGAGCATGATAAACAAGGTATTTAATACACTTTTGGGAACAGAGTTACCGATTATTCAAGCGCCAATGGCCGGTGTGCAAGACAGCCAAATGACCATAGCCGTCAGTAATGTTGGCGGGCTTGGCTCGTTACCTTGTGGAATGCTGAACAAAGACGCCATCGTAAAAGAACTTCAACTTATCAAGCAGGCAACTAACCGACCGTTTAACCTCAATTTCTTTTGCCATGAAATGCCGGAGTATGACGCCAACAAGCACGAAAAGTGGCAAAAAACGCTGCAACCGTATTTTTCCGAGGTTGATGCAACCGTTCAGGCTCAGCCAAACGCTCCGACAAGGATGCCTTTCAATCATGATATTGCTGACGCGATTGAACCATTTGCACCGCCAGTGATCAGTTTCCACTTTGGTTTGCCAGACGATGATCTGTTAGCTCGAATTAGAGGGTGGGGAGGGAAGATCCTTTCGTCAGCGACTACGGTGGACGAAGCACTTTGGCTAGAAGCAAAAGGCGTTGACGGTATTATCGCCCAAGGCTTGGAGGCTGGTGGACACCGAGGTATGTTTTTATCGGATGATTTAACTACTCAATTAAGTTTGATGGCGTTATTACCACAAATCGCCAAACGGGTGAATTTGCCTGTTATTGCTGCAGGCGGAATCGCTGATAGAAGTGGGGTGGAAGCCGCGTTGAGATTAGGAGCGAGTGCCGTTCAAGTTGGCAGCGCCTATTTGTTGTGTGATGAGGCGAAAACATCGTCTTTACATCGATATGCCATTGCCAGTGAACGCGCGCAACATACCGCTGTGACCAATGTTTTCTCGGGCCGACCAGCGAGAGGCATTGTGAATCGCGCGATGTCGGAGCTAGGCTACATCAGTGAGTTTGCGCCGAAATTCCCATACGCCTCCATTGAAATGGCTCAACTAAGAGCGCTTATGGAAAAGCAAAACCGAGATGAATTCACACCGTTGTGGTGCGGACAAAACTCGTCGGGTTGTAAGGAAATATCGGCGGCAGAAATGACATTGTCATTAGTGGAAGGCATCGATTTAAACTGATATGCATCTTGCCTTTTAAAGCGATGCTGACTGAATGGTTACGAGTTATCCCTGTATTTATGTAGTAAATCTAATGGGATGTGGCAGTAATCATTCGGAAAGTTTGTGAGTCTGTCTTGGTGCTCATCATCACTTGGCACATAATTTGTGAGTGGCAGTACTTCTACGGCGATCTTGTCGGCGTCCGGTCGTGCTGCGATAAACGCTTTCGCGATGGTGAGATGCTGTTCGTTTTGGCTATAAACACCAGTACGGTACTTCTCACCTACGTCTTCACCTTGCTTGTTAACGCTGTAAGGGTCGATTATCTCAAACAAATACCCCATTAAAGTTTCAACCGAAACTTGCTCAGGGTCGAACTGGGTTTTCACGCACTCTGTGTAGCCATCGTATTCGGATTGAGTGTTATCCGTTGTGCCATTTGCTCGCCCGGCTTCTGTGTTGATTACGCCCGGAAGGTGGCGCATAAATTCTTGCACGCCCCAAAGGCAACCGCCTGCGAAGTAAATTTCTTCCATTACTTTTATCCTAGTCTTTACCTTTGTTGGTATGTAGGGATCTAACCCCTCTTCTTCCATCCCATTTTCGTTGCCCTATTATCTGTTGATGGGAGCGATATTCGCAAGGTGCAGCTTGGCTAATCAGACCACGCGTTTTTTCCTTTTTACTTTCAAGTTCTTTTCATATGAAACATCAGGTGAGTATACTGTAAGCTCATCAATAAGGAGCGAATCTGTGAACCCAAGACAAAATGAAATCCTGCAATTAGTGAACGACCGTAAACGCGTTCAAGTCACGGAGCTTTCTGACATCATTGGCGTGTCGGGTGTGACCATCAGACAGGATTTGAACTTTCTGGAGCAACAGGGCTACCTAAAGCGCGTTCACGGCGCAGCTACCGCGTTGCAAAGTGATGACATTGATGCCCGCCTAGAAGTGCGTTTCGATATTAAACAATCGCTCGCAAACCAAGCTGCGGATTTGGTCGCACCGAATGAGACAGTGCTGATTGAAGGGGGCAGTGCCAATGCGTTGTTGGCTCGGACTTTGGCTGAGCGCGGCGATGTGACCATCATTACGCCATCGGCGTATATCGCCCATCTCATCCGTAACACTTCTGCCAACATTATCTTGCTTGGTGGCGTATATCAGCACCAAGGCGAGAGTTTGGTCGGACCGCTGACTAAGTTGTGTATTGAGAACATTCATTTCAGCACAGCCTTCTTGGGTATTGACGGCTTCCATCAAGACACTGGCTTTACTAGCCGCGACATGATGCGTGCTGAGATCGCAGAAACCATCATTGCGAAAAAAAGGCGCAATATTGTTCTAACGGATTCTAGTAAATTTGGGCAAATTTATCCCTCATCAATTGGTAAGACTGACGAAATATCAGTGCTGCTGACTGACAAAGCCGCTCCGAAAAGCGACCTTGAACAAATCAAAAAGCGAGGTGTGGAAGTTATATTAGGCTGATTAAGCAACGCTTTGTTTTCGCTTCGCGAGCATTGCTGTTGGGGAGAAACCGGTGACTAGCATAGTGCCGCTAAGCACTAGAATTGTTCCTATGATGGTGTTAGAGCCGACGGGCTCATCTAGCACCAAGTAGCCCCATAAGATACCAAAAACAGGAACAAGAAAAGTGACAGTCAGTGCTGACGCTGGGCCGATATCAGAAACTAAGCGGAAATAGAGCAAATAAGCGAACCCTGTGCATACAACGCCGAGCGTGACAACAGAGCTCCATTCGAAATGACTTGGTTCTGCACGCATTGGTAAGAATGGTAGCAGCGGCAGTACCCAAATAACCGCCGCCCACATGCTGCCGTGAGCATTGTCAAAAGCTGGTACTTGTGGCGCATTTTTAGTGTAGTTGGTAGCAATGCCATAGCTGAAAGAAGCCATCAAACTGGCGGCAATAGGGAGCATGGCTTCTTCACCTATGGTTGAAGTATCTAAGCCGACCAAGACTGCAACGCCTCCAATGCCTATTAGCATACCGAGAACAGATTTCGCTGTGAGTGGGCTGCGGTACCAAACAAAGCCAACTAGTGCTCCCCATATTGGGGCGGTTGAGTTCAATATTGCTAAAGTTGATGCATTCAGTGTCTGGGCTGCGTACGCAAAGAGTAAAAATGGAACTGCGCTATTGAATAAGCCAATAATAAAGAAGTGTTTAGTATGCGCAGTTAACGTGAGTTTCTTCTTCAAATATACGGCGATCAATAACAAAGCGACGGCGGCAAATGTAACTCGAAATTCGATTAAGTAAGCCGGCCCGAATGTGTTGGCGGCGACTCGCATAAACAGAAACGAGCCACCCCAAATAGCAGCGAGGCAGAGTAAGCGAAAAAAACTGACGGCAGTCATTTGACATCCTTGGTCGAGGTCTAGCGCCTCATCGATTAATTGTTGCGCTAACAGTGAATTAAACCAAGGATGAGGTCAACCAGAAATGTAATGCCAGTTCCGGATCTGGCTAGCTTGGGATCACGTTGATAGTGTGTTGTTGATTTGTGATGACTTAATGGCTCTCTGACCATACTGCGAATTCATTTCCACTCGGTTCAGTGAAGTGGAATCGACAGCCGCCGGGGAATTCGAAAATAGGGCGGATAATTTTTCCACCATGCTGCTCTACTTTTGTCTGAGTGGCCTGAATGTCTGAGCTATAAAATACTAAAAGTGCGCCACCATTTGCGGTTTGGTTTATAAACTCAGATTTGAAGAATCCGCCATCCAATCCTTGTCCTGAAAATGCAGAATATTCTGGACCATAATCGGTAAAGCTCCAGTCAAAAGCACGCTCAAAAAATTGTTTGGTCGCACTGACATTAGTGGAACCAAATTCAACGTAATTCAATTTTTCATGTTGATGCATGGTGAAATCCTTCTCGGTTACTATCGTTTCTAGGCGAACTTTTCTACGATGATGTCGTCCGCTTTTTCGACAAATAATGCGCCATTATCTCTGAGTTCTGTCAGCACATTCTCTACATTATCAGGCAGCACCGCACGAGTTGAAGCAAGATTAACTACCACATTGTAGCCAAGTTCCAGCGCTTGCATGACGGATTTTTTCACACAAAAGTCTAAGGCAAGGCCACCGATAACTAAGGTATCAATCCCGTTGAACTTTAGAAATTCATGCGCGCCTGTCGTTTTGGTGTCGGCAATATCATGGAAAAAAATACCGTAAGGGTGCGCGTCAGGATCCATACCTTTATTAACTTGAAAATCATAGTCCAACACGGGTGGTAAGCCATCTAGCAGCTCAGAACCTGTTGTGCCAAGCACACAGTGACGGTTCCACTTTATATCCACATTCGGTAAACCAACGGGCTCAAGCATATTGGCTGGCGATTCTGCATCCCATTTTGCTTTCGGTGGGTGCAAGTCACGACTGACCAGTTTTAATCGGCCTTTGGCATGATTGTTCAAAAGCTCCGGTACGATTTCCAACGCACCTGCAACGGGCAGTTCATCTGGACATAACTCACTAAAGCCTTTCTCTGGATCAACGTCGATCACTGCTGTAGTTTGATAGTTTACTCGAACAGTCATGGCAGACTCCTTGTCTGTCTGATTGTCTGCGTTTATCCACGCAAACAGTTTTGAAAAAAGGTTACTTCGTCGCTAGTCAGCGTATATACCATTGCGGGTTTTCCACCTTTGCCTTTGTTGGTTGAAGCGACTTTATTAGTGGGTTTTAGTACGCCTGAATCTATCAAGCGGCGCTTAATCGTCATTCGGCTGATATCAATACCAAACTCTTGATAAGCAGAAATGATGTCCGCAACCAAAAACTCTTTGTCTAATGCAAACAAAAGAACCGATGTGTATTCAATGGATGCACGAAGCTTTTGCCACGCTTTTTCAATGGTTTTTTGATGATCAAATGCGAGGGTTTCTTCTCCATTGAGAATAGCCTGTAGCGAAAACCATTTAAGTTGGCATTCCGGTACACCTGCATTATTTATTTGCTCTACATTGTTACGATCAACTAAGGCGTAGTGCGTAATGTTTAAGCTCCAGTCTTCTGGATCGCGCTTTGGATCACCGTCGATAAACGCTTCGCTAAAATGGCGAGGGTAGGTATGGATTTTCTCACGGCAAATTCGGCGACGCGCCGCTTCAAAGTTTTCATCGGCCGGGCGTCCGCCTTCACTGGTTAAGTCTTTATCAAAGACAAATCCGCCCGGTAGTGCCCAGACTCCATGGTATGGCCGATTTGGATTTGAACGTTTAATCAACAACACTTCCAATCCCTTATCGGCACAGCCAGATAGCCTGAATGGAATAATGTCGACAGATACGATCATGGTTGGGTCCTAATATTGATTTGTAAGTAATCTAGCGCATAACAAGTGGTCAATCAATGGGTAAGTAACGAGTTGTTAGAAACGTTTTCGGTAGTGTTCTTAATACGGTTTGAGCATAAATTTACGGATGACTCTGACTTATTCACAATGCTTGTTCGAATTCTAGACAAAAAAACCTTATAAAAATGAGTGGTTAGTAACAAAAGTTGACAAACTATAGATGGGTGTTTATTGTTTACGCAAATTAGTTAGTAACAAAAAGTTATATACCCAGGAAGGGCATGTAGAAGGGCACCTAATGACCACCAAACTATTTTCTTCCCGCATCATTCAAAGCGCTTTGGATTTCGATGTCTACAAAGTCAATATGATGAGTGCTGTAACAGCGCTTTACCCTGATGCGATGGTGTCATATAAGTTTATCGTGCGCAGTGAGGAAGACCTTTCTGAGCTTTTGCCTGAGGTAAAAGCCGAAGTCCTTAAACTGCAAGATATTCAATTTACGCAAGAAGAAATTGAATATATTAAGCGTGTCGCGCCTTACCTGAATCCTGACTTTGTTGATGCACTGCGCCATTTCCGTTTCAACCCACAAAGCGATGTCTCTTTCCATAACAAAGCCATGGCTGATGGCTCAAGCCAGTTAAGAATTACTATTAACGGTTTGTGGCGAGATACCATCTTGTACGAAACGATCATCATGAGCATCGTGTCTGAAGTTCGTAGCCGTCAGCGTTGGTCAGATATCCCTGTTGTGCAATTTACCACTGTTTTAGAAGAGAAAGTTCGGCACCTAAAGTCGGAACTAAAACGTCGTAACATCACTAACTTTAAATTTTCTGACATGTCGACGCGTCGACGTTTTTCCTTCCAAGCTCAGCGCACTATGCTGGAATATTTGTGCCAGGAAGTGCCGGAATGTTTGACAGGAACAAGCAACTATCACTTAGCAAAAGAGCTAAACTTGACGCCTATCGGCACCGTTGCTCATGAATGGTTTATGGGACACCAAGCTCTGGTGAATGTGCGAGATTCGCAAAAAGTGGCGTTGCAACGTTGGCAAAAAATGTTTAATGGTGCACTAGGCATTGCGTTAACCGATACGATTGGTATCGATGCTTTCCTTAAAGACTTTGATGAAGAACTAAGTAACGCGTACTTCGGTGTACGTCACGATAGTGGTTGCCCTTATAGCTGGGGTGAAAAAATGATTGCACACTACCAGTCACTGAATATAGACCCATTAACAAAAACACTGGTGTTTACCGACGGACTTAACTTCGAACAAGCGTTAGATATTTGCGAGTATTTCCAAGGACGTATTCAGGTGAGTTTTGGTATCGGTACTTTTCTTGCCAATGATATGGGTGATTATGTCAATAAAGATGGTGAAGCCTACCAGCCACTTTCTATCGTGATAAAAATGGTCACGTGCAATGGTTCACCGGTCGCCAAAATCAGTGACGAACCTGAGAAAGCCATGTGTGAAGATATCTTCTTTTTGATGAATCTCAAGCGCCGCTTTGAACAACCTCTTGATTTAAATGAGTGTCGTAAAATGATCGATCGTTTAGAAACTGAAGGTCAAAATTATCTCATTGACGCGTAGGCGTTATCCTCTCTCCTTGATAAGCACCCTCTATCGTTACGACAAATTTATATAGGTAAACGTGGAGGGTGATTTCGTTATAGTAATATACAGAAGTAACCAGATACAGCGCAGGAAAGCACTCAAAAGTTGATGTGTTATCTGCCTTTGATTAGTGTAAATCGATACGTTACAGCATCGTGGACGGTGTATCTCATCCGACACTAAACTCAGTCTAATCACGTAGTTTATTCCCACGTACCATGAGCTCACTCGGGTATAGACGTCTATCTGCTTTTATGACTTTGGGCTTCACGTAGTTGCTTGAATCAGGAGTCAAAATGAACCTAGTAGTACATTTGCAAAAGAAAGCGATCCGAAAATATGGCTATGAGATGGCCACTCGCCAAGCATGGAGGTGTGGTATCAAGGCAAATCTTGTAAAGCGCGTGATTGGCCTTTTTAAAGGACAAATTGTTTGTGTGGTTGAAGGTTGCCGAGCAGAGTTTTCTTCTCCTCTTAATAACCCCCTTCACGAAGATGACAAGCAGGGGCGATATGTGTTTGTTGGCGGTGTATGCTGGGAACCAAATAACATTATAGCGCCTGGTTTCCCTGATTTTATGTTTATGCACGTGCGTAATCTAAGCCACCGTCATAAGTATTTAACGGATGACGAACTATTTTTGAGCTTGGCTTAAAAATAAATCTCATAGACTAGTCCAGCCCAATCATAATCAGTAGTGATACAGTTTTAGCTCTGTTGACACGTTGCTGAGTGTTTCTTGACGTATCTTTTATAAAACAGTGTTTCTTTACTTGTTAATGACAGAGGGTTTGTTTTCGTCTGATGTGATTTCCCTTTTGCGATTTACCATAACGCTCATTAAAGCAAACCATACTGGGATGTAAATCATGAATATGAAATCTATCGCAATTGCAATGGCAGTTGTTGCTGTACTAGCAGGCTGTAAAGACAAAACGCCACCAGCTCCAACTCAAGCAAACATTACTTTGGTTGAAGCGGTGACTGAAACGGTGAAAAAGCCGCACCAAGTATGTAAAGACGTGGTAGTAACCGAGCAAGTTGCCCCTGCGGATGACAATAAAATTATTGGTACGGTTGGTGGCGCAGCAGCTGGAGCCGCGCTGGGCAACCAAATCGGTGGTGGCTCAGGTAAAGTGATTGCAACTGCAGCTGGTACGATTGCTGGTGCACTGACAGGTCGTAAGATCCAGGAGAATGTGCAAAAAGGTGATGTAGTAACAACGACGAAAAAACAGTGTCATACAGAATATACGACATCTGATAAAGTAGTGGGTTACGACGTCACTTACGAAGTTTCAGGTGCACCAACGACGGTTCGTTTGGCGAGCAAACCAGCGACAAAAACGTTCCCAATTCAAGATGGTAACGTTGTTCTACCACAATAGTTAGCGACTTAACCGAAGCGATTAACAAGCCCTTTTATCTTTGAGATGAAAGGGCTTTTTCACATACGCGGCGTTTTCATCTGTTTTCCTATTGGAATGTGCGGCCAGAAATACCCGTTAATTTCCGCGTCCGATACAATCACTTTTCTAAAAGTACGAACGGAAAAAACATGGAAGATTTTTACCTGACCGAGCACGGTCTGGCTGGTTATTTCGAAGCTCAATGGTTCGACAAGTTCATTGAGGAGCAACAGATTGAGATGATAACCAGTCGCTCAAAACAAGTCCCACTTTCTTTTTTGTCATCACCTCACTGCTCCCAAGTTGCTGATTTTATTGCGCAGGCGGTAATCGAAAGCAGCGTTCAGCCGTATTCCCTACTTGAGGTTGGGGCGGCGCTGGGAAGAAATTATTATGAGTTAGTGCAACGCTTACCTAACCTTAAAGAAGCGACGCTTGTGGAGCCTTCAAATAGGTTAATGGATGGCTTGAAGCAACTATTAATAGAAGAACAACGCGTCGAGCTTACTTACCTTCACGATGTGAACACCTTAAACACTTTAGAGGTAGAGAATAGAGATATCGTACAGAAATGTGCTCATGTTGATTTGACGCTAATTAACCAGCCTTTTGAGCTTGATACTCTCCAATCTCGCTTTGATTTAGTCGTATGTTTAAATGTGATTGATCAATGTGAGTCGCCACTTAGCGTGATCAATGCTCTAAAAAAAACCACCAAGGTGGGTGGGCTGATCGTTGTCTCTTGCACTTATCAGTGGAACGCGAAACACATCAAAAATAAAGAAGAGGCGGTTGATGATATCAAAGAATACTTTGCTGAAGGTTGGCGTCTAGTGTCGGAAGCCGATCATGAATATCGCATCCGGTTTAATGATCGCTTCGCAAGGCAGTTTTTATCTCACGTAGTCGCTTACGTAAAAACCGATTAGAGCCACATAAAAAAACCGAGCACTTACGGCTCGGTTTTTTAGTCTTTGGGTTAGAGCACAACTTTAAGTAACGTGCGCTTCTTGTTGCTCTTGCAACTTTTTCTTGCGACGCTCTCGTTTAGAAAGCCAAACCAGAGGCACAACAATCATAATGGTTCCTATTGCCATAAATATGTCTGGCACTTCTCCAAACCAAATCAATCCCACAAACACGGCACCAATTAAGCCACTGTATTCAGCGCTGGCAATTTTGTTGCTATCGATCGAGCGGTAAGCGATGACACATGTTGCTGCATAAATCATGATGAACAAACTTGAGCCAGCAGCAACAGGGAAAGCACTCCAGTCCCAAGGTTCTGCTTCGATCAGAACAAGCAAGAAGGCTACTGGAATACCTGCCAAGTTTGTCATCAATAACGTTTGCATCACAGACTGATTTTTTGGCAGTTTTTGAATGAGCAAGTTATTGATTGCTAAAGTAATTGCAACAACTAAAGCTGAAATGGCTGCCCAATCGATTTGGTCTGGACGAATGATGACCAATACACCGGCAAAGCCCATTATCGCTGCGGCGACCGATTGCTTAGACAACTGTTCTCCAAAAAAGATTGCTGCAAGCGGCAACATGATTAATGGCGCGGCGTAAAAGATCGCGTTCGCAGTTGCGAGCGGTAAAGATGAGATCGCCAAAACCATGAATATTGCACCAAGTAACCATACGTGAGCGCGAACAGCATGCCACTTAAACCCTTCAAGAAAAGGCGCATTTTTTGTTAGCAAGTAGACTGGCAGCAGGAAAAGCACCGCTGAAATTTGTCGGAAAAAGACAAATTGAAAAATAGGCACTTCATTTCCGACACTTTTAATTAAAGAGTCCGAAAGCACCGCAATGAGATTTCCAACAATTAATAGCAGCATCGCTGCTCCGACCGATGTAACTTTCACTTTTTCCTCTCCTCTTTCTTTGCCAAAGAGTAGGTGATGTCATAGGATGAAGTGAAGTGATATTTATTAGTTTAATATGAGATTTTTAGATAATGAAATTGCCACCACTCAGAGCGGTTCACTGTTTTGAATCTGTTGCCAGAAACTCTAGCTTTTCGCTTGCTGCTGAAGAACTCAATGTGACGCAAAGTGCCGTTAGTCACCAGATACGACTATTAGAAGATTATTTGGGTGAATCATTATTTATCCGTCAAGGCAGAAAGCTCTCTTTGTCCGATACGGGCACCCGCTATTTAGAGGATATTAGCCCAGCAATTAGCTCAATTGCGATGGCCAGCCAAAAGGTGCGAGAAGGGGACAAAGGCAGCATACGGTTGGCGATTTATAGCTCGCTTGCCGTAAAGTGGCTTATTCCTCGTTTGTCTGATTTTAAGCGCTTACATCCAGAAATCGATCTGACACTCAATATGGTCGTTGGTGATCCTGAACAGACAGACAGCGTTGGCGATTGTTTTATCACGGTAGAAAAGCCAAAGCGAAACTACATGTCGGTAAAGTTATACGCGGAGACGCTGTATCCGGTCTGCAGCCATAAAATTTGGAAAGAGTTGCAAGATCAACCGATTCCAGAAGCGCTTTGGCGATACCCTATTTTGTCGACAGACTCAATTTATCGTGAGAGAGGAAAAGACTGGGCTGAGTGGTGCAGAGCGGGCGGTTACACCTTGCCGAAAGATGTCGATGTTCAACATTTTAGTCATATGTTGTTGGCAATTGAGGCGGCGCGTTATGACCAAGGCATCGCATTTGCGAATGATTTTATGCTTAATGAAAGAGATAAAGCGCACGATTTGGTGTATATCCCTTCTCATGGATTGGAAACCGGCGACAGCTTTTATTTTATTCATAAAAAGAGTCGAGCCAAGCAAGCGGAAATCATCAAACTCACTAACTGGTTGAAGCAGCAATGCTTGTGAAATGACTAAATTGTCAAAATTAAGAAAGAAAGTGGCAAAGTTGTGTCTAAATATTTCATGTTTTATTGGGTTTTTATTCATTAACATCCACTTGGTTTTGAAACCAAGTGAAATGGATAGCATGGCATGCTTAAGGATGGGCAAAACACAACCTCAATAATTAACAGGCAGTGAAATACAATGTTTAAAAAAACATGGCTAATGACAGCCCTTCTAGCAACATGTTCTGTTGCAAACGCAGCTCCTTACGTTGGTGCATCTGTAGGTCAAGCATCGTTTGGTGATGTTAATGGCTCTATCAATGGTGGTGGTACTAACGCTAGCACTAAACTTAAACTTGAAGATGACTCAAGCCTTTCAGGCAAAGTATTCGGTGGTTACAAATTCAACGAATACATTTCTCTAGAAGCAGCCATTGGTGGCTACGATGCTTTAGACGGCAAAGTTGTTACTGTTGGTGATATGAAGTATCTATCGATTCAGCCAAAAGCGACTCTACCGATTGGCGATCGTTTCAACCTTTTTGCTAAAGCTGGTCTTTCTTACTTCAATGCTGAATTCAAAATTAGCAACTCTGTGATTGACGGTAGCGCAGGCCATACCACCATTTCTGACAGCACTGTAACAGGCATGTACGGTTTAGGTGCAGAGTTCGCTATTACTGAAAACTTTGCTCTACAAGTTGAATGGGAATACATGATGCCTGAGCTAGACATTGCGAAATTTGGCAATGAAAAAGTAACGGTTGATGCAGACATCAATGTATTCTCTGTAGGTATGAGCTACCGTTTCTAAGAATACTTATTCAACTTACCTCTTGGCTTAGTAAACGTTTTTGACTTCTGTTGGTCGAGCTGAGTCCAAGCTTTGAATTTGTTTAGATATAGCACAGGAAGTTTAGTTGCTAAGCGTCCTGTGCTATTTTTTTGCTTTGGAATAACTCTTAGGAATCTTTGTGAACGATGTCAATCTTAGGTATCTGGATCTACTGTTAAAGCACTTTGAACCTCACCAGTATCACCTTGTTACGCTTTCTGAGCTAGAAGCGGTGATTTGCACGTCGAGGCGCAATGTTTCTATTGTGATGAAAAAGCTTGCCACTTACGATTGGGTCGATTGGCAACCTGCGATTGGCCGAAGTAACGCTAGCCGTCTCAGTATTAATACTTCCCTCCAACAAGCGATGACCGAGTTTTTGGTTGAGGAGCTTGGCAGAGGAAGAATGAACTCAATAACGAAACTTATTGATTGGTTCGGTCAAACCGCGGTTAGAGCACTAACTATCGCTTCTGAAAAAGTGAATCGATTGAATGAATCAAATAACGCTATTTTGATTTCTTCTTACCCTTGGGTATCCAAAATCGACCCTGCGAATACTTACCGTCACACTGAATTACACGTCGCGAAAAGCGTTTATGACGTATTGCTGACCCAAAATTCCAATGGTGGTATCGAGCCATCGTTAGCACACGAATGGAAAATGGAAGGCAAGGTAATGACGTTATGGTTGCGGCCAGGCATATATCGCCATGATGGCGAGCCCCTGAACATACAGGATGTGGTTTGGAGTATAGAAAGACTTAGGGAGATAAAAGGACCAGTTCACGAGCTCTGGCAGTGTATTGATAGCGTGGTTGCAGAAACATCTAACTGCTTAAAAATTATATTGAAGTATCCGAACAAGTTGTTTCCATACATGCTAGCAACTCCTCATGCGTCTATTCTGTGTCGAGATGTCGTCTCTTTCGGTTCTAGTTATTCCTACCACATAGGGACTGGACCATTTAAAATCAGCGGCTGGAACCAGGAGAGTATGACTCTTGAAGCGCACAAAGAGTATTTTTCAGCACGCGCATTGTTAGATCAAATAACGCTGTCTCATGGTGATGTTAAAACCTTAAATATGTTGAGCTTTAACCAAAGCTCCGATCACGTTGAAGTGGAAAAAATTAGCGCATTTTCATATTTGACCTACCGCGAACGCGTGGAATCCCAACTCACAAAAGAGACTTGGTATCAACTCGCTGATTACATCCATGTGCAAAAGCGAATTTATGATGCGCCAAGTGCCGTTGACAGCATTCAGTTAGAGACTCACGAGCAAGATTTATCAATAACAGATGGTGTTGTGATACCTAAACTGAAAGGTAAAGTGGTATTAGCTGAACCTGTCTGGACGATTCCGAGTTTAATTCGTCATTCCGAATGGTTGCACAGTGTGATTCGTGCAACGGGATTAGAGTTAGAGATCATTGTTATTGATGACATTAGTTTTCCTGAGGTAGTGTCTCACCAAGCAGATTTGCTCTTCATTGAGGAAGTCATGGAAGCACCATTTGAATATGGCATCTTCGAATGGCTGTCGATAGCAACTGGACTGCGTTTTAGTTTTGATCAAAGCCAGATGTTAAGCCATAGAGAAAAGGTTCGCAGGGCGATGGCAGATGATCACTCGCTACAGTCTTTATTAAACCTAGAGAAAGCGCTGCGCGATCAGTACCTATATTTGCCTTTGTTTGTTGGCTACGAAGAAGTGACAAAAACACAGCAAGTGCGAGGTGTGCAGGTGAAGAATACAGGCTATAGCGATTTACATAGGTTATGGATTGCTCATTCACACTAGAGTCGGTGTTCAAGATTATGCAAATGTCCAACGCATAAAGCCATCGAAATGATGGCTTTATAAGGGCGTATCGGATTAGAAGTTGTACGACACACTTGCGCCAACAACCCATTGGTTTGCGCTATCAACGATAGAAGAGTCGCTGATACCGCTGCCTAGGCGCGTGTATTGTGTCATTTGGCTTACTTGCCAGTTGTCGTTGATTGGCATAACAAGTTTGTAGCCCACACCATAGCTTACCGTTGAATCACCTTTGTATGCTTTGCGGTTTGCGTTTGCTTCGCGTTGTTTCACACCAAAGTAGTAATCTACGTAGTCTTCACTTTGATAAGTTAGGTTAGCAAAAGGAACAAAATCAACACTACCGAATTTCATGATGTGGAAGTAAGTCGCGCCCGCTAAGTAACCTTTGTAAGCACCGCTGATATCGTGCTGAAGGTATGTAGAAATGACGTTGTTTTGATCCAGTGTAAAGTCTGCGTTTAAACCTAGATCGACGGCGAAACGGCGTTTATCTGTGCCTTTCAGGCTTTTCGCTGTATCACCGTCGCGCATTACACCACTACCTACAAGGTAGGCACTCATGTTGATTAACTCATTGGTGTTACCGAAGAAGCGGTAGTTAATGCCACTTAGGTCGGCATTAAAGTCGTCACCATGGTAACCACCGTTGAGAATTGGTGCTGTATTATGCTTTTGATCTTTGAAAAGATCGCTGCCTTGAGCCACACCAGCTTCTACGTTCCAACCGCCTTCGTTGTTGTAGATGTTACCGTTACGAATGTAAGTATCGCCAGCGAAAGCTGAGCCAGCAGCTGTCAGAGTAAGTAGTGCAATTAATGTTTTTTTCATCATTTTTCCGAGTTGTTCTGTTTTGTTTTGAACACTGTACAAAATGACGTTGTAAGCATCTATCGGCAAAGCGTATGGAAATGTAATGAACAATCAGGGTAAGAAGCAGAATGTTGCTTCAGAATAGAAAGGTTGCTGGAATAGCTTTCGTTAAAACAGCGAAAAAATCCGAGCTGGGGTGGCTCGGATTTGGGGTATTTATCAGGTATTGATACTAACTTCTTACTGTTTCGTTAAGTTGTATAGTGGTGCTAGGTCACCCGTTACTTTTTCGCCATTCATGTCTAGCTTCATAAGTACGTTTTCACCAACAAAGTATTGGTTTGGTGCATCTTCATTTGTCAACGTTACGATGCTGCCATTTGCGTCCCAAGTGAATTGACCTTCAGATTTTGATTGACCGTCTTCTTTGTCTTGGTAGCTTTCTTCAAGTACGTAAGTGCCATCTTGATTTAGTGTGATGGTCATATCGATACCAGCACAATCCGCGCAAGGTAGTGTTCCTTTGTAGGTGCCGTTCCAGTCCAGAGCACTTTGTGCGTTGTGTTCAGAGTCTACAAATGTCTCTTCAGTAATTACCTGTTCTTCTTCTACTGGTAACGTGTCAATTGTCTCAGTCGTAACGTCTGCACTGGTGGTGACTTCAGTTTCCGTTGCCTGAGGTACTTCAACTGCGCTTGTTTCGGCAGGTTTCTCATCTTGACAGCCTGCAAGAATGATTACCGCGCCTGTTAGTGCCAACATTGTCTTTTTCATTTTATCCCTCTTTAAATCAAGATTTTGTATGAGAGTAATAGTAGACATTTATCGAGGATTTGCGTCATCAAAAAGCAATAGAATGATCTAACTATGTCAATAAAACCGGATATGAGCATGAAATTGTCAGGAAAATCAGAACAATGTAAATGTTGCTTTGGGTATCAAGCTTGAGCCCACAGACAAATATCTAAAAAGGGGAGTGGGAGCGAGTTAATTGATAACAGCCCACATTATTGTGAGTTGTATTATCAACATCATCTAAGAAACGTTATTGAAGCTTGAGCGTGAAGTGCCTCGTTTTGTGCTTCGTTGATCAGAAAACAGCTCCGCAATAACCTGACGATTTAATTCGCCTTTCAAATGGCCGTGCTCATCGATGACGGGCAGTGAATGTTCACACGACATGACTTCAGTCAGCACTTGCTCAATGGCTAAATGTGGAGAGATGATAGGCACCTCTTCATAGATATCATCACGCCAATCTGATAGGTGAGTTAACTTCGCTGCGTTTAGCAATCCTTGCTGTGTTATCACGCCTTGATAGCCTGCATTGGTCTCATGGTAGGCATAATCACGTTTAACACGTTTCATTTCACTCAGCGCATCTTCAATGGTTTCAGCGCGAACACAGTACGAAGGTGGCTGCATCAGCGTTTCGACCGTCAGTGCTCGCGCTCTATTGACGTCTTTTACAAAGGCTTCAACGTACTCATCGGCAGGATGCAGTAAGATTTCGTCTGGTGAACCTTGTTGGACCAGTTCACCGTCTTTAAGAATCGCGATGCGATCGCCAAGTCGAAGCGCTTCATCTAAATCATGAGTAATGAAAATAATGGTTTTGTGCAGTTTCTGTTGCAGCTCTACCAACTGATCTTGCATTTCGCTTCGAATCAGAGGGTCCAATGCTGAGAAAGCCTCGTCCATCAACAGTATTTCGGCGTCGGTAGCCAGTGCCCGTGCAAGGCCCACACGCTGTTGCTGTCCACCCGATAGTTGAGCAGGATACTGGTGCTCATAACCCGTCAGTCCAACGGTTTCTAACCATTCATTTGCTTTTTCTAAGCGCGCCTCTTTACTCATTCCCTGAACTTCCAAACCATATGCGATGTTGTCGATAACAGTGCGATGAGGCAGCAAGCCAAAGCGTTGGAACACCATAGACATCTTGTGACGGCGAAACTGTTCAAGTTCTTTGTTAGAAAGTTGCATGACATCCACCCCTTCTACCAAGATCTGCCCCATGGTTGGATCGATTAATCTATTGAAGTGGCGAATCATGGTGGATTTTCCAGAACCGGATAATCCCATAATGACAAAAATTTCACCCTTTTGAATTTGCAGGTTGATGTCTTTTAGTCCGACCGTGTGGCCCGTTTCCGCTAAAACCTGCTCTTTACTATGTCCCAACTTAACGCGCTCAATCACGCTATTGGGTCTGGTACCGAAGATTTTATAAAGACCGCTGATTTCGATAAGTGGACTAGTCATTTTTTGAATCTCCTAAATGAGCTTGAGTGCGTTTCGCATACGCTTGTGAAGCACGATCAAAAAGGATTGCTAGGGCGACAATTGCTAAACCATTGAGAAGACCAAGAGTGAAATATTGATTGGTAATAGACTTTAGAACAGGCTGACCTAAACCTTTTACCCCAATCATTGATGCGATGACCACCATTGACAGTGCCATCATGATCGTTTGGTTAATTCCCGCCATGATGGTTGGCATTGCAAGCGGAAGCTGAACCCCAAAAAGCCGTTGCCGAGTGCTGGCACCAAATGCGGTTGCGGCTTCCAATACTTCTTTATCAACTAGACGAATGCCCAAATTGGTTAAACGAATAACCGGTGGAATCGCGTAGATCACTACTGCGATAAGGCCAGGAATTTTCCCGATGCCCAATAACATCACAACTGGAATGAGATACACAAATGCCGGCATGGTTTGCATGACGTCGAGTAATGGTGTTACCACCGACTGAATGCGATTAGAGCGCGCCATAGCGATGCCGATAGGGATACCAAGTGCGATGGCAAGCATAGTACATACAGTGATGATACTGAGCGTACGCATAGTGTCTTCCCACATTCCAAAATAGCCAATCAGAATCAGCGAACCAAAACATGCAGCGGCCAGTTTCCAAGAGCGGCTGGCGGCATAAACGAGAGTGGTGCAGACACCTAAAATAATGAACCAAGGTGTAGAAATCAGAAGTTTTTCAAACCAGACAAGAAACGCAAGGAGCGGATCAAACAGAGACTCAATGAGTTCACCATACTCGCGAGAGAAATCTCTGTAGGCGCCGTCGAGTGTTTTGCGAATCGCCCTGAGATCAGAGGCATCCATTTCCGGGAATTCGCTGAGCCAATTTGAGTCAGACATATGTACTTCCTTTTTCTGATATACCTAAGCGCTTTCAAGAAACTTAATTTGGCAAGAAGAGTAGGGCGCCTAGGCCAAGTAATGGTCGTTCGACAGGTTCTGTATCGAAAGTATTACCCTTTAAGCTCAGGCCGATGTCGTCAAACTTCTCTTTTTCGTTCCTTAGGTATACATCCTTTTAAATAAAACAATCATTAGTGTTCAAACTAATGATTTGCTTGGATTATAGTTTTTCTTCTTCAATAAAATGAACACATTAGCGTGTATTTGTATGAAAAATCTGCGCAAACTAACGTTTTTATTATCCGGTTAATTAGAATTGATCTTTTTGTTCGTTTGTCATCAAAATTCCTAAATTATTAGATGTCTAATTAATGCTGATGTATTACGTATTTGTCGTGTTGATTTTTGCAAACTTAGTTTATTGGCATATGCTAAAAATGTTATTGGCATATGCCAGTTTAAGGCGTAATTTGACTCTGTGTTTTTGAGGGACAATGATGGCAAGACCAAAGATAGAAAGACGAATATGCGGACGTGCGGCTCACCATTGCTTTAAGCCCAATGGCATTCCATTTAATCAGTTGGAGCAAGTCGCCATATTACCAGAAGAGTTAGAAGCGCTACGTTTAGCCGACTTAGAGGGGCTTAGCCAGCAGCAAGCTGCGGAGCAGATGGGCGTTTCTAGACAAACTTTTGGTAACACAGTAAAAAGTGCAAGATTGAAAGTCGCAAAAAGTTTAGTTGAAGGTCATGCATTAGTTTTTCCGAATGAGGAGTCAAACTTATGATTTATGCTATTCCTAATGATGGTGAGCGGGTGGCAAACCACTTTGTAAAAGCACCATACATTGCTATTTATTCTGATACTGACGGTATGCTAAAAAACTTAGCGAACATTGCTTCTATGCCACAAGCGGGTTGTAATGCGAAGTCTCAGTTGATTCAGTCTCTACAAGGGTACAACGTGGATGCTGTTCTTGTGCGAAATATCGGTGAACGTGTATTGGCAAAGCTACTTAGCAGTGGCACGCCAGTATTTAGGCTGTCTACTCGTAGTTCCTTGGAAGATGTGCTTGCGGTTCCAAGAGAGCCTTTGATTGAGCCCTCTCAAGGACGCCCATCAAACAATCATAAGAAAAGTGTTCACAAACAAAAAGGCGGCTGCGGCTCCTGTGGTTGTGGTGGCCAAAAATCAAAAACCTCCTTGTTGGCAAGACCTAAAGCGCTACTCAAAGCAACATCTAGCCCTGCTATACTTAAGCTAGAGTCGATGGCTAATAAGGCAGGTTAATATGGTTTGGTTATTTACCTTTCTTGGTTTTCTCGCAATCATTTTGTTGATGTCACTTGGTGTCATTTTTCATAACAAGCGTATTCAAGGAAGTTGCGGCGGTTTAAACAACGTCGGTGTTGATAAAGTATGCAACTGCGAAACCTCATGCGCAGAACCTGAAAGGCGTTTACATCAAATCTCAGAGCCTAACTCATCACCTGAGCACTAAGGCTTTTGGCCCATTGCGGCAAGGTTTGCCGAAACCAGTCCAAATACTTGCTGGTCTGCGGATTCTCTCTGGAGACCAGTATGTTGACTACCTCGACAACGATCCACGCTTTTGCTAGTCCGATATCGCGCGCCAATGCTGTTGTTTCACCTTTCTCTGCGCACTTTATATACTTGCCTGCTACGTTCAAGTAATCATCAAATGTGCCCATGCCCTCGATGAGCGGCGCTAAATCTATCGCGACATGCCCTGTAGAGAAGCGCTCCCAGTCGAACAGCACCAGCTCGCCATTTCTACGCTGTCCCCAGTTTCCAGCATTCGAGTCTCCGGAGATCAAGTTCTGTCCATCGAAAAGGTGCGCCGATCGTTGTTGGAGGTTGTGGAAGAACTGTTCTGTCTCTGAGCCCAGTTCAAGTGTTGCGAGTGCTTGTTGGGTCGCTTGTGGTGTCCACTGATGGCGGTGATAAATACCATCTGATATTGGTGGAAGTTGGTGCAGTTTGACGAGTTGTTCAATGACTCGAGGATCTTCAAGTAAGAATGCTTGCTCGACTGCGTGGGGAACGTATTCAATGTGCAGAACGTTTTTCTGGTCGTCGAGTTGAATCAAGCGCGGTACGTGTATTCCAAGCGCGTTAAACTGCTCGGCATAGCGTTGATAAAACGCCACTTCTATTTGAGTAGGGTTACGTTTTTCTATTACTTGGACGCCATCTTTTTCGATGAGAAAAACTTTGACACTGCCCATTTGGTTGAGTTCTTGTTGCGACACCGGACTTCCTGTGTTCATGTAGAGAAATCTCACCTTAATCGCTGCACTCACGTTTGCCAATAGCCACGACAAAGTGCCTCAAAAATATTAAATGCAACCGTTTAAATATGATTTTGCTGTGAGTGTCTAAATTTTACACAGTCTCGCCTGTACTCCGATAAATTCGTTCTACGCTTACTATTCGTCTTAATAAAGGAGAACCAAAATGGCTGTAATGAAGCAGGATATTCCAAATCGTGTAACGGTTTACCATGACAATATCGATCAAGAACAAGAGCTGAAAAATGCGATGCTGCCAGAGAAACCGCGCTACTTTAACGGTGCTCCGACTTACAAAGCGAACAGCATCGAAGAGTTTGAAAGCAAAATCAGTCAGATAGGTTTGTCTCTCGATAAATAATTTTTCTTTTACCTAAAAGCGCCCTCAAAATGAGGGCGCTTTTTTGTTTATGTGATTGATTTGAATCTTAGGGAATTAACCTTGTTGTGCACTGCCTTGGCAGACCTGTTTTTGCACTGCTGGTGGCGCGGGCTCGTAATGGCTTAAAGTCATACTAAAACTGCCTTCACCACCCGTGATGGAGCGCAATCGACGAGCGTAATCTTGCAGCTCATTTACTGGTGACTTGGCTCTGAGTAAGGTGAAGCTGCTGTCTATTGGCTCGGAGCCTTCGATTAAGCCTCGGTTTCCAGATAAATCACCAGAAACATCGCCAACATTCGCGGTTGGGATGTGCAGTTCCATCTGGACAATGGGTTCTAGCACAATAGGATCTGCGTTGTTAATCGCATCTAAAAAGGCTTTCTTACCTGCGATGACAAACGCTATTTCTTTCGAATCGACGGAGTGATATTTACCGTCATAAACGGTGACTTCCACATCCTTAATTGGGTTGCCAGAAATCGCGCCTTCCTCTAACGCTTGCAAAATACCTTTTTCAACAGCAGGAATGAGCGCGGTTGGAATGGCGCCACCCACCACTTTGTTGATGAACTTAAATCCGGCACCACGTTCGAGTGGACGAACCTTCAATTGCACTTCACCAAATTGGCCTGCACCGCCACTTTGTTTTTTGTGTCGATAATGCCCTTCGGCAGGTTTGGTGATGGTTTCAAAGTATTCGACGCTTGGTTGGCAGGTTTCGACGTCCAGTTTGTACACGTTCGCCATCTTTTCTAATGCGACTTTGAGGTGAAACTCCCCTTGGCCGCTGATGATGGTTTCGTTGGTGCGAGCGCGATGTTCGATGCGCAGCGAAGGATCTTCACTGGCAATTTTATTCAGCACATCTCCTAATTTTTGCTCATCTCCACGCTTAAGAGGCTTCAAGCACAAAGAATACATGGAGTCAGGAAGGTCCAACGTTTTGAGTTGAACACCATCTTCTTCGTGAGAGTCATGAACGATTGAATCGAATTCGAGATCATCCACTTTGGCTAAAACGCAGAAGTCGCCTGCAAGCGCGCGAGGGATCTCGGTTCTATCTTTGCCCTGCAGTTGATATAAGTGCCCAACTTTAAATGCCTTGTTGCTTTCGCCAATATAAAGCTGGCTGCCCGCATTGATTTCACCCTGATACACACGTAAGTAGGCAAGTTTTCCCATATATGGGTCGACGCTGACTTTGTACACGTGTGCGACGGTGTGCTCTAAGGTTTCGCAATTTACTTTGATTTTTTTGCCGTTCTTTTCCAGTAGAGGAGGGTTACCCTCGTTTGGCATGGGCATGATCTCCGCCAAGGTGCGCAGCAGCAACTCGACGCCCGCGCCGGTTTGTGCTGAGACAAAACAGACCGGAATCACATGTCCAGTTCTCAGTGCTTCTTCAAACGGATCATGCAGTTGCTCTGCGGTGAGTTCAGAGCCTTGTTCCAGATACAGTTCCATCAGTTCTTCATCGACTTCGATGACTTGGTCAATTAAGGTCTCATGAGCTTCATCTACTGTTGCAAGTAAGGTTTCTCGTCCCAATTCTGGTTCGAAATAGCAGTCAACTACAGATTCCCCGTCAGTCGAAGGTAAGTTGATCGGCAAGCAGTGGTCACCAAAATGCTCAACGATGTTCTCCATCAATCTCTCTAACTGATTACCGTGGTTATCGAGCTTATTGATGATGATCATCTGACATTTTTGCTGCTCTTTTGCAAAGGTGAATAAGCGATCGGAAGTTTGGTTAAGTGGGGTTTGAGGGTCGATGACAAGGGCAGATGTTTCAACGGCAGGAAAAACGCTGATAGTACGGCCAAGTAACTCGTTTTGTCCCGGAGTGTCGATGATATTGAGCCGGTGTTTATTCCAGCGCAGTGCGACTGGCGTTGCTTCAATACTGTGTTGATATTGGATGGATTGAGGGTCGAAGTCGGTAACAGTATCGCCTTTTTCTACGCTGCCTAAATGGTGGGTGGCATCGCAGGTGAAGAGCAGTTTTTCTATCAGTGTGGTTTTACCGGTCCCGGTTTGACCGATAAAAGCGATATTGCGTATTTTATTGATAGGCATAGAGCCTCCTTGCAAGATGGCGTGAAAAACCTACGAATTGCTAGGAAGTGGGTTGTTATAGAAACCCACGCACTGCATTGGAGTAGGGCGGGATTACCGCCTATTCGTTTTCCACGTCATTTTCCGGATGACTCGATGCATAAGACCACCTTCTTGGACTACTGGAATCTTAGCATGCCTCAATAACCATATAATTTATGTGACTTATTTCATGATGGAGCTGATTGTTTTTTAATCGAGATCATAAACTCAGAGGTTCTGACTTTTGGAGCAAAACCTCTGGATTGTTTAGGCTATTTGGAAAGAACGATTTCGCCGTCGCGATAAACTAAGCTCGGCGTTACATCTTGTCCGAGCAACACCGGGCCATCAAGATCGACAACGCTTGCCTGAGCAGCAATGGGTAACGCAGCACGCATCGCCAGCGACGTCCCCAACATACAACCGGACATGAGGCTAAAACCGAGTTTTTTTGCATCGTCGGCCAGCAATAATGCTTCACTGAGCCCGCCTGTTTTATCTAGCTTAATATTCACCATCTCGTATTTTCCAAGCAGTTGATGCAATTGCTCTCTGGTGTGACAACTTTCATCGGCGCAAAGTGGAATGGGGTGCGGAATGCTGGCGAGTACGTCGTCGCAGTCTTGTGGCAACGGTTGCTCGATCATGGTGATATTAAACGGTTCGAGTTGAGCAAATACCGTCGCGAGGTCGAGGCTTTGCCATGCTTCATTCGCATCTAAAACAATTTGCGCGTGCGGCGCGGCATCGCGTACTGCTGCAACGCGCTCAATCACGTTTTCACCATCCAGTTTTACCTTAAGCAGTTTTGCGCCTTGGCTAAGGTAAGCTTGCGCCTGTTTTGCCATCGCTTGCGGCGTGTCGATAGAAACCGTCATCGCCGTCACAATCGCCTCGGGTAACGTAAAGAGGTCGTGAGCCTGTTGCTTGTGGCTCAAAAGCACGTGAAGATGCCAAAGGGCGCAATCCAATGCATTTCTTGCCGCCCCCGCGGGCAATAACGATTGAAGCTGGCTTTTGAGAACCATGACATCAGCTTCGCCTTTGGCATACAAACTTTGCAGTTCATGTGCGGCGTGAGAAATCGCCTTAATCACCGATTCAACCGATTCACCATAACGAGGGTATGGCGTGCATTCACCTTGGGCTGTCATGCCTCGATGTTCAATTGTCACTCGGACTAAGTGGCACTCTGTCCGACTGCCGCGAGAGATGCGAAATGGTGTCGCCATGGCAAGCGTGACAGGTTCTACATGAATTTTCATCTCACTAGTTTTCCCTAAACCGCAGTTATTTTCTAAACCGTAAATGTTTCTTAAATCGTAAGGAGCCTATCTGCAACCGCATCAACGCCAAAACGTACAGGGTCGGTGACGGGCACTTGGTATTTGTCGCTCCAATCCTGGCATAACTGGGCTGCATCTTCTTCGCTGACCGCCGAAGTGTTCAAGCAAATACCCACTAATTGAGCGTTTGGATTTGTTAGGCGAGCAGCGGCCAGATTCGCTTCTATCGTTTGTTCAATGGTTGGCAAGCTCGCATGTGGTAAGTTGCGGATGTGCGGGCGACCAATCTCATGGCACAGTATCAGAGCGTCAGCTTGTGCGCCGTGAAGTAAGCCCAAACTTACGCCAGCAAACGAAGGGTTAAACAATGAACCTTGCCCTTCGATGATGTCCCAATCGTGATCGGTGAACTTAGGGCTGATCGCTTCTACTGCGCCGGAGATAAAATCGGCAACTACGGCATCAATCGAAATGCCACTGCCTGCGATGAGAATTCCGGTTTGACCCGTTGCTTTGAACTCTGCACGACAGTTTTTACGCTTCAATGCATGCTCAATGGCAAGGGCAGAGTACATTTTGCCAACGGAGCAATCTGTCCCTACAGTAAGTACTCGCTTGCCTGCGCGAGCTTTGCCATTGCCGACCTTGAGCGGGGCATCATAATGACGAACATCATATAGTTTGGTTAATCCGCGTTGTTCTAGATCGGCAAGAGGAGCAAATTCCGCCAAACGTTGGTGCATGCCCGATGCAATTTCAAATCCCATCTCTGCCGCTTCAAGTAAGGTTGCTTGCCAAGCTTCGGGAATGACGCCTCCTGGATTTGCCGTGCCGAGCACCAGCGTTTTTGCTCCTTGCTGCTGCGCTTGTTGTATTGTCATGTCGGTTAAACCAAGCGATACGGTTTCTGGCGTCAGGCGGATTTGGCCAAGACAAATCTCAGGTCGCCATTGATATATGCCACGTGCGGTTTTTGCTGCGAGTGGATCGGTTACATCGCCAAGAAAAAGTAGGTAAGGTTGAGCAATTTGCATGATGGTTCCCTTCGTCATCGTTATTGCTCATTAATGTAGCCAGACTGATTTAGGAAACCGAATGCTTATTTGTTAGGCAGGTATAACTTCAGGTTATACCTTTAAACCATCTGTTGTTTTAGGGCGGTGATAAATTGCTTTGTCGCAATGGATTGAGGTGTGTGCTCTGCGAATAAAATAGAGACAGAGAAGGACATATTTGGCTCCAAAGCATGCACGGAAACGGCATTATCTTGGCGATATTGTTTTGCAGTCCAAGGGTCTACAATCGCGAATCCTGCTTCGTTTTTCACCAGTTCAGCCGCCGCGGAGTAGCTGCGGACGGTAATGGCATGTTGATAATGCTCGTCACGCGCTGACAAGGTTTGATGTAACAGCAAGCCCAGAGGGTCTCGGCTATCTAAACCGATAATGGGTAAATCGTGACTGATGAGTTCTTCTAAAGTGACGGTTTTTTCTGTGGGTATCGCTGCGCTTTTAGGGGCAATTAGCGCCAAGTTTTCTTTTAATAACATGTGTCCCATGATCGCTGGTGGCGTTTCTTCACCGAACGCAATGGCGACATCCAGTTCATGTTTCAGTAATCCTGAGCACAGTTCATCGCGATTGGCCGTTAAGAGTTCAAAGGAGATGCCGTGTTCTTTCGACAGCAACGCGACAGTCGGCGCTAACAAGTGTGCGGCCAAAACAGGCGGAGCACCAACTCGTAAATGTTGAGTTCCCTGTTTGACTTTGTTGGTCAGAGAGCGAAATTGTCCGAGTTGTTGATAGACTTTTTCAGCCTCTGGCAATAAGGCTTTGGCTTCTTGAGTTGGAACGAGACGGCCCTTTACACGCTCAAATAAAGCGAAGCTCAGTTGTTGTTCTGTATGGGCGAGAACTCGAGTGACATTAGGTTGGGAAACGTGCAGTAAGCGAGCCGCGCCTGACACCGTTCCTGCTTGCATAATGGCGTAAAAGACTTCTAATTGCCTTAAGTTCACTGCGATTTCCCCCTGCTCATGTTGGTCACCTCAGAATACCCAACCTTGCTGATAAGCGATAGAGGCAAAAGTGCTGGCGTAAAAAATAGGAAGACGATGTTGGTTGCCTTCCTATCTCGCTTTTTCAATTTCTCAACTTCTCAATTTCTATGCTTCACTTTGCTGCTGCATGAAGGGGCAGGTCGTTAAACGGCTCTACGTCTCGACTGAGTAATCCCATCAAAATCACTGCTAACACCATGACAGCAGCTGCGATTGCAAAACCGTATTGTGTTAGTTCGTAATGACTCAACATTGCAATCAGGACGTAACTGAGAGATTGAATGGTGGTGGCAAACATGCTGATGCCGCCATCGACGCGACCTCGTTGATGAACCGCTACGGTGTGATGCATCCAGTTGACTCTCGCAATGCGATTTAGCGCGTTAAATACGCCAAACAGCGCCGTAAACAATAAGATGGTCAGCGGGCTCATCGCAAAACTCATCCCGATAAGCGCAAAAGAGACCATAACCATCGAAGCGAACATAATGTGGCTATGGGAGGCACGGCTTAGCACTTTGGTGACAATAAAGCCGGTTAGCAACGAGCCGAGGCCAAAACTGATGTTGAACCCTGCAAACCAATCGCCAGAGATGCCTTGTTCAGAAAACCAAATCGGCACCAGTTTGCTCAAATACGTCAATGCAGGATAAGAGAGGCAAGAGAGCAGAATAAAGCCATAAAATCGGGGTTCGAGGCGGAATATTTGTTTGCTCTCTTTGAGTTGCGCGATGAAAGCAACGGATTTTGATGCCCTTAATTGTTGGGTATAAGGCGTCAGAATATAGAACATCGCTGCTAACGCAGAGGCGCTGGCCGCAAACAAAGCAAACTCTTTCATACCCCACATTTCAAGCAAAACAATACCCAACGCGCCAGCTCCGAGGGTTGTGGATTGCATTACAATTTCTTGCTGACCCGAAATTTTCGCATACTCATGGTGCTGATAATTTTCTTGGGTGAAAGCGTTGTTGGTCGTCCATGCAAAATTACTCGAAACCCAATACACCAATTGTGCAAAAGCCAGCAACCAGTGTGACTCGAACCCTAACCAATAAGCAATGAACACCACCAAAGCCATACCCGATTGAATCCATTGATTGAGCACGAGTAGTACTTTGCGTGAATGTCGGTCAATTAAAGTGGAAAAGAAAGGCGTTGCTAGAAAAGAAATCGCGGTGCAGCTCAGAGATACTAAAGCTACGAAAGTGCCCATGTTAGGTTCGGAAAGCATGACCCATGGCAGCGCCATCATGAATAAGCCAGAGGAGATACTGTCGAAGAAGCGGCCAGCTAAGTACGGCTGAGTTTTATTTTTCATTATGTTTGCCTCTAACTCCCGATGGATTTCAAAAGGTTGATGTCCAACTGTCTTGTGGTTAACAACCAAGTCGTTCGCGCTGAATACATTATCTTGAGATCGCCGGGGTTTAGCGTTAATTAAGATGGTGCAACTTTAAAACCTCAAGTAAACTTGAGGTAAAGCATTTTTTTAACAAAATTGATACGCAGGGAGTCAAGGATGGAAATCAGCGTAGGAGAAGTGGCAAAACGTTCTGGAGTGAAAGTATCTGCCCTACATTTTTACGAGCAAAAAGGACTGATTTCGAGCTGGAGAAATCAAGGTAATCAGCGTCGCTACCATCGCAGTGTGTTGCGCCGTGTTGCGGTGATCAAAGCAGCGCAGCAAGTTGGGTTGTCGTTAGAAGAAATTAAACATGCGTTAGATGAACTGCCGAAACACCAAGCCCCTAACAAAGCGCAATGGGAAGAAATGGCAAGCCATTGGCATGAACAGTTAGAACAAAAGATTCAAAAACTTAAAGCGTTGCAAAACGATTTAGGCGGATGCATTGGCTGCGGGTGCTTGTCGTTAGAAACCTGCGCACTTCGAAACCCAGAAGATATATTAGGGAAAGACCACTCGGGGTCGAACTTAACGTTAGAAGAAGAGTAGCGATTATCTCTATTCTTTGTCGAAACTGTCGACTACGATCGCGCCCATCGAAGCAGGCATTGTGATGACGATAACGCGTTTTATCGCAACCAAAGGCTCATTCATGAGTGGCAGTTTATCAAGACAGAAAAGAACTAACGCTACCACAACGGCCGCAATGAGGTACGCGATAACCACACGAAAAATAAAGATGGATACGCGATTCTTGATGTGGCTTTGAAACACGCTTTGATACGCGAAAAAACTGAGGAAAATGACAGAAAGACTTAACAGCATGAGCAAGTTTGCCATTGGTAGGCTCTCACCCAATCGCCACGCTTCCTCCGAAAATGAGATCGGGACTGCTAGGGCAAAAGCGCCAACCAATACTTGGCTAGCGTCTTCTAGATTAAAGTGGCTGCTCATGCTGTTTATTCCATTATTCGCTTGCTAGATGTAAGAGCTTTTCAAAACGCTCATTACCGTGCAGCAATTCGAGGTCTCGTTCTTCGGCAAGTAAATCACGAATGGATGGGCTGTATTCAATTGCGCGTTCCAAGTCTTCAATAGCTTGCTCTTCGATACCAAGGCGAGAGTATGCACACGCGCGTTGATACAGTGCAGGGCCGTTGGTGTAATCGACTTCAAGTACGCGGTTACAAATGCTAAGTGCCCAATGGTATTCGTTGATTTCCATCGCTGCGTCGGCTTTGTAAGTCAACGCTTCTAAATCACCTGGACGAATTAATAAGATTTCATCATAGATTTCAATACGTTGTTCTGGAGTTTGAGAGCTTTGTGCACGTAGCCATAAGTTATGGATCTCGTTGATTTTCTCAATCTCTTTGTTGTTTTCGCTGATAATGCGAGTTTTGCGTTTTAAATCTCGCTCAAGGGCGACAAACTTTTTCTCATATTCTTGGGCGATCTTCTCCAATCGTTTATCAGCCATCTCTTTGGTGTTGTGTTTAAACTCGCGCAGAGATTGCCATCCGACAAAGGCAATCAGCGATGCGACACCAGCAATGATGTAGAAGAAGTATGTAACGGTCACGTTGGCATAGTTCAACGATTTATCTGCGACCGTTAGCTCGCGATCGGTGATCTCTGTGATCATTCGCTTTTCTAGGCTTTGATAGTCCTGACGCAGCGCTTTTAGTTCATCTAAAATATAGCGTTCCATTAATGGTCTATCTAACAGATCCGATTCTGAATACTTTTCCTCCGATGCCATTGTTGGCAAGGCAAGTATCAGCGAGAAAAAAATACCAATAAATAAGCGCATATAACGTCCTTTCACGAGAAGAGTACAGATAGACCATGCAACAATAGCAAATAGCACAAACGTTTAGCAAAGTTATTACAAAAGAAATAACTGTCGTCTTCGTAGAAGTCATATTCTTGTTGTTTTTCAGTTTGTTCCTGGTGGTTATTTGTTGTGATATCTTTTATCCTCCTTGCGAATTTATGATTAATGGAGTGAGCATGGACGCGCGAGCTAAGGATTACTTAGAACAATTCCTAGAATTATTATCACCAGAACAAAGGGAAGCTGTACCATCAGTCAGTGCTGACTATTATTGTGCCGACGAATACAACGCGAATGTATGCGCAGATTTGGTTCGTATTGGACAGAAAACTGCATCGTGCAGTTTGGAGCTTTGGTATCGAGAACATGGTGAAACCATGCCCCAAGTCGGTCATTTACAAGTAGTGACGAATTGGGATGGGGACCCGGTTTGCGTGATACGAATTACTGACGTAAGTACATGCAAATATGAGGATGTAACCGCAGAATTTGCCTTCGCAGAAGGCGAAGGTGATAGAACCTTAAACTGGTGGCGTGATGCTCATACTGCATTTTTTAAAGCTGAATGCGATGAGTTGAACATCGATTGGCATGAGAAACGTACGCTGGTTTTAGAGCGTTTTGAAGTGGTGTATCCCGTCAATTAATCTCTGATAGCAGCACTGATTTGAAGTGCTGCTTTCTTTATTGAGAGACCATTTTTAGCGCTTTCGAGCGGTCACACTAAACATATGCCAATGTTTTTGGCTTCCTACTACAGTGGTCCCGTCTTCATCTCTTTCATGCAATGAAATGAGGTCGTAACCCTCGAATAAGCTTTCCACTTCCTTTTTTGTTAATGCGGTAATGTTTGGGTGCATTTCGGAGGTAACCCAGGAGTCTTTCACTCCCAAGAAATCGCCGCAGAAGATACCGCCCGGTTGTAATGCGCTGTCTATTTTTGTCCAGACTTGTTTGAAGCCTGTGTCAGGGCAAAAGAACAAACTGGCATTTGCGATAACCAAGCTGCACTGAGGGTAATTAAATTCAGTAAAACAGCACTGCGAAACCGAAAATCGCTTATTACCTTCAAAGCGTGTTAAACAAGTTTTTACTGCATCTTCATTGCTATCACATGCGTGAACCTTAAATCCCTGTTCGAGGAGAAAGTGGCTGTCTCGACCTATTCCGCAGCCAATATCGAGAGCGACTTTGCCTTCTATCTTAAGTAGGTTCAGGGCATTTTCCACGTTTGGGCGGTGAGGTTGGCTTAAAATCTTCTGATAGTATTCATTCCATTGCGCTGGCATTGAACTTCCTTATGTTGGTTGTGCCCCCCAGCCCCAAAACTAGCGTCCATTTTGTTTCGCTTGACTGGGTAGGTTTGCAGTATTGGCAACTGTTATAGCTGATCTTCAATTGGTAATATTCCGGAGAACCAAGCACCCATTTTTCGCCATACTCCTGCTTCTGGTTCGGAGTCGTATTCTTCGCCTGTTTTTACGTCGGTCCAGACAATGTCCCCGTCGCGCAGAGTTAAGGCATAGGCGTTACTCGACAGTTGATTCGGCAGTTGTTCTAGAAACATTTGCACATATTCTGGCTGTTCTATAACAACTGCCATTTCGGTATTCAAAGCTGCCGAACGTGGGTCCCAGTTCATTGAACCAACGAAAAGTGTTTTGTTATCAATCGTCATTGCTTTAGCGTGTAAACTTGCTCTGCTACTCCCCGTGATGCTCCACTTACTTTTGAGTTTTGCGCTCGCTTTTACTTCCCAAAGCTTGATTCCAGCTTCGAGTAGATCTTTTCGATATTTTGCGTACCAACCATGCACGGCAAACACATCGTTAGACGCGAGGCTATTGGTCACAATCGTGATATCAACGCCTCGCTTGGCCGCGTTACTTAATGCTTGAGTACCTGCTTCAGTTGGAACGAAATAGGGAGAAATGAGCACAAATGAATCCTCAACATTTTTAACCAGTTCCGACAAATTATCAATAAGTTGGCTCTCTCGGGTTGCGACTTTATCGGGCAGATCAAACCATACTTTCGCTTCTCCCCAGTAGAGCTTGAGTTTGCCTTGTTTTAGATCTTGGTACATATCCAGTTGGGTGAAGTCATAGCGGCCGGTTGAAAACTTTTCCTCTAACCGGAGTTTATTGACCTGCTTTTGAATCGCTTGGTCGGTAATTTGCTGTGAATTCGGTGTAATCCATTCCATTGGTATCGCATAGGCGCTATTCCAGTAGAGGTCGAACTGATCGGCAGTTTGTTGTACCGCCTCACCATAGAGCAGAAGATCAAAATCACCAAACTCAACTTGCGATTCAAAAGAGAAGTATTCATTGCCGATATTTCTACCTCCGACAATGGCGGAAACACTGTCTGCAATCAGAGACTTATTGTGCATACGACGATTAAGGCGTTCAAAATCGCTAGCAAGAGCGAACCAACGGGAGTCGCGATACTGATGCGGGTTAAATAAGCGGATTTCTATATTAGGATGTGCATTGAGGGCAGCCATCACATCGTCGTTTCGCTTTTGCATATCGTCAAGCAACAGCCTTACTCGAACACCACGCTTTGCCGCTTCATACAAGCGCCACGTTATTAGCTGACTCGTTTCGTCACCACGGTAAATATAGTATTGAAGATCAAGACTTTTCTGGGCGGACTCGATCAAAGAGGTTCGAGCAAGAAGGGCATCGTGTCCCTGATTTAACGGTGCAAAGCCAGTTATGGACTTAGGATCTCTCCCGTAAGCTTCAAAGTACTGCGCAAGAACAGAATCCTTTTGATAACCGAGCTGAAAGCTGGTGGACTTTTCACTGGCGTCATTCAACGATACGGATGAGCATGCCGATAAAATAGTGAGCAGCGAGGGGAAGAGCAACTTGGCGAGCGTTTGTAACAAAGCACATTTCCTTGTCTTACAGAGTGTTACCTACTCCAAATTATAGACTTAAGCTGACGCCACATGCACCCAGAACCGTTTGATAACGAGCGATTAATCAATGAATTGCCATAGAGCCTGCACCAAGTTCAACTTTTAGAGCGCAGATAATCATTTATTTTAATTATCATTATGGCCGTATTGGTCATAATCACTAATATCTGGTGATTATGACCAATAGCACACTGGATAAAATAATGGTTTTTATATAACCATATGATTTTTAATAAATAAATGCTTGGCATGTCATTTGCTGTTTAGAATAAAAGTTAAGTCAGAGCAACTTGCGCAGTTGGTTAATTTTTTGTTAATTTTATTAACTTTGAATTGGCAATAACTATCTAGTTCGCTGCTTAAAAGACTAGGCAAGTGCCGCTTTGATGTTTATTCAAATTCAATTCTCTCACCACCATGCTTACCGGGAGCAATGGACTGAATAAAAGTGTGGTGTTGAAAACAACAATAAAAAAGGATTTTCGATGTTAGCAAAACCCATATTACGTTGGCTTTTACCCTTCGTCGTCGTTGGAGGCTCTTATGCAGGATATGCTGCAATTGCCGCAACTGCGCCGGAAAAAGAGTCAACCAAAGATGCAATTACAGAACCTACTGTTCAGGCTTCTTCTCTTTTTCCTACTGATCACAAAGTGGTGATTACCAGTCACGGTGAATTAGTCCCTTTTGAAAAAACACACCTTTCCGCGCAAGTCAGTGGTGAAGTGATAAGTTGGCACCCGAATTTTGTAACGGGTGGCATCGTGAAACGAGGAGAGGTTCTTTTCACAATTGAAAGTGACAACTATGAAGCGTCGGTTTTACAAGCTGAAGCCGATTTAGCTAGTGCACGCGCAAACTTGATTGAGGAACAAGCGAAAGCCGAAGTTGCAAAACGTCAGGCAAAGAGACTGAGCGATAAGCAAGTGACGGATCTGTATTTACGCAAGCCTCACGTTTTGAGCGCACAAGCCCAAGTGAAGTCGGCTCAAGCGGCACTCAAACGAGCAAAAAGAGAGTTAGAAAATTGCAAAGTCGTTGCACCTTACGATGCGCTGGTTGTTGAGCGTGATATTGGTGTTGGTCAATTTGTTACATCTGGTTCTCGAGTTGCCACGTTAAACAACATCGAAGTGGCAGAGGTGCATGTACCCATTGCCGGTTTTGATAGTGCATTTTTACCCGAATCCATTGGTGAACTCACTGCGACAGTGACGCAGCAAGGTGTATTTTCTACCACTAGAGAAGGTCGAGTAGTTCGTGATTTAGGCATGATTGATAGCGCTACCCGAATGATTAACATGGTCATTCAAATCGCGGACCCATACGGTGTCGATAACCAGCAGCCTCCAATTAAATTCGGCTCCTACGTTGAAGTGAGCTTCACTGGTAAGGAACTTAAGCATATCTACCGCTTACCACAGGAATTAGTAAAAAATCGTACCGTGTGGGTAGTGAATGGCGATAATCAACTTCAACCCAGAACTGTCACGGTTTTGAGAGCAGAAGGTGAGTTTTTGCTGGTGGGCGAAGGCTTAGAGCAAAGTGATAAGTTGGTACTGACCTTACCAGAGTACCCTCAAAAAGGCATGGCGGTACAAATCGCAAAAAAGAGTGACGACTCCGAAACCGTCGTACAGTAAGTAGGAGTTTGTCATGGAAGATACTAAACAAAAGGGCTTGATTGCCTATTTTGCGAATAACCCCGTCGCTGCCAACCTTTTGATGGTGTTCATCATTATCATGGGTGTGGTGAGCTTTCTCTTTATTCAAAGGCAGATGTTTCCGAATATTGAGGTGAACTACATTGATGTTCGTGCGACTTATCCTGGCGCTTCTCCTCAAGAGATAGAAGAGAGTATTCTCGTTAAGGTCGAGGAATCGATTAAAGACGTCACCGGGATTAAAAAAGCAGTCTCAACGGCCTCTAGAGGTAGCGCGTATGTTTCCATCGAGGTAGACGTTAATGCCGATATCAAGCGTGTCTTAGATGATGTAAACCAACGTATTGATACATTGTCTAACTTACCAACGGGTATGGAACCAATCAATGTTTACCAAGTTGAATGGCGCCAAGATGTAATCGAAATGGGATTAGTTGGGGACCGACCGCTCGAGGAGCTTAAACCGATCGCTAAGCAAATCGAAGATGAATTACTTCAGTTAGAAAACGTCATGCTGGTGTACCTGAGTGCGCCAGAAGAAGAAATAGCGATTGAAGTTGACCCACTTGTTCTTCGTAAATACGACCTGACGTTGAGCGATATCAGCAGCGCGATCAGCCGTTATTCAGCTAACTTTTCTGCGGGCGAAGTAAAAACAAATTCAGGGATGATTGCAGTAAGGATTGAAAACCAATACTACCGTGGTGATGAGTTTAGAAATATTCCTGTAAAGCTTGGCGCAAATGGTGCGAAGGTTTTACTGCAAGATATCGCCACGATCAAAGATGGTTTTACGGAAGAAGAGCGCTATTTTGAATACTCAGGGCAAAATGCGATCTACATGTCTGTTGAAGCAACTCGTGATCAGAACATTATCCCTGTTGCACAGTCCGTTCGTAATTATATTGAAGCAAAAAACAAGACATTACCGCAGGATGTTAAGCTCAAAGTCTTAGTTGATACGACTTATTATTTAAATGGGCGTCTCGACATGATGTTGAAAAACTTGCTGCAAGGCGCTGCATTAGTCGCGATTATGCTGACCATTTTCCTACGTTTCCGCTTGGCTATGTGGGTAATGATCGGCTTACCAGTGTGTTTCCTTGGTGCGGTGATGATGATGCCAGCTTTGGGTATTACAGTGAACATCGTCTCGCTGTTTGCTTTCATTATGGTGCTCGGAATTGTGGTGGATGACGCCATCGTCATGGGAGAAAGTGCGTACAGTGAAATCGAAGAAAAGGGCGGCGGTGTCGAGAACGTGGTACGCGGTGTCAAACGTGTTGCTACGCCAGCGACATTTGGTGTTCTGACAACGATTGCTGTATTCGCACCATTCTTGCTTTCGAGTGGTATTGATAGCGCTTTCTTTTATGGTATCGCGGGGGTTGTGATTCTTTGTTTGATCTTCAGTTTGATTGAATCAAAGTTGATCCTACCAGCGCACTTGGCGCATACCCATTTTAAACCAGTCAAGCCTGGTGGATGGCGAGATCGTTTCAACCAACGTTTCTTCGGCTTTGTAAACGGTCCGTATCGTAACTTTGTAACAACATGCACCCATTGGCGCTGGACAGTGTTTGCGGTGTTCTGTGGTTTACTGCTGATCAGCGCGGCTTTGATCAACGCGAATTATGTTCGGGTGATCCCTAACCCTAAAGTGCCGACCGACTATCCTGCGATCACTATTGAAATGAATGATACCGTTTCAAGTGAGCAGACAATCAGTGCACTCAAGACTATTGAACGTGTCATGCAAAAGATCGAATCTGAGACCATTGCAGAACATGGTCAAGGAATGATTCGTGATGTGCTGTCGTACAACAGAAGCCGCACCGAAGGTCGTGTATTAGTGCCTCTGGTTGATGAAGAGTTACGCCCGTTCAATACATTTGAACTGGCTCGACGTTGGCGTGAAGCTATGCCTGTTATCCCAGGTATGAAGAGCATCAAAATCCGCGAGCAGAGTGCGGGTGGTGGTGACAGAGATGAGTTTGGCTACTTGTTGTTTGGTTCTAACATCAGTGAGCTCAACGAGGCTGGGCGTTACTTGATAGAGCGTTTACAGCAGGAAGAAGGGTTATATGATATTTCATCTTCTATTGATTCTGGAAGCAAAGAAGTACTCCTGTCTCTTGCGCCTGTAGCGTACGATCTCGGTCTGGATCTCACCATGATCGCAGAGCAAGTTGGTGGCAGCTTTTATGGTGGCGAAGCACAGCGCATTATTCGTGATGGTGAAGAAATTAAAGTTATGGTGCGTTACCCGCAATTGACGCGTGAAGCATTCTCATCATTGCGTTACGCTGTGATTACCACACCAGCAGGTAAGAAGGTCATGCTAGGTGATGTGGTGAAGATCAACGAGCAGCCGGGCGTGAGTAGCATTCGACGTGAAGGCGGGTATCAAACCGTTTATGTTTATGGTTCCATAGACGAAGAATTGGTTGAGCCTCAAGAAATCGTTAAGGTCATTGACGACAATATCTTACCGGACATGAAGCAAGCCTTCCCAACTGTGAAAACAGAATTGGGCGGTGATATTGAAGAGCAGGCTGCGCAGCGTAATGAACAGATTTTGTTCTTTATTGCAGGCATGATCATCGTCTACATCTTGTTAGCTGTACCGTTAAAAAGTTATACCCAACCTTTGATTGTAATGTCCGTCATTCCGTTTAGTCTGACGGGGGCGATTTGGGGCCATTTCTGGCTAGGTTTAGACATAAGTATGATGTCGACATTTGGTTTGATCGCCGCTGCTGGCGTGGTTATTAACGACTCTCTGGTTATGACAGATTACGTAAACCAAGTGAGAGAAAAGGGTATGAACATCAAACAAGCGGTTGTTGAGGCGGGTTGTGCTCGTTTTCGAGCTATCACGCTCACCTCAATAACGACGTTTGCGGGTGTATTGCCGATAATGTTTGAAACGAGTTTGCAGGCGCGTTTTGTCATACCGATGGCTGTCGCTTTGGGCTTTGCGGTGTTGTACGCAACGGTTCTGACTTTAGTGTTGGTGCCTTGTTTGTATTTAATGCTTGAAGATATTAAAAATATTTTCAGATCGATTAAGAGGTTTATCCATCGTTTGATTAATCGTTTCAGAAAGTCGCCAGTGACGTCGAGCGTTGAAGCAAGCGTATCGAGTTAACAAGCTTGATGTTAACGATTAGGAGCAGCCTTCGGGCTGCTTTTTTGTTTCCGTATTTTGATTCAAAGCGATTTTTTAGTGGGCAGTTACGTAATTATCTGATGAGAAAACTGCCTGACAAAGCATTTCTAATATGTATGTTTCTAATGTTTTAAATTTGCATGGTTAATTTGACGCTTGGTTAGCGAAATTTACCAGACGAAGATAACGTTGAATATGAGGTTTTATTTAAGTTGTTGAAAAATAACAAAATAAAAGTTGGCATCGTATGTGCAATATATAAATTGTAATTAAAATTAACTGCTAATCCTCAAGGAGCTTATTATGAAAAGCGTATTTCTATCTACTCTAAGTCTTATTGCTGTAATGTCATCACCAATCGCTGCTGCTAACACTTTAGACAAAGAGGAGTGGAGCTCAGATTTACGTCAGGACTTTTCTGAAATGAAACATGAAGCTATAGCAGATATTCAGCAAATGAACATGGATGCCATTCGTGCACGTGATGAGCGTATCGTGAAAAACATTAAAGATGAGCAAGAACAGTTAGTAAAGGTAACGTGCCACAAAGAGAAAGCAAGCAAGTCATAAACGCCGATAAAAGAGACTAACAGACGAAAATGAATCCAATACGAGTTCGGTGTTAGTTAGCAGTAAGCACTGACCTTGTTGCTCTACTTGCCAGCCTTTTAAGGCTGGCTTTTTTGTTTCTCATTTCATGGGTGGAGATCAGATCCTCAAGCTTATTATCAATAGTTGGCGTGTTTGATGAGCTATTGCTGGATGGAGCGGATGTAACTTTCAAAAGTGTAGATTTCAGTAAAGTGGAGGTGATGTTAGATATTTAAAATTTAGAAAAGATCCGATCTCCTTTTTGATCTTCATAATACCTTAGTATGTGGCTTACCTTTACTTGAATTAGAGCTCATATTGCAGGCTCTCGTTTAAAGGTATTGATGCATATTTGAAGAGTAAGAGATAGACATATGAGTTTTATTAAAATGTGTAAAGATGGTTTTAGAGGAAAGCCGGATTTCTCTGACTTATTACATAATGCGTTCCAGATAGATGACTTAGTGCTGTCATTTGAGTGTCCGAACAACATATATGAAGGACATGTATACCAGGATCTTGTTAATTTAGAACAGTTCGATGTTGAATCAAAAATAGAGAGGCATGAAAGGTTTGTAAAGTTAGCTACGGTATATTTTTTGTTTCAGAAGAAAATATTAAACCCTTTGCTTCCTATTAACAAACAAGGTGGATTATATATTAGGCTACGGGTTAAATCTACTGGAGAAGATATTGATAATATTAGTCAATTGTCCTCATTTTTAGAGAGAGAATATTATGATTTTTATCATGCCCCGGAGCAAAGTGAAGGCTCTATGAGGGGGTATCATACAGACTTGATGAAAGAATTGACTAAGCGTGCGAATAAACAATGGGGAGAAATTCCAGAAAGTGAAGACCGAAAAAGAGAAAAAGAAGAATATTTAATTAGAGGTTTCTTAAGTGGTTATCCACCAATAAAGTGTGAGATAGTTGAAGTTGGAAAAAACAAATACTCAAAATACTCAGAAGGTAATCTTAAGTATAAGAGTGAATTACGAAGAGTATACAATTTACCCATAAAAAATGAATTCTACCTGAGCATCGAGTTTTGGTATAAGTACGAATCGATGTTTGCTAAGCAGAAGTTTTTAGATTGGGTGAGAAGTGCGGATGAAACCTTTGAAAAAAAAGTATTGGAATTACTGGATTTGTCTCCGCTCATCGACTCGTATACAGCCAAAGCAGTAAAGGGATTGAACGAAAAAACTAAGGCTGAGTAACACAGCGTCAGTGTCAAGAAAAGCTAGCAAAGTATGTAGCCATGAGAGAAAAATGAATCAAATTGGATGTCTATTTACCTTTGTACGCCATGGCGCATATAAAGCCAATGGATTTAGTATAGAGCTTATCACAAATATCAATACATATTTAAATAACAAGAGATATAAATATGAATTTTATCAAAATCTTTAAAGATGGGTTTAGAGGGAAACCAGATTTTGCACACTTGTTACATAATGTATTCCAGATAGATGACTTAGTACTATCATTTGAATGTCCGAACAATATATATGAAGGTCATGTATACCAAGATTTTATTGAATTACAACGATTCAATATTGATTCAAAAGTAGAGCGGCATGAAAAGTTTATAAACTTGGCCACGATTTATTTCTCTTTTCAAAATAAAATAATAAATCCACTATTACCAATCAATAAACAAGGTAGCTTATATATTCGGTTAAGGATTAAATCTTCAGATAAATATATTACTAGTGTTAATCAACTATCTTCATTTATAGAGAAAGAGTACGTGGATTTTTATCATGCTGTAGAGTCACCTGACGGTTCTCAAAAAGGTGATCATACAGAGTTGATGAATGATGCCATTGCGTATGCAAATCATCGTTGGGGAATGGACCCGATAAACGAAGAAAAAAAGAGAGCGAAAGAAGAGTTCCTTGTAGGAGAGTTTCTTCGTGGTTACCCTCCAATCAAATGCCAAGATATCAAGATTGGTGGAAATACATTTTCAAAATATGTAGAAGGAAATTTGGAGTATAAAAAAGACTATCGAAGAGTGTACAATTTGCCTATCAAAAATGAGTTTTACTTTAGTATTGAATTTTTATATGAAATCGAGCCTATGTTTGCTCAAAAAAAGTTTTTAGATTGGGTAAGACACGCGGATGAAATCTTTGAAAAAAATGTTTTAGAGTTGCTAGCACTGTCTCCGCTTATTGATTCGCATACTACCTCCAAATCCGAAAGGTTGGCAAAAAAAAGTTGATCCAGAGCGTTCATACTTAACTTAAAGAAAAAAGCCCGCGAAGAATGCTTTCACGGGCGAAAAAAGGGCACCAAATTGGGTGTCTATTCATTTTGGAGGTGGTCGAACGTCCATATAAAACTGACAATAGGCTTGGTGAGAGGCTTACCACCAGTGCGACCAACGAGGCTAAAGTTAACATTGTTGTAATGATTGTTAAAATGTTAATTCTTCAATCAATGTTTTCATTATCGTGAGTTTAAATTGTGAATGTGTTGCCTGCGTGTATTTTTACTCTGTGAAATGCCGTTTTTGACAATAAAACATATTATAAATCTTGTGTTGGTTATTTGATTTGGTTATATAAAACTCAACATACTTAATCCTTAACTGTTCATATTTACACTTAATGAGACACAATAACCCTCTGTTTGTTAACTGATTGTGTGTTTTTTAACGCGTTGGTATTGAACAAAAAGCGACCTAAGCCGCTCTTGTTCATTTTGATAAGTTTACTTATCAGTCGTTTTAGATTTCTTCGTGCTTATGGACTAGGCCGAAGTCAGCTAAAATGGCATACGCAGCAGGGATCATAAACAACACCAGCAGAGTGGATGCGAAAATACCAAACACGATGGAGATAACCAGTGGTTGGATAACCTGTGCTTGCAGGCTGGTTTCAGTCAGTAACGGAAGCAAACCTGCTGCAGTGGTCATTGATGTCAGGAATACTGCTCTAAAGCGTTCCCGACTGGCTTTGACGACCGAGTCGTGCACATTATCCCCTTCATCGACATGATGGCGTATGTACTGAACTAACAGAATCGAGTCATTCACCACAATCCCCGCTAATGAGACGAAGCCCATCATACTTGGCATACTCAATGAGTGACCGAGTAGGATGTGTCCCCATACCACGCCAATAAAGGCGAGGGGAATCGCAAGCATGACGACGAATGGTTCCAAATAACTGCGGAATTGGTAACTCAGAATCGCAAACACGCCAAACAAACCAAGCAAGAAGCCTTTACCCATTGATGCCCCAGTTTCAGCGGTATCTTTGGCTTCGCCTTCAAAATCAAAGCGAAGACCAGGATACTTTTGCATAAGCTTTGGTGCTTCATCTTGTTGGAACTGACGAATAATGGCGGTTGAGTTGGCTTTCGTATTGTCGATATCGCCGAATACGCTCACAGTCCTCAAGCCATCAATGCGCTGGATTCTTACGTAATTACGTTGGAAATCCAAAGTCGCAATGGTTGCGAGGGGGATTTGACTGCCATCGGACAAGATAATCGGAAAGTTTGCCAATTGCTGTAAGTCACCGGCTTGTGCTTTATCGAGGCGAACTTCGATGGAAATGTTTTCTACCCCAACTTGGATCTCGTCTGCGGTTTGGCCAAAGAAAGCTGCACGCAATTGATTGGCGATGAGTTGGCCGTTAATCCCGTAAGCTTCTGCGCCCGGACGCAGTTTTACCAAGACTTCTTCTTTACCCATACGCATGTCATCCAACACGCCATGGACACCGTCAAACTCATTTAAGTACTGTTGAATGTCGATAGAGGCGGCTTTGAGCGCATCCAGTTCATCATGCTTCGCTCGAATTTCAATCGCTCGTCCACCCGGCCCCATGGTCGGTTGTTTAAATACCAGTGAGATAGGATCCGCAAGTTCACCAATGTCTTCACGCCATGCGTCGATAAATTCATCGATGAGTGTGTTACGACTCTCGGCGCCCAGCAAATCCAGACGTACCGTGGCAATGTGAGGGCCAGATTCATTCGCGTCGGCGTTAGCGTTGAATTGACTGGTGATGTGTAGAACCAATGGATTGCCGTCTTCCACTTTCTCTGTCCATTCTTTATCTAGCTTTTGAGCGGAAGCGACGATCTTATCGACGACAGCTTCCGTTTGAGACAGAGAAGAACCCGGAGGAAGAATAATGCGCGCTTCTGCAATGTCGCCATCCAACTCAGGGAAGGGTTGGAACTTGAGTAAACCACCTACTAACGTGGCAGCGGAGATAAGAAGTAATGCAACTACGCCACCCATAAAGGCATAGCGATACTCGACCACTTTATCCACTGCGTTGACCAAGGTGGTGTTACGGAAGTTTTCAAAAGAAGCGAGCAGCTTTTGTTTAAACTTCGGTGTCTTTCGCTCTTGCTTTTGTTTATGTAGCGAATGAGAAAGGTGGTTAGGTAGGATCAAGAAGGCTTCCACCAAACTCAAACTCAAAACGAGGATCAGAACTTGAGGAACTGCTTTAAGTACCGCACCCATTTCACCTTGCAGGAATAACAAGCTACCAAAAATACACACCGTAGTTAGGAAGGAAGAAATTACCCCTGGCAGTACCTTTTTCACTCCTTTGATAACGGCATCATCGATCTCTTCTCCTCGGTCGAGGTGAGCGGCAATCGATTCGGCAATAACGATGGCATCATCCATCATGATACCGATGGCCATGAGTAACCCGACCAAAGACATGATGTTGATGGACAGGCCAAGTTGCGCCATCAAAAATAACCCACCTAAGAAGGCAACGGGTAAACCAGCTGCGACCCAAAAGGAATAGCGAAAACTAAAGAACAACCACATGGTGGCGAAGACCAGAATGATACCTTGCCAACCGTTTTTGACCATCATGGTCAGGCGATCCCAAAGCACGGATGAAAGGTCATTGGTCATTTGTAGCATCACACCGTCTGGCGCGATAGCTTGTTGTTCTTCGACAAATTGAGCAACCCGTTCCTTGATACGCAGTGCGTCATCTTCTTTGTTTTTGCTGACTTTTAGTAGGGCAGAAGGGTGACCATCGAAGAGGACTTTCTGTTCGTCCAATTCAAACCGGTCGGTAATCGTCGCAATATCTCTTAGACGGATGATTGAGCCATTTGTACCAGAGCCCACGACGATAGTCTCAAGCTCTTCCGGCGTCACGCGTCGTTCGTCAAAGCGGATCAGAAAGTTCTTATCTGGCGTTTCGACATTACCACTTGGCAACTTGACGTTTTGACGACCAATCTGGTCCGCAATATCACCAACACTCAAACCAAGTTGTCGGATAGCTTGAGTGTCTAACTCTACTCGGTATTGGTGGTCAGAGAAGCCAGCAACTTCAACCAAAGAGACATCGTAATCGATTTTTAACGTGCGTTTAAGCTGTTCGGCATACGCTTTTAGCTCTGGCCATGTGGTATCTGCGGTGATCGCGACATCCACAACTGGCTCGTTCCAATCGAGCTCTTGGACCACAGGAGATTCAATCTCTTGTGGGAAGTCGTTTATCGAGTTGATCTGGGTTTGAACATCAACCAACATGCGCCCAATGTCGGCTTCTTCATTCAGTTTTAAGATAAGACGCGCAGAACCCTCAATCGCTTCACACTGAGTTTCTTTAATGTTGGCAAGGCCATCGACAGCATCTTCCATTCGGATACAGATGCTCTCTTCTACCTCTTGAGGGGAAGCGCCGGGGTAAACCACACCAGCTAGGATGTAGGGCGGATCAAACTCAGGAAAAGTTTCACGCTTAATCGTGGAAAGTGAAGAAATCCCCAATATCAGCAGCGTTAGCATCAGCAAGTTGGCTGCTGTTGGATGCTTGGCGAAGAATCGGATCATGAATCAGACTCCTCAATAGCCGTTTCTGACTGTTCAGGTGACTCTTTCAATAGCATGCCGTTAATCGCAGGCAGCAAATCGTTGATGATCAGCTTCTGACCTTGCTCTAGTTCACCATCGATCACCACTTGGTTATTGCGACGATATAACACTTCAACCGTGACGACTTGCAGACGATTGTCATCGCCCATCAGGTAAATCTTATTGCCATGAAGCGCACGCTCTGGGATGACCCAACTCGGGTTCTCTTGTCCCTCAATCAAGGCACGCACAAACATGCCGTTCACCAATGGAGGCGCAGACGTTGGGTTTAATGCACGGTAGTCTTGTTCAATTTCCAGAATCACACCGGCAGTCGCTTGGCTTGGATCAACCGTTTCACTGATGCGTGCAACTTTCGCAGGCCAGCTTGCAGAGAGGTTACCGCTGCTGAGTTCAATGTTGGCATGAATCGCATTCATATCAGGTTGTGGAATACCAGATTCATCACGGACAAACTCACCGATGCTCGCCGCCAAAGTTTGCATGTCATGAATGGATAGTTGAGCTTCCACTTCCATGACATCAATACCATGTCCTGTCACCATGGTTTGTTGGAGGTTAACCACTTGCTTTTTCTCAATTTCTACGTCAGCAATACGCAAATCGTAAGGAAGCGTGATGATAGTTTTATCAAGCGAGCGTTCGGCCTCATCCACTTTTGATGCATTAACTTTAACTAGGGCTTCCGCGACTCGTTTCTCATCCGGCATCAAACCAATTTGATTTTCAATATCCAGTACTAACTTACGTTGAGAGAGCGCGCTTTGCTCTTGCTGATCTACATCCGATTGCGAGGTTAAGCCTTTCTTACGTAGGTTTTGTTTACGGTCTAACTCTTTGTTGGCGATAACCAGACGGTTGGCTTCTATCTTGAGTGTGCTTTTGAGATTCGCTTCTTCTTGGTTCAGCTTAGCCAGAGAGGTTTGAGCAGATTTGAGATCGGCTTGAGCTTGAACCAGTTTCAACTCGTAATCGAGTGGGTCGATTCGCAAGATTTCCGTTCCTGCTTGCAGCACTTGTCCTTTTTCCAGTTGCGGATGACGGTAAACCACTTTACCGGTCACTTCGGCTATCGCTTTCCATTCAACTTTCGGTGCGATTTTACCAAAGCCAATAGCAACAGGTGCAATCGCTTTCAGCTCAAGTGGAATCGTCTCGACCAACCGTGCACGATCTCCAGCGGGTTTTACGGGCAAATCTGGTTTGAGGCTAATCGCCAAAAACAGAATGACGACCCCCACCGCAAGAGCAGGAAAGAACAGCAGCTTTTTATTTATCTTCATATTGGTCGCCCGAGTCTAAAAATCCATGTTTCATCAGTTGTATGTTGTGTTCGAATAATCGGTTCAAGAAGGCTTCAGAAAGTTCAATGCCATGAATGGCGAGCAGTGCTGGTGGTGCCATAAAAGGAAACACCATCAAGCTGATGTAAGAGACGCGACAAAGTTGAGGGTCGGCGTCTTTTCGTAAAACGCCACTGTCAATCAACTTATCAAAGATCACGCCTTGCATTGGCTTGCTGATATCTGCGAAGACTTTTTCGAGCAGTTTGCGTTGGGTTTCCGATGGGGGCATATGCATAACTTGGGCAACTAAGCGTGGGAACTGTGGTACCTTGATCATTTCGCGGTAGTAGGTACGCATTAGATCGAGAAAGTTTTGCTCGTTACTGTTGGATACCAACGTCTGCATCTGCTTTTGCATCGGTGACAGTGTTTCGCGCAACATGGTCTCGAACAAGCCTTCTTTGTTGCCAAAGTAGTAACGAATCATCGCCACGTTCACGCCTGCTTTCTGCGCGACTAGGCGAGTAGAGACCTTGTCATAAGCCATAATGGTGAAGAGTTCGCGCGCATGGAAAATCAGTTTTTCCCTTGCGTCGATATTATCTGTGGGTCTTCCCGCCCTTCGATGCGCTTCCGTCACAATCTTCTCTCAAAATATTAAACATTTGATTAATTATAAGACGCTGATTTCTCATGTGACATGTGAAAAATTAATCAGTATTTAATCAAGTGATTAATTTGTGATGAAGAGAAGTAAAAAAGAGCAGAAAGAACTGCTCTTTGAACAAATAGAAAAGTATTTACTTAGGAAGAACGGTCTTGTGAGGCTAGATCACCCCCAACTTAACACACTCCAATTCGGTCTGTTGGCGTGTTCTTTTAGTTGTGGGCATGGATTTACCAGATAAGCGTAGTTCGCGTATTCACAAAGCGGTAAATCGTTGATTGAATCGGTATAGAAATGGATTTCGGAATAACGCTCAGGCTGATTTTCTAGCCACTGTTTTAATCGCGTGACTTTGCCTTCACGATAACTCGGGATACCGTCGATTTCAGCAGTATAACGGTTGTTTTTCTCGATTAAATCAATTCCGAGTGCGGTTGGAATATTAAGACGGCGACCAACGGCTTCCACCAAAAAAGTGACGCTGGCAGAGATGATAACCATATCTATACCATCACGAGACAGTTGCTCAATCAGGGTTTTGGCTTGAGGGAACTGTTTAGGCAAAATATGGCTTTCAACACATTCTTCAACCAAGGCATTTACCTCTTCAATCGGCATGTTTTCTAGTGGCTTCATGGAGAACGCTAGATAGTCTTCCATGTCCATTTTGCCTTCAGAGTACAAGGCCATTAGACGCTGATCTTCCTTAATAAATAAAGGATCAGTCGCGATGCCTCTCTCAACCATAAACTCGTTCCAAATCATTGCGCAGTCAGCGTTTATTAGGGTTTCATCCATATCAAAAACATACAAAGGTTTGGACATGTTTAGGCTCTCACTGGTTGAATTTCGTTTAGGTTAAAGAGTAGCTCTAGTTGGCTGCCATTCGCTAGTAAGCGTTCTGAAGAGCGGTTAAGCAAGTCAACAGTGAGCTCACACTCTTCAACGTTCACTTGATAGCGAATAACATTACCTAGAAGCTGGTGGTTGGTGATCGTACCTACTTGTGGCGCTGAGATGTGGCTATCATATTGACGACCTTGCTCTTTTACATATATAGACTCTGGGCGAATCGCTACTTTCCATTCGGTATCAATGTTGAAGAGTTGCTTGGCTTTATTGGCCTCTACAAGGTTGTAGTGCCCCATGAAACCGGCCACAAACTCGTTAGCAGGATGAGTATAAATTTCTTCAGGTGTTCCTGCTTGAACAATTTCCCCTTTACTCATTAGGAAGATACGATCAGACATAATCATCGCCTCTTCTTGGTCATGAGTTACGAAGATAGTGGTGAGATTCATCTCTTTCTGAATGTCTCGGATTTGCTGACGAAGGTGTTTGCGGATTTTGGCATCAAGCGCAGAAAGTGGCTCATCAAGCAATAATATGCGAGGTTTCACCACCAACGCTCGAGCGAGTGCGACACGCTGGCGCTGACCACCAGAAAGTTGATGCGGATAGTGTTTTTCTTTACCTGCCAGATCCACCAGTTTGATGACTTTAGCCACTTCACGTCGAATATCATCATTCGCAAGCTTTTTCATTTTTAAGCCAAATGCAATGTTGCCTTCGACGGTCATATTGGGAAACAGCGCATACGATTGAAAGACCATCCCAATACCACGCTCTTGCGGGACTTGATGCGTGATATCTTCTCCGTTTACCCAAATCTCGCCTCCATCGACAGGGTTAAGCCCAGCAAGGCTGCGAAGTAGTGTCGATTTACCACAACCGCTAGGGCCCAAAAGCGTAATGAATTCACCTTGCTCGATGTTAAAGTGAATGTCCTCAAATACGGTGTTATCACCAAAACGTTTAGTTAGATTTTTCGCTGTTACGTAGCTCATTGTTTGACTCCTCGGCTGAAACGACTTGCCAACCAAGTCAGTAAAAAAATAAATAGGAAGTAGGTCATCACTAAGGCAGACGTAAAGTGGCCGCTCGTCTGACGCATGTTATACAAGTAGATTTGCAGGGTTTCATAACGTGTGCCGACTAAAATATTGGCGAACACAAACTCTCCCAATAGAAATGAAAATGAAAGGAAAAGCGATGCCATCAGTCCTTTTTTGAGGTTAGGTAAAATGACCATCAAAAACGCTTTGGTTGTGCTTGCTCCTAGCAAGTGTGCAGCGTCCATTAAATCGTTAAGGTTAATTGCTTCGAAGCTATTAGAAATCGCACGATACATGAACGGTAACGCGATGGTGAAGTAAGTACCTACTAGAATCCAAGGAGTACCGATAAGGGAGATTTCACTGTCAGCATAAAGTTGAAGCAAGCCGACGGAGGACACCACTGGTGGTACAGCGAATGGTAGCAAAATCAATACGTTCATGAGCTTATCGAGCCTTGGAAAGTAGTAAAACACCACGAATATCGCTGGCAGAACTAGAATCACACTGAGGGTTAGCGAAGCAATACAAATAAACAGCGAACGCCCAAATGCTTGCAAAAAGCGTGGGTCGGTCAGCAATTTAACGTACCAATCAAAAGTGAAACCATCTGGAAGCACCGTGGCGCCCCAGCGTGATGAAAGCGAATAGACAAAGGTCGCTAAAATCGGGATGAGCATGATCCCAACAATGGAATAAACCACCGTTTTATGGAATCGATTATTAACGTTGTGCATGACTACTTCCTACCTGCATAGCTTTTCGAAATGAGCCATTGGTTAATCACTGTGATAAAGGCAAGTAACGCCATTAGAATCACCGAAATTGCAGCGGCGAGATTAGGTTCAAGGAACAGGTCTCCCGATACCAGACTCGCAATTCGAATTGTGATGACGTTATAGTTACCGGAGGTCAACGCATAAACACTCGCATATGCGCCAATTGCGTTGGCTATTAAGATAATAAAGGTACCGAATAAGGCTGGTGAGAGCACTGGCAGAGCGATTTTCGCCCAATACTGTGATGTTTTGGCTCCCAGTAGCGCAGCAGCTGCTTGCCAATCATCGCTCAACGCGTCGAACGCAGGGTAGAGCAACAATACCGCCAGCGGGATTTGGAAGTAGATGTAAATGGCCAGCAGGCCCCATTTACCATAAAGGTCGAAATCACCGAGTAAGCCATACTGCTTGAGCAAAAGGGTAATCGCCCCATTGGTGCCCAAAACAATAATAAAAGCGAATGACAGAGGTACGCCTGCAAAGTTGCTGCTCATGTTCGTAAACGCAATCACACCGTCGCGGACTTTAGAATCGACTCTGCGCAGAGAAGAGACCAACAGAGTCGCAATGGCTAAGCCAAAAATGCTCGACCATACAGCTAACCACAAACTGTTGCCAAACGCCTGCATCATAAAGGCGGAGTCGAGCACTTCAATGTAGTTATCGAAGGCAAACTCGCCATCGTAGATAAAGCTGTTTAACAGTACCCAAATCATCGGTGCGAGTTGAAATAGATAGAAAAACAGTGCGAAAGGCGCCAACCAAATGGCTGGCTTAAAGCGCTTTAACCAAGTACTTGCCAAATTTGAACGTGATTCGCTAGAGCTTGGGGAGAGGACTGAACTGCTCATAGTGCTAACAATTCCTGAGTGTATGGCTTCGTGTGGTCAAGGTTTAGCAATTGACAAACGGTGCCACAAATATCAGTTTGCTTAATATGACAATCTTGATGGGTAAACTTATCACCAATGACAAACAGGGGAACTTCTCGCTCTTCAGGTAAAATCCCACCGTGAGAAAGATCGTTGTTCATGCCATGATCGCTGGTCACAATGATTTGATACCCATCAGCAAGCCATTGATCGATGTAGTTGGAAAGAATAATGTCTGCACCTCGCGCACAATTGCGGTATTGGCGAGAGTCTAGGCCAAACTTATGTCCTGTATCGTCGATATTCATCGGATGGATCAGTAAGAAATCAGGTTGATAGTTGCGGCGTAAATACTCTGCGTCCAGGAACAAGGCTTCATCAGGATAATGATCCCAATGGTAAAAGCAGCCGTGCTGGATATTCAGGGTTTCATCATGCGTGAAACGATCGCGAACAGGTTCAAATGGCGCGCGATTATAAAGCTCACTTACCCAGTGGTAGGCAGCCGCAGCGGTCACTTTTCCTTGGGCTTTTGCCAAACTGAAAATGGAATCGTGTTTGGATAGACGAACGATATTGTTGTTTACGATGCCGCTTTCTACAGGGCGAACGCCCGTTAAAATGCACTCATAAAGTGGGCGAGACATAGAGGGCAGCTCACACTGCACAGGATAAAGCGTTGCGCGAGTTTCTTGTTGGGAACGACTTTGTTCTAGAAGACCATTGAGGTAGCCCATGCAATCACGGGCTACCTGATAGTTCAGTCCATCTAGAACAACAAGGATGACCTTATTGCTCATAACGACTTACTCTTATTGCTGGTGGATTAAGACACTTTCTTGCCATTGACGTGGCAGCTTACGTGCGGACTTTTCCCAAGCTGAGAAGTCAGTCACTGGGTGAACATTGCTGTATTGGTCATTAGCAATTAGCTTGTCTTGCACTGCTTGAGGCAGTGTGATGTTGGTGCGGATTGGACGCGCATAACCTTCTGCTAAGTTGATTTGCCCTTGATCGCTGAAGATGTATTCACGAGCAAGCTTTGCTGCATTAGGGTTCTTCGCGTATTTATTGATTATGGTTGTATAACCAGAAATCACAGAGCCATCTTGAGGAATGCTCACTGTAAAGCGGTCGCGGTCAATTTTGTCGCGGTAGTTCAATGCATTGAAGTCCCACATGATCGCCACTTCCACTTCGCCTTTTTCTAGGTTGGCGATGTTCGGATCGGTAAATGAAAGACGACCTTGCTTCGCGAGTTCAGAAAAGAATTTGAGCGCAGGCTTGAGGTTGGATTCGTCCCCACCGTTGGCGAACGCTGCGGCGAGAACCGCGTTGTTTGCCTGTGCTGCTACGCCTACGTCACCTACGGTCACTTTGTAGTCGCCTTTTAATAGGTCATCCCACGTTTTTGGCGCGTCTTTTACGAGGTTATTGTTGGAGATAAAAGAAATAGTGCCAGTGTAAGCAAGTGCCCAATGACCATCTTCGTCTTTTGCCCAATCTGGGATGTCATTCCAAGTTGTTGGTTTATATGGCTGAGTGACGCCTTTTTTTACCGCTACACGTGCGAAGGCAAAGCCTACGTCACCAATGTCTGCGGTCGCGTTTTTCTTCTCAGCTTCGAATTTTGCGATTTCTTGAGCCGAGCTCATATCCGTGTCTTGGTGCTTAAGGTTGTAATTTGACTTTAAATCAGCCCAAGTGTCTTTCCAGTTTGCCCAACTGTCAGGCATACCCACACTGTAAACCGCCCCTTCTTTTTGTGCTGCTGCTACCAAAGATTCAATATCGGCTTCTTTCGCTACTGTTGGCGTAGCGAGCGTTACCGCAATGATTGCCGCTGGTGCGGTAATTGAACGACTTAGCAAAGTTTTCATTGTCTCCATCCTTCTGGACTAGGTCAGTAAGTTCGCTTTGTATGCTATGGATGGAATGTGACGATTTAGCGCAAGTAATTTGACAGTTTTGCTGATTTTATATGGCACTTATATTTCATACGTTCAGTATGTGTTCTGTTGATTAATGTCATATTTTTGTTACGTAAACGCCTTATGTTATTCGTCAAATTATCCTTGGACTAGATCAGAATGAGAGCGACAGGCACCGGACAATTTGGTACCCAATTAGGAAAAATTAGAAGCAGCTTAAAACAGCAGATTCTTTCCGGCATCATGTCGGAAGGACAAAAACTGCCGTCAGAGAGAGAGCTCAGTGAGCTGTTTTCTACAACTCGAATCACTATCAAAGATGCGTTGGTATCTTTAGAAACTGAAGGTCTTATTTATCGAGAAGAGCGCCGGGGTTGGTATGTATCTCCTGAGCGTATCTGTTACAACCCGTTGTCTCGTTCTCACTTCCATCAGATGATTCGAGAGCAGCATCGTATTGCAGAAACTAAGTTACTCAACGTGCGAAGTGAAATGGCCGCAGGTGAGTATGCCAAATCGTTAGAGGTGGAGCGAATTACCCCAATTTATGTAATTGAACGGTTACGTTTTATTGATGGGCGAGCGGTATTGTTTGTTGAGAACGTGCTCAAAGCGGCACTGTTTGAGGGTATATTGTTTGAGAACCTCACCATGTCCCTGACGGGCATTTATCGTGAGAAGTATGGTTACGAGACAAAGCGCTCTCGTTTTGATGTGATTCCCACGTCAGCGCCTGCTCATGTCGCTAAGGCGTTGAACCTAGCTGAAGGACAACCCGTTCTGAAAATTCGGCGGGTAAACTACAAACAAGATGGGCATTTAATGGACTGCGAATTCGAGTATTGGCGTCCAGACGCCGTGATGATTCGCATTGATAGCGTAGGATAAAGCGCAGAATTAAAAAGAGCCCAATGAAGGGCTCTTTTTCGCATATTGGTTAGAGAGGCGGTTTAAACGAGGCCTTGCTCTTTTGCCATTCTGCTTGCAATGCCGGGTGCTTTCCAAATGCTTGGCAGCAAAATGAAAGACACAGGCACGGCAGTAATTACAATGAAAGACTGCAATGCAGAAATACCACCAGAGCCCATTGAGATAAGCGCAATAGCGACAATACCCATAATCAGACCCCAGAACGAGCGAATCACTGCGTTTGGTTCTGTTGAGCCCGTCATCACTACACTGATTGTGTAAGTCATCGAGTCACCCGTCGTCACGATAAATGTTGTCGTTAAGATCAGGAAAAGAACCGAAATGATCATTGGGTAAGGTAATTCACCAGTAATCGCTAGCAGTGCTGCAGGCAAGTTAAAGCCTTCAAACGCAGATGAAATCAAACCAGGGTTATCAAGTTCAAACGCAAGGCCACTGCCACCAACGATACTAAACCAGAAGCAAGTAATCAGCGGTGCCGCGATGCTAATAGACATGATTAATTGGCGAATTGTACGACCACGAGAGATACGAGCAATAAAGATCGCCATCATTGGGCCATAACCGATAAACCAACCCCAGAAGAATACTGTCCACCAACTTAGCCAGCCTGTATCACCACGGTAAAGTGCCATAGGGAAGAAGTTATCCACCATACGACCAACGCCTTGCACGTAGCCATCAACGATAAAGCTTGTCGGCCCGAAGAACAGGATGTAACCAATTAATAGTACAGACAAAATGATGTTGTAACGACTGACGATTTGAATACCCTTGCTCAAACCGCTCAGTGCGGAAAGGGTATACATCAGGATCGCCGCCATAATAACCATACTTTGCGTTACGAACGTATCTGGCAGGCCAAACAATGAGTTTAGCGCGTAGCTAATTTGTAAACCTAAGAAGCCGATAGGACCGATGGTTCCTGCTGCTACTGCAATGATGCTACATGCGTCAGCAACATCACCAATCCAGCCTTTAATGGCTTTATCACCAAACACAGGGTAAAGCAGAGTACGCGGCTTAAGAGGCAGGCCTTTATCGTAATGCAAGTGCATTAAGACAATGGAAGATAGACCACCAAGGATCGCCCAAGCTAAGAAGCCCCAGTGCATAAAAGACTGAGATAGGGCATTGATTGCGGCAGTTTTCGGTGAGGCTTCCCCGTATAGAGGCGGAGCAGTCACAAAGTGCGCGATAGGCTCAGCTGCGGCCCAGAACACACCACCACCTGCAAGTAGAGTACAGAGTACGATTGACAACCACTTAAAGTTATCAATATCAGGTTTCGCTAGACCACCTAGGCGCACATAACCAGTGCGACCAAACGCAAGAGCCAAACCAATTAGGAAATTCAGAAGAAGCAGTACTTGCCAGTAAGCTCCGAAATATTTAGTAGCAAAGCCGAAGCCGGTGTTAACCATTGCGGTTAGAGAGTCGGTATTCGTTAGAGCAAGTAAAACGAATAGAGTGAGGAAGCTACCACTTAACCAAAAGACAGGATTGGTGAGTTCGAGGCGCTTGAGTAAAGATGGGGGATGAATAGCAGAATAGTCAGCATCCTGAATAGGCGCTGTGTGGGAGGCGGCATTCGTCATATTTGACATAATTACTTCGCTTTTTAGGGCTATGAAGCCGTGCATTTCCCCTCACATCGTTTCAACGAAAAGTGTGAGGATGTTCAAAAAGCCGATGATGTTAACATGTCGAAGTTGCAAATATAACCTTAGATTTCGATTAATTTTTAACAGGTTAGCCAAGTTGCTGATTTTTGGGTAGAGATCAAAAGAAAGAGTTTTTACGTGAAATGCACCGCATTTCGTATGTAATTAACATTTCCCTTGTTTTTGCATGGGTTTATCAGGATTACATTGAGAAAACATGTTTTTCCCAAGCTAAGGTTTAACTCGATGGCTCACTTCGAACTAAATGGGCAGTGGATGCTTACCTCGCCACAGCGCCCCAATCTTGAAATTCCAATGTTTATTCCGGGCGATAATGTGTCGGCGCTTTTACAAGCAGAGCAGATTCCAGATCCTTATTTTGCCGATAATGAAAACAAAGTTCGATGGATTGAAGAGTGTGAGTGGCATATCTCACGTGAGTTTGACGTCGACGCGTTTACGTTGTCTGCCAAGCAAATTTGGATGACGCTAACTCGTGTAGATACCTTGGCAACCTTCTATGTTAATGGTGAGTTAGCACTAACTTGCAGCAACATGTTTACCCAGCAACGTGTGGATATTAAACCGCATTTAAAGCAAGGTACTAACACGATTCGGGTTGAGTTTGCTCGGGTGGATTTAGAAGGTATCGCAAGAGCAAAAAAATTGCCATTTCCTATTCCATCGGCAATGGGCAACAACCAAATTCCACACATGAACTTGATCCGCAAAACACAATGCCATTCCGGATGGGACTGGGGCATTTGTTTGATGGTGTCGGGTATTTACGACCCCATTCAAATCGACATTGTGAATGAGCTTTGGCTCAAAGGTTTCTCGACAGAGCAGCAATGGCAAGCCGATGGGAGTGTGTTTCTTGATGTAGTAGTTGAAGTGGAAACGGACAGTCAACGCCATGAAATGATGATTGAATTTAATGGTGAGCGTCAACGTATTCAAACAAAAGGAAGTGGTCACTATCATTGCCAGTTCCACATTTTGGAGCCTCAACGCTGGTGGCCATCGGGTTATGGCGAAGCGTATCTCTATCCCATTACCATTTCTTGCAGAGAGCAAAAGTTAACGCACAACATTGGTTTGCGTCAGTTAACCCTAAATAACCAAGCTGATGAGCACGGCTCTGCAATGGAATTTATCGTCAATGGCGTACCGATTAATGCTAAAGGTGCCAACTGGATCCCTATTGACGCAATGCCGGGGCGAGAGTACGAAACACGTTATCGCAACCTTTTGCAAAGTGCGGTTGACGCCAACATGAACATGATTCGCGTATGGGGCGGTGGTCAGTACGAGAGTGAAACCTTTTATAACCTTTGTGATGAACTTGGCTTGTTGGTGTGGCAAGACATGATGTTCGCCTGCTCGTTGTACCCATCAAACGACGAGTTTTTAAAAGACGTAGAAGAAGAACTTAGATTCCAAATCCCGAGGCTTAAGAAGCACCCATCAATCGCACTTTGGTGTGGTGATAATGAAGTGATTGGAGCTATTGGTTGGTATGACGAATCTAAGCGCAGTAAAGTCAAATACACGGTTAACTACGATCGCCTCAATCGCATGATTGAGAAGGAGATTACCGAGCAAGATAGCACTCGCCGTTTCTGGCCAAGTTCCCCGTGTAATGGTGAATTGGATTTCGGTGATGCGTGGCATGATGATAGTAAAGGCGATATGCACTTTTGGGACGTTTGGCATTCAGGAAAATCATTCAATGCCTACCTTGACGTGAATCCTCGTTTTTGCTCTGAGTTTGGTTTTCAATCTTGGCCATCTTTTGCTGAAGTTAAGCGGTTTGTCCCTGAGCAAGACTGGAATATTACATCCCCAACTTTCGAACAACATCAGAAGAACCCTCGAGGTAATAGTATTATCACAGAGATGTTCACGCGCTATTTTCGTTTTCCCTCTGGATTCGAGAGCATGCTGTATTTAAGTCAAGTTCAGCAGGCAATCGCGATCAAAACTGCATGCGATCATTGGCGTGCCATTTCTCCAGTTTGTCGCGGCATGCTGTACTGGCAACTCAACGACAATTGGCCTGTCAGTTCTTGGTCTAGTTTGGAATACAGTGGTCGATGGAAGCAGTTGCACTACCATGCGAAGCGATTTTTTGCGCCACAGTATTTGGTATTTTCCGAGCATACAGGCAAGTTGAGCCTACATTTGCTCAATGATGCCAAAGAGTCCGCAAGCGTCAACGCACTGCTTAAGTGGGTAGATTGGCAAGGGGAAGAAAAGCAATGTTGGAGCTTAGAACAAACAGTCATAGCAGACAGCAATACGATTTTGTGGCAATTGGATGAATCGATCGAGAAGGACGAACTTACGTCAGGCTTCTTCTATGTTGAAGCGCAAATCGGTCAAGACAAAATAAGCAACACATGGTTTAGTACTCACGAGCTAAAAACCTTGCCGATAGCGAAAGCCAATATTGGTGTCTCTATTGAAGGGAGGCAAATTACATTGATTGCGGATAAGCCTGCGTTTTTTGTTCATTTGGAAAGTGATGTTGATGGAAGGTTCAGTGACTCCAGTTTTACTCTACTGACCAACGTTCCAATGACGGTTGAGTATTTAGGTGATGATGTTTCAGGTATGCAGCAGTCGTTGAGGGTATACCACCTTAATGATTAAAGCGGGTATAGAACATCTATATGCTGATAACTAAAAAGGGAGCAGTTGCTCCCTTTTTAGTTATTAAGTATCCGTTATTAAGCTCAGGTTGAGACAGAAGTTTATTTAAGTTTCTGATGGACCCGATAGCTAACGACAAAGCCAATGTAGAATAGTGCAGCAAGAGTAATCACTGCCGTCGCGTACGCCAGCAGGCTGTTTAACCCTAAACCAAAAGCCAAAGTGAAGGCGATACCATGAATGGCTTCCGCAGGGATTCGGTACCAAGCAGCGTGGACGGAAGATCCGAATAGGATAAAGGTACTAAGTAAGACAATCGTGCCGCCTATAAAGCCGACCCATCTGCTGTTGTTCATGTTGCAGTCTCAGGGGTTACCGAGGTAACGTAACAAAATATTTCAGAATCGTATTATACAACCGATCATCGCGAAAAGCGCTAGAGAAATTTCGCGGATAAAACAGAGTGTTTTAATTCGAACAAAAGAATACGACATAGCCAACTTAATACAGGAATAACAAAACATGTTGAGATTTATACAACGTCGCCGCATTAAGAAAGTGATTAAACTAATGAGTACCAGATTGGTGGTGGGATACGGCAGTCGTGACTACTTTTCGGTTGGTCAGGTAAAGACGAGCACCAGCGAGTTAAGCGCGTGCCAACAAAAAATTGCGTTGGCATTATATGCGGATCCGCAAGATCTTGATTTGGAAAACCAACCAGAGTTGCAAGCAATACGCTCAGACGTGGCGCATGACTTCTTCGCTGGTGTCGATTATACCGCTCAAGATGTGCTTAATTTACTCGGTTCTGGTGGCTGGAAAGGTGGCCGAATGGAAGATGGAATGTCTCATCATTTTGGTATGCACAGTCGCTATTAAAAACATGCGTTAATTTTATAAATTCGATAAATATTTTTGCTGTTAAAGATTAATTAAATTTTCTTTCAATTGGGTAACAATTACCTAATTATGCACCCGAATCCCAGCGCGTCGCTGGACTGGTTGGATTGCATACCATGAAATTAATCATCAAAGGATTGGGGCTGAGTGCTCTTGTGCTCAGCATGTTTGCTCATGCAGATAGCAAAACGTTGAACGTTTATGCATGGGGTGGCTATTTGCCGGAAGCATCGTTAAAAGCGTTTGAAAAACAAGAAGGTATTACGATTAATTATTCGACTTTTGAGAATAATGAATCAATGTACACCAAGCTAAAATTGCTAAAAGGTTCTGGCTACGATGTGGTTTTTGCTTCTGCGTACTTCATTGAAAAAATGGGGCGAGAAGGGCTGCTTTCGAAAATAGATCACGCTCAAGTGCCAAACATGCAAGACACAATGGACGGTTTACTTGGCCAAGCGCACGATCCTAAAAATGATTACTCGCTGCCTTATATTTGGGGCATTACCGGGATCAGCTACAACGAATCCATGGTTGAGCAACCAGTGACCAAATGGGCAGACTTATGGGAGTCTCAATACGAACAACAAGTCATGCTGATTGATGACGTTCGCGATGTGTTCGGTATGGCGCTGAAGAAAAATGGCCATAGCGTGAATACAAAAGACGAAGCTGAAATCGAGCAGGCTTTTGATTCTCTAGTAGCGCTGAAAAACAACGTATTACTGTACAACTCAGATGCGCCGCAAGTCCCTTACGTGTCCGGTGAAACATCGGTCGGCATGCAATGGAACGGCAACGCATTCCAAGGACAGGTTGAAATGCCTGAGCTGAAGTTCGTGATGCCGGAAGAGGGCGCGGTATTGTGGATGGACAACTTCACTATTCCGTCTGGCAGTAAAAACAAAGCATTGGCGCATAAATTTATTAACTTCATGTACCAATCAGAGAACCAAGCGGAAATCGTGACCAGTTTGGGTTATGCCTCGGCAACGAACGCTGGGCGTGACAAATTGCCAGAAGAGTTGAAAAATAACCGTACTATTTTCCCTTCATCAGAAGACATGAAAAAAGGCGAGTTTATTAATGATGTTGGCGCAGAAACGTTAGCGATTTACGAAAAGTACTGGCAACGTTTAAGAACGCAATAAGCAACGTCTTTGCCTATTGTTAGGCTTAAAATCGTTCAAATTTGGATTCCCCTCATCACGAAAGTGGTGAGGGGAATTTTTTATAGGCTTTGTACTGCGAGTGTTGCTACGCGGCACGCTTTACGAGGCAGAAGTGCTTTTTACCGCGTTGCAGTAACCAATATTGATCAAACAGTGGGAAGCTTAAACTCGGGTTATCAGCCGCCACTTTTTCACCGTTTACACTGATGGCGTTGTTGCTGATGTGTTCGCGTGCAACACGCTTCGAACTTGCTAAGCCCGACTCAATCAACAGCTCAACCAAATCTTGTTGTGTGCTCTCAATGCTTGGTAAACCATCCAACTCCAACTGTTTTAATTCACCCAAACTCAGTTGTTGCACATTACCGCTGAATAAAGCTTGAGTGATACGCTCGGCACTGGCTAGGCCTTCTTCGCCATGAACAAATCGCGTCATTTCTTCAGCGAGAATACGTTGTGCTTGTGGCTTACCTTGGCTTGCTTGGTCTTGCGCTTCAATGCTGGCAATTTCTTCGCAGCTCAAGAATGTGTAGTAACGCAAGAAGTGGTAAACGTCGGCGTCTTCTGCGCCAAGCCAGAACTGGTAGAACGCGTAAGGAGAGGTCTTGCTAGGATCTAGCCACACTGCGCCGCCTTCGGTTTTGCCAAATTTGGTACCATCGGATTTGGTGATCAGCGGCAGAGTTAAGCCAAATACTTGCTCACCATTTTGACGGCGAGTTAAATCGATCCCGCTGACGATGTTTCCCCATTGGTCATTGCCACCGATTTGCAAACGGCAACCGTATCGACGGTTTAGCTCGGCAAAATCGTACGATTGCAGTAGGGCGTAGCTAAATTCGGTGAAGGAGATACCTTGGTCAGGTCGTTGCAGGCGTTGTTTTACCGATTCTCGGTTGACCATAGTATTGATTGAGAAGTGCTTACCCACATCGCGGAAGAAGTCGATCACATTGATCGCTTTCATCCAGTCAGCGTTGTTTACCATGATCATCGGCTTGGCCAGTTGGTGATTCATCAACTGCTGAATTTGATTAGAAAGATCGTTAACCCAGCCTGAGACGATTTCCTCTGAGTTCAGACTGCGCTCAGTCGCTTTAAAGCTTGGGTCGCCAATCATGCCCGTTGCACCGCCAATCAAGGCAACAGCTTGGTGTCCGGCATCTTGAAAGCGCTTAAGCATAATCAAAGGCACGAGGTGGCCGATATGTAAGCTGCCAGCTGTAGGATCGAAGCCGCAGTAAACGGTTTGTGGCTGTGAGAGAAGTGTCTGAATTTCTTCCAAATCGCTGGCTTGTGCAATCAAGCCGCGATCTTGTAAATCTTGCAGTAATGGTGTCGTCATTCTTTTTGTCTGCTTTAGTGGTTGTTACATTCAGACTAAAACGCGACACCTTTTCTCGATATATCCCTTAAGGGACAGTTTTTTATCTTGAATGGAGAATGAGGTGATTGAGGAAAAGCTGGAATAACTCACTCAATGAAGACACATTTAATTGCGAGTAAATTCGCTTTCGATGATTTTTGACCGTGCCTTGAACTAAGTGTAACCGCGCGGCAATTTCTTTGGTGTCAAACCCTTGAGCGAGAAGCGAAGCCACCTCTTGTTCGCGACGGGTGAGTGATTCTACGCCAAACGTTGCTAAAGCTTGCTCAATGGCTAATCGCATACTGCCAGAATAAGCACTCTGTGCAAAAACAGGCTCAGAAAAGGTAAATTCCGTTTGTTTCCAATGCTGCTGACAAAGCGACTGAATTATCGGGAAATAGGGCTTTAGCTTATTGATTTGTTGCTGAGAAAAGTATTTTCCATCAGTCATATATCCGAAGTACAGCATGACCCAACGGCCAGATTCAACTTCGACTAGCATGCTAAGCTCGTCTTTCCACCCTGTTTGATGATAGAACTGCTCGCAGTATGAGGTGAAGTCAACGCCTTTACGCGCCACGTCTTTGAGCGTAAATACGCCTTGTTGCTTTGTCTCGTTTAGTTTGAGAAAAAAAGGGTCATTTTGAAATGAGTCAGTAAGGTAGCGTTGAAAAAGTAACTCTCGCTCGTTCTCAATTGAGTCGTAGAGATAAATAGGATGTTTACCTTCTCGGTAACCTAAAATAACTGCGCAATCAAAATGAAAAAGAGTGCGAATGACACGCATAAGTTTAGGAGTAAAGTTAGGCGTGTTAAGAGCAGAAATTGCTTCTGCTAGCAGATTATTAAAGTTATTGTCAGGCATGGGATACCGAATTGCAGGTGGTTTTGCGCAAGCATAACCAAAAGCAATCCAACGAGAAAGGGAAGTCGCCATCTTCTGGTGACTTCCATAGAGAAAGTTGCGTAAGTGCTCAGTTTTGAGGAATCATATCCCCGTTAACTTATTGATAAGGGTGCATAACAACGGTTTTATTTAAGCGATTAGTTGCTATGCATTACTGCGAGTTAGTGAGCTCTTCGTTAACCCAATATTTAGAACCAGACACGTTAGCATCGATGAGCAAACCTTTAGCGTTCAACTGATAGACGGCGACGCCGCTGTTAAATTGTTTTGAAAGTTGCTCTGAATCTTCGCCCGCAACAGCAGAGGCTTCACTTGTGGCCTCCCATCCTTCGTTGACGAACGTATCAAAGTCTTCTTTGCTCTCAAACAGAACCACTTGTTGGTAAAATTTGCCGCCAGCCCCAAGTGCAACGCCCAAACCAAACATATTCATATAAGTGCGTTCTTCTGTTTCCTTATTCACTGCGACTCCTGACCCTGAGTTGGTGTGAAACAGCAAAGATAATTTACGAGAATCAAAGACCGCGTAGCCGTACGCGTTGTCGTAAATAGCTTTTGCCTCCGGCTTTTCATTAAATAACTTGAGCAAAGCGCTATCTGCCATTAAGTCCACGGCTTGGCGAGCTTCTTCTGGCGTATCGCCTTCCATCAGCTCATCAATTTTTTTGTCGGCAGCATCTATCCATTCTTTGCTCTTCTCGATGCTGGCTTCTGTCCATTCGCCTGCGGTATTGATCGCTTCCTCGGACCAATTCGTGAAATCTTGCCACGCTTGTTTTGAAAACGCTTTGGTGTCGTCCCAAGCATCTTGTGCAGTATCAGAAACTGCGTCGCCAAGCTCAGACATTTTATTGGAAATTTCATCCCAATCGGCATAAGCAGGGGATGCCAGGAGCATCAATGTAGTAAGGAGTGCGATAGGCTTTTTCATCAAATTCTCTCTGGAGTTATCGATATACCATTCATTTTAGGTCATCAGACTTTGATAATGAAATTGACTAAATGACGAACTTGAGAGAGGAATCACGAACTGATTGTGAAATGACGTGTGAATAACAAAGCCCTCACAAGGGGAGTGTGAGGGCTAGAGTTTATCGTGTGTTACTTGCTGCTAACTTTACCGAGTTTTAACCAAGTATCGATAACCGTATCTGGGTTTAGTGATACAGAGCTAATACCTTGATCCATTAGCCATTCCGCTAGGTCGTCGTGGTCTGATGGGCCTTGACCACAAATACCAACGTATTTGCCTGCTTTTGTTGCCGCATCAATCGCCATCTGAAGCATCACCTTAACCGCTGGGTTGCGCTCATCAAATAGATGTGCGACATCGCCAGAGTCACGGTCAAGACCAAGCGTTAGCTGAGTCATGTCGTTTGAGCCAATCGAGAAGCCATCAAAGTACTTCAAGAACTCATCGGCAAGGACCGCGTTGGATGGCAGTTCGCACATCATGATGACTTTAAGACCCTGATCGCCACGGCGCAGATCAAACTTCGCTAGCAAATCAATCACTGATGCTGCTTCGCTTGGTGTACGCACAAATGGGATCATGATTTCAACGTTTTTCAGACCCATTTCGTTACGAACGCGTTTGATTGCTTGAGTTTCTAGCTCGAAGCAGTCTTCAAACACTGGAGAAATGTAACGAGACGCGCCACGGAAGCCCAGCATTGGGTTTTCTTCATGCGGTTCGTAGGCTTTACCGCCAACCAAGTTGCTGTATTCGTTAGACTTAAAGTCAGACATACGAACAATAACGCGTTTCGGCCAAAATGCCGCAGCAATGGTTGCGATACCTTCTGTCAGTTTGCTTACGTAGAAATCGATAGGATCTTTGTAACCACGAATACGCTGAGTGATTTCTGCTTTTAGCTCATCGCTTTGTGCATCAAAGTTAAGTAATGCTTTCGGGTGGATACCAATCATCTTATTGATGATGAATTCAAGACGAGCAAGACCAACACCTTCATTTGGAATTTGTGCGAAGTCAAACGCACGATCAGGGTTACCCACGTTCATCATCACTTTTGTTGGTAGCAGTGGCAGTTCATCAACAGAAGAGCGTTTTACATCAAATTCAAGTTCACCTTGGTAAACGTAGCCCGTTTCACCTTCAGAACAAGATACGGTCACGGTTGCACCATCGGTTAACTTGCTTGTCGCATCGCCACAGCCAACGATTGCAGGAATACCAAGCTCACGAGCGATGATGGCTGCGTGGCAAGTACGGCCACCACGGTTGGTTACGATTGCAGATGCTTTTTTCATCACTGGTTCCCAATCTGGGTCAGTCATGTCTGTAACTAGCACGTCACCTTCTTGGACTAAAGACATTTGGTCCAGAGAGTCAACCAAGCGAACCACGCCTTTACCGATGCGCTGACCGATTGCACGACCTTCAACTAAAACATCCGCTTTGTTTTGTAGCTCGTAGCGCTCAATCACGTTTTGTTCCGTTTGTGAACATACGGTTTCAGGACGCGCTTGAACAATGTACAGTTTGCCATCAATGCCATCTTTTGCCCATTCAATGTCCATTGGACGCTGATAGTGCTTTTCGATGATCATTGCTTGCTTTGCGAGCTCTTTGATCTCGTCGTCGTTCAATGAGAACGTGTTGCGCTCTTCATCAGGAGTATCAACGATATCAACTTGTTTGCCGATTTCTTGGTTATCTGAGTAGATCATTTTGATCAACTTAGAACCAAATGTTTTCTTAACGATTGGGTGTTCGCCTGCTTCAAGCATTGGCTTGTGAACGTAGAACTCGTCAGGGTTTACTGCACCTTGAACGACCATCTCGCCTAGACCCCATGAAGAGGTGATGAAGACAACTTGGTCGAAACCCGATTCAGTGTCTAGTGTAAACATAACACCCGACGAGGCTTTATCTGAACGCACCATACGTTGGATACCCGCAGATAGCGAGATGCCACGGTGGTCGAACCCTTGGTGAACGCGGTAAGAAATCGCACGGTCGTTAAATAGAGAAGCGTAAACGTGCTTAGTTGCTTCTAGTACTGCGTCGATGCCTTTCACGTTCAAAAACGTTTCTTGCTGACCAGCAAAAGAAGCATCAGGTAGGTCTTCTGCCGTAGCAGATGAACGAACTGCGACTGAAAGCTCAGGATTGCCTTCGATCAGTTCTTGGTAATTTTCACGAATTTCTTGTTCAAGGTCCGCAGGGAAAGGGGCCTCTAATACCCATTGACGAATGTTTGCACCTGTCTTACGCAGAGCTTCTACATCTTCAACGTCTAGTTCATCGAGTAATTGGTGAATACGCTCATCCAAACCTTCGTGGTCAAGGAATTGGTTAAACGCGTATGAGGTTGTCGCAAAACCATTTGGTACAGAAACGCCTGCGTTTGCTAGGTTAGAAACCATTTCGCCAAGTGAAGCATTCTTACCGCCGACTTTGTCGACATCATCCATGGATAGGCCATTGAACCAGAGGGTGTTCTTTTGCATGTCTTTCTCCAGAAACATTGCAGCTTAGTAGGGGGACTTAAATCGATCTAAACAATCGCATGTTGGCTGTTATTACACGTTGACCATACATTGCTTCATTTAGATTGATATCAAAGGCAAACGATTACGTTCTGGCTGAAAAAAATTCAAAAGAATTTTTAAAGCTGTGGTGAACCTAACTGAAAGCCAAACTGATTTATTAATATTATGTGTACCATCCTACTCAAAAGATTTTGAAAAATTAAACAGAAATGCAAATAAATAACCAAAGTCGTGATGTATTCTATGTTTCTGACGGTACGGCGATAACATGTGAGACATTAGGGCATGTTGTTCTCGGTCAATTTCCGTTCATTCCTAACGAAAAAACCTTTCCGTTTGTAGAAAGCCAGGACAAAGCTACTGACGTAGTCAAAGAAATTGAAACTTCCTACCAGCGCAATGGCGTCAAACCTCTGGTCTTTTTCTCAATTGTCGTTCCAGAAGTACGTGAAATGCTGCTTGAAGCGCCGGCATACAGTTACGATGTTTTGGAGAGTATTGTGCAGAAAGTGCAAGACGACATTCAGATGGCACCAAAGCCTAAGTTGCAGCGTTCTCGCAGTGTGGGGAAAGATTCCGACACCTATTTTGACCGTATTGCGGCTATTGAATACACATTGGCGCATGATGATGGCATCACGCTAAAAGGGTTGGAGCAAGCTGATATTATCTTACTTGGCGTGTCGCGCAGTGGAAAAACGCCGACTAGCTTGTACATGGCGATGCAATTTGGTTTACGTGTTGTGAACTATCCGTTCATTGCGGAAGATGTGAAGATGATGCGTTTGTTGCCTGAATTTGAGATCCATCGTCATAAGTTGTTCGGGCTGACTATTGATCCCGAGCGCTTGACTGAAATCCGTGAAAATCGTTTGTCTGGAAGTGATTACGCTAGCACAGAGCAGTGCAAGCTGGAGCTAGACACTGTTGAGGCGTTGTTTAGAAGAGAGGCGATCCCATATATCAATACGTCCTCTCTGTCTGTTGAGGAAATTACTACGCGTATTCTGGAAAAAGCAGGAATGAAGCGTCGCTTGTTTGGCTAACAAGAGACGCTCATGTCGCTATGTGTAAGAGGAGGTAAGATGTATACCTCTTCTATCGAATGAACCTTAGACAGAATTAATAGTATTGGAACATCTTTTGGATGTCTTGATAGTTTTTGGTCTGAGTTAGTGACAGCATCAGTAAGATACGTGCTTTTTGTGGGTTCAATGTACCAGCGGCAACAAAGCCGTATTTGTTGTCATCAATTTCAGCATCCAAAGTGGTTGAGCCGCTAGGCGTTCGGGAGCTTCTTACAACAACAACGCCATCTTTACTCGCTTTCTCTAGCTCATCAAACACAGTGTGGTACAAGTTACCATTACCGACACCAGCACTTACGATGCCGTCAAACTTCGCATCCACAAAGGCTTTCACTGGCAAATTGGAGGCATTTGCATAGTTATAAACAATACCGACCTTAGGCAACTTAGTAAGCTTTGATACATCGAATGGGGTTTCTGTCGTATGTTTACGCTCTGGGCTTCGTTGATATTTGGCATCGCTATTATGAATGTAGCCGATAGCACCAAAGTTGGGTGACTGGAAAGTGCTGACGGAGGTTGTATTGGTTTTTGTCACATCTCGCGCATCGAAAATCGTGTCATTCATTGCGACTAGCACGCCACGTCCTTCTGAATCTTCATCGGTGGCTGTTACGACTGCATTGTATAAGTTGACTGGTCCATCAGCACTCATTGCGGTGGAAGGACGCATTGCACCAACGATCACGACAGGCTTTGTGCTCTTGACGGTCAGATCAAGGAAGTAAGCGGTTTCCTCTAACGTATCCGTACCATGAGTAATGACGATGCCGTCAACATCATCTTGAGCGAGTAGCTCATTAACTCTTTTCGATAATTTTAGCCACACTTCATCATTCATATCTTGTGAACCGATACTGACCACTTGCTCTCCAGAAATATCGGCAATCTTGGTCATACTCGGCACCGCAGAAATCAATGATTCAACGCCGACTTTACCTGCTGTGTAGTTTGATTCTGTTGCAGATTGACCTGCGCCTGCTATGGTGCCACCAGTGGCAAGGATTTTAATGTTCGGAAGATCGGATTGCGCAAAAGAGAACGAACTGATGCATAAACCGAGAGTTATCGTACTGAGGCGGAAAAGATTTTTCGTCATGGGAATCACCTGCTGTTAGGTTGGATGTTGGGGAACTCATCTATCCTAAAAACAGCGGGTTAGATTTTTTGAGTACTAGTTCAACAAATTGCAGATGAAGATCGTGATCAACTAATCACTTAAAGAATATCAAATCAACCAGTTAACCTAATTGACGTGCTTCTTTAACAAGTGAGATGTGCTAGTAACGTGCACAACGTGTTAAGTCCTATAATTTATTGATTTATAAATAAAGGAGGTAGGAGTCTCGTGATGAGGTTATTAAACATGAATTTAGCCGTGCAATTTTCCAAAGTTTACAGTGTAAAAAAAAGCGGCTTTACCCCGGAACAGATAAAAGCCGCTTGCCAATGATGTGTTAATTCACATCTTATCGCATAATCATTTGTTCACGACCAGGACCCACAGACACCATTTTTACTGGTACGCCCATGAGTTCCTCAATGCGTAGAACGTATTTCTGTGCTGCTACTGGAAGCTCTTCAAACTTACGACAACCTGTGATGTCCTCGCTCCAGCTTTCCATCTTCTCGTAGATTGGCGCAAGAGAGGCAGTTTGAGGCCAGATTGGGTTTTCGCTGTGGTCGCCTTCGTAGCCAACACAGATTTTCAGATCGTTAAGGCCAGTCAAACAGTCTACTTTCGTTAGTGCAATTTCAGTTGCGGCTTGCAGTTCAACGCCATTCTTCGTAGCGACTGCGTCGAAGTAGCCCATGTCGCGTGGACGACCCGTAGTTGCACCGAACTCGCCAGCAAGTTCGCGGAAAGCGTCTTGCTCTTCCATTGCAGTGATCAACGTACCAGTACCCACTGATGAGCTGAAGGCTTTTGCAACCGCAATAACGCGTTCAGGACGAAGTGCCGGAAGGCCACTACCGATACCCGCGTACATTGATACAACGTTAGAAGATGTTGTCCAAGGGTACTCACCGTAAACAAGGTCACGACCCGCGCCAAGCTGCGCTTCGAACAATAGAGTTTTGTCTTTCGCTTGTAGTTCTTTTAGAGGAAGCGTTACGTTGCAAATTGAATCGCGCCAAGGTGCAGAGACTTCTAGCAGCCAGTTCGCCAGTTCTTCAGCGGTTTGTTCAAACTCGAACGTCGGGTAAAGTGCACGCAGTTGCGGCAGTTTCCAATCCATCATGAATTGAAGGCGTTCAACCAATACTTCTGGTTGCTTCAACCAACCAACTAGGATGCCTTTCTTCATTACGCGGTCACCGTAAGCAGGTGCAATACCTTGACGAGTTGAACCGTATGCTTTGTCGCCTAAACGTTGTTCTTCTAGCGTATCTTCTAGTGCGTGTAGCGGTAGACACAGTGTTGCGCGATCAGAGATGCACATATTCACTTTTACGCCTGCTTCTTCAACTTCCGCAATCTCCTGAGACAGCAACGCAGGGCTGATAACCATACCCGGACCTAACACTGCCAAACAGTCTGGGTTGAATACGCCACTTGGTAGCTGGTGCAGCTTAAACGTACCTAGATCGTTAACCACGGTGTGACCCGCGTTGTTACCACCTTGGAAACGAATGCTCGCAGAAGCTTGCTCTGCCAAAAAGTCAACGATGCGGCCTTTGCCTTCATCACCCCAGTTTGCACCCACAACAACGATAGACGACATAATTTAATCTCCAAAAACAGATGCAAAAATCTTAAGGTGTTCGCCATAATAAGAGAAATTAATTATACTCATTAACTTGATAAGAATCTCATATCGGAATTGGCAATGTTAGATTTGAACTGGCTGCGAACCTTCGTAACTCTTGCAGAGGTAAAACACTTTGGTAAAACAGCGACGGAACTCCACATGACACAGCCGAACGTAAGTTTGCATATCAAGCAGCTGGAGCAAGCCACGCGCACGAAATTGATTGAGCGAAATCCTGTGCAGTTGACGCAAGCGGGGAAGCGTTTGTTAGCTACGGCGCAGCGGATGCTTAATGAGCTGCAAATTTGTCAGTCGGATCTCAATGCCATCAACGATCTTACGCAGGGGACGCTTTCTATTGCGGCGAGCGATATTGTTTCACGTTTACTGCTTATCAAACCATTTCAGCAATTCAAAAGTGAATATCCGGGGATCGACTTGGCATTGTTCAATACCACATCTTCTCAAGCGGTGGATTTGGTGAAAAGTGCGCGTGCCGATATCGGCTTTGTTATCGCACAAAAAGAGAGTCAACCGCTGCATTTTACGCCTCTCACGCAAATTCACTGGTGTGCGTTTGGCGATAACATTTTTGAGTGGCAAGACAATCGAAAAGAGAGCCAGACGCTGATCCTGCTAGGGCACGATACTCGAACCCGAGAGCTGATTGATGCGTCTTTACCTGAACTAAATCTGCCTAAGCATCGCGTGATGGAAGTGGGCAGTGTGGAAGCACAAATCGACTGGGCGGAAGCGGGGTTTGGGACTGCTATTGTGCCGGATTTTTCGCTCGATCCGAGATTAAAGCTTTCTCGAGAAGTTACGCCTTTGCCAAGTTTTCCAAACACTGATTTCGGCTACATCGTGCGTCAAAATCAGGTGTTATCCAAAGCGGCAAAACAGTTGTTGGCTTGGGTTGGCGAGAATGTGTCGGTGGTTGAGGGCTAAGGCGATGAAAGAAAAGGCCATGAAAGAGACGAAGATTACGATTTCGCTCCCATCCTTGATTCACCGTATTGGGGGCGACCATGCCAAGCGAGCGAAAACACTCGCAGCAGAAAAACAGTGCGATCTTAAGCGAATTAGACGATCTCGTCATTGGCAAATCTCAGGCGAGGCTTTGGATGTAAAAGCGTTTTTAGAGCATCTCAAAAACGAAGAAGCAGAGACGATGCGATTTGCGATCAACAAGATCGAACAAGCTCTACTTGCTCACCAAGACAAATTGGAACCTTTGGACGTGAAGTTGATACGTTTGGTGAGACAAAACCCAAACATCACCTTAGCGGAGCTGATGGCTGAAACGAACTGCACGTTAGTTCAAGCTCGCACGGCACGATTTGATGCTGAGTTGCTTTAAGATCGGTTTGTGGTTTACTCACTTTATTAACAGATGTTAGGGTACCGATCAAAATCACTCACTAAGACCATTTTATTATGGATATTTGGCAGCTTCTCCTTTTTATCCCTGCTTGCTTTGCTCTAAATATGGCTCCAGGCCCAAACAATTTATTGGCAATGAATAATGCTCGTTGTTACGGCTTTAGGGCCGCGTTTACGGCCAGTTTAGGCAGAATTGCTGCTTTTTCAGCGATGATTGCGTTGTCTGCATCAGGTCTGGCTGTGATTTTGTATACGTCAGAAATGCTATTTTTGGCAATAAAGCTGGTAGGGGCGCTGTATCTACTGTGGATTGCGTTCAACCTTTGGCGTTCAGAGTCCAGCCCGATCTCTGACTTGGACAATTCGCGCAATTACGCAGGACTTGCGAAGCAAGAATTTACGCTTGCTGCTGGCAACCCGAAAGCGATACTTATTTTTACTGCATTCTTGCCGCAATTTGTTGATGCCAATGCCAACGTTCAAGAGCAGTTTTTTGCCCTTGGCTCCACGTTTTTGATATTAGAAATGGTCGCCATTTCAATCTATGCCATCTTTGGTTTGTACTTGAGACACTGGTTTTCAAATCCAAAAATGGCGAAACGTTTCAATCGCGGATGTTCGTTGTTTTTAGCAGCATCAGGTGCGAATTTGCTACTAAGTAAGCAATAACAACACATCATCTCTGTAGATTATTTTTCTATAAAAAGAGCCGCTGATGTTACATCAGCGGCTCTTTTCGTTGATGCATCGATTATTTATTGTTACCACATCAAATCGTCAGGCACGACGAAATCTGCGTATGGATCGTCTTCTGCTGGAATGTCAGATTCTGCTTCTTTCTGTTCGATGATGACGGACTCATCACGTTGAGCAATTTTATTCGCTACTCCACGTGGAATGACAACATAGCTTTCACCAACAATTGCGATTGCCAAAATACCTTTGATCAACTGCTCGCGGATAAGTGAATCTACATAAAGTGATTTCACTAGCGTACCGTGAGTGAAGTTGTATTTGATGTCGCCATCTTTTAAGTCGATCTTGTTCATCTCAATCAATTGATTGATCTGCGCTTTGATCTCTTTATTTAATCGCTCAGCATTTTGTTGCTCGCTCAATTGTTTATCACGCTCTAACTGTTGGCGTTTATTCTCTTCAACCGCCGCTTTTACTTCGCGTGCTTGAACGCGTGATTTTTTTGAGCCTTTCTTCGCTTTCTTTAGTTTCTTTTCATTAACTAAGCCAGCTTTCAGCATTTGTTCTTGAAGGGTAAGTTTTGCCATGTTTCATCCAGTTAGTGCGCAATTTTGGGCATTTTACCCACTATTGCCACTTGTAGTAAATAATAGTGCTTTCTATGGGTCTAAAATGTTTGGTTGGCTTGTTGTCTCTTTAATGGAAAGTGCAAAGCGGGCCTTCTCCAAAGCCCGCGAGCATTACTGAAATCTAGGTGGGTTATGGCTGCCACTGTTTAGATGTGACGAGGTTATCCATCACTTTGTTTACCGCTTGATGCGCTTTGTCGACAATGGTGTCTATATCGTTACGGTTCGCGATAAGCGGTGGAGCAAATCCGAGGATGTCACCATGTGGCATGGCGCGAGCGATTAAGCCTTGCTCTAAACAGGCCGCCGCGATTTGCGGGCCTACTTTCAAGTTTGGATCAAAGTGTGCACGGCGGAGCTTGTCTGAAGAAAACTCCAACGCATGCAACAAGCCAACGCCACGAGTATCACCGACCAATGGATGATCGTTAAACGTCTCCGCCATGCGTTGCTGCAAGTAAGCGCCGACTTCGGCTGCGTTTTGCACCAGGCCTTCACGTTCAATGATATCGAGGTTGCAGTTCGCGGCTGCCGCCCCCATTGGGTGACCAGAGTAGGTATAACCGTGTCCGATAGCGCCCCATTGGTCGGTGCCGTTTTCTAGCACACTCCAAACTCGTTCACCGACGATCACGCCAGACAGCGGTTGATACGCTGAGGTTAACCCTTTCGCTACCGTGATGAGATCTGGTTTCATGTCGTAGTGGAGTGAGCCAAAATCGGAGCCGAGGCGACCAAAGCCACACACCACTTCATCCGCAATCAAGAGCACATCGTATTTGTCGAGTACTTTGCGAATCGCCTGCCAGTACCCTGCTGGTGGTGGCACAATACCGCCAGTACCGAGCACTGGTTCCGCAATCATTGCTGCTACCGTTTCTGGGCCTTCTTCCAAGATCATCGCTTCGAGTTGATCTGCGCAATATTGAGAGAATTCAAGCTCAGACATACTCTCGTCTTCACGGCGATAATAATATGGCGCGATGGTGTGTTTGATACGCTCAAGTGGTAAATCAAAATGGGCGTGGAACAACGGTAAACCTGTCAGTGAACCGGACGCGATACTTGAACCATGGTAGCCGCGGTCACGCGAAATGATTTTTTTCTTCTCTGGTAGACCACGAGCATTGTTGTAATACCACACCAACTTAAGTTGAGTTTCGTTCGCGTCGCTGCCTGACATGCCGTAGTAAACTTTGCTCATGCCTTCAGGCGCCATTTTGATGATGCGATCTGACAGTGTCACGAGCGCTTCGTTCGTATGACCGACGTACGTGTGGTAGTACGCCAGTTCTTTGGCTTGCTCATAAATCGCATCGGCCATTTCGGTCCTGCCATAGCCAATGTTTACACAATACAACCCGGCAAAGCCGTCTATCAGCTCGATGCCTTCTGAATCGGTGATGCGTATTCCGCTTCCGCTCGAGATAATTCTTCCCGGAAGCTCCCCGGCCGCATACTGCTTCAGGTGGGTTGAGGCATGAAATACTCTCTGACGATCGATCTCTAAAAGTTGTTGGGTTTTGTTACTCATGATCCTTCTCCTCGAATAATTGGATATCCATATTTCGTGTCTCAACTGCCACTGACGGTTGGTAAAGCGCCTAAGCAGCAGTATTTGATTTCGCTGTATTCTTCAAATCCGTGACGGCTTCCTTCTCGTCCAAGACCAGACTGTTTCACGCCGCCGAATGGGATAGGGTGCCCTGTCATTTTGACGGAGTTCACGCTCACCATGCCAAACTCCAAACCGCGCATGCAGTGCCAAATTTGGTGAATATCGTGACCATAAACATAGGCAGCTAAGCCGTACTCAGTGTCGTTGCTCATTTCAATCACGGTATCTAAGTCTTGGTAAGGCAATACGCCTGCCACAGGACAAAAATTCTCTTCGCGATACACCGCCATTTCAGGGGTTACATCGGCTAGCAATGTCGGCGCGAAGAAGTTTTCGCCTGGTACGGGCTGGTGGTATCCCGCTACCAATCGCGCGCCTTTGTCGAGCGCGTCACGCACCAAATCATGCGCTTTATCCACCGCAGTGCGATTAATAAGCGGTCCCATGGTGGTTTTTTCGTCTAAGCCATTGCCCAAAACGATGTGGCTCATTTCTTTGGCAAACGCTTCCAAAAACGCTTCGTACTTATCGTCAGGGACGAAAATACGGTTTGCGGCCAAGCAGTCTTGTCCTGCGGTTTGAAACTTCGCATCCACGGCGGCTTTGGCTGCTTGCTCGACATCCATATCTGGCAGCACGATGAAAGGGGCGTTACCACCGAGCTCCATACTGCACTTCTTCACGGTTTGTGCCGCGTCGCGTAGCAATAGTTTGCCTACTCGAGTTGAGCCTGTGAACGAGAGCGCTTTGACTTTATCGGAGTGACACAAGGCTTGTGACACCATCACCGCATCGCCAGTGATCACGTTAAAGACACCAGGTGGAAAGCCAGCTCGGTCTGCTAACTCTGCCAACGCTAATGCAGAAAAAGGCGTTTCACTGGCGGGCTTAATGAGCACCGGACAGCCTATTGCTAGTGCGGCAGCGGCTTTGCGTGTGATCATGGCATTAGGAAAGTTCCATGGCGTAATCAGTGCTGCGACACCAATTGGCTCGCGCACCGTTGATAGCTGCGCATTCGGAATATGACTTGGGATGGTTTCGCCATAACAGCGGCGTGCTTCTTCGGCAAACCAACGAACAAAGGATGCGCCGTAGTCAATCTCACCTACAGCATCACCTAGTGTTTTTCCTTGCTCCATCACCATCAAATGAGCAAGGTCTTGCTTTGATTCTAGAATCAGGTCGTGCCAACGCATGAGAATTTCAGCGCGCTCTTCTGCTTGCATTTTTCGCCATTGACGAAAGGCTTGGTCGGCTTCATCAATCGCTTGATAGAGTTGTTGCTGAGATAGCTTAGTGATGTAACCGATGACCGTGCCATCTGCTGGATTATCCACCGGATGAAATTGATCACCACTTACCCATTTGCCATTCACGTACGCTAAACCTCTCACCAAACGTACGTCTTTCATTATCGCCATCATGTCGTGCGAGGCTTTTAATTCTTCAGCGTGTAAGCTGTGCAGTGCTGCCATGAGTCCTTCTCCCAGCATCGTTGTCCATAATGAAACTGTAATGGAGAAGTGACCGAAATAATTTCTGATACCGAGGTTTAAAACGTCAGAACTTTCTTTTTAGTGCCGTTAAATATGGTGTTTTTTCTGTTCACGCCTGATACGCATTTTCCCTTTTATAACAAAGCGTTTTGGTTTACTTCGAATGTGCCCGCATCACGTTTGATTGTTTTTGTCACAATGTAAGTAAAGTAGCGCTCAATGCCCACATCTGAGTCTAACCAGTTGTCGATAAGCCGCTGATATTGGTCGATATCTTCTGACTGAATTTTAAGGATGTAATCGACACCACCGCCCGTGGCATAGCAATCAGTGACTTCTTGTGAATGTTGAACCAGTTGCTCGAAGCGTTTGAACGCTTGGGCGTTGTGTTCTTTGAGCGTAACTTCAACCATAACTGACGTTCGTTTGAACAAAATATCGGTATTTACTTTTGCTCCGTAACCTTCAATGATGCCTGCTTCTTCCAGTTTTTTGACGCGCTCCCAGCAAGGGCTCACGGATAGGTTGATGGCCTCGGCAAGGTGAGATTTGGTGATACGACCATTATCATGAAGTATTTGTAGAATTTTTACGTCGTAGCGATCGAGGCGCATTATGAGTCTCCCTGTTGAATACTAATCATTTCATGAAAGGCTGATGACTGGTCGCTGTTATAAGGTGCTTTCCAGTTTGCTTCTGGTATGCCATTTGTTTTGATTTCTTTAGTTGGCTTTTCAATCAGCCTATCTCGCCGCAGTCTTCGGCTATAACTGCGATAGTGTCACCGATATTCACCATAGCAGGAAAACGACGTGCCGCGAAAATACCATTGCGCTGTGACTTGTACTCAACGGGGGCGGTACCTGTGCGCTCGGTCGAGAAGATTCTCACTAATACATCGCCCTTTTTGACGGTATCGCCAAGATCAAATAAGTATTCTGTGATGCCGTGGTGTTGGCTTTGCACATAACAACTTGCATCTGGCATATCTAATAACTTAGTTGGTTGGGTTGGTTGTTCGTAGTCACCGGGCAAGTTGCCTGAGAAGCGTAAGAAGTTGCGAATGCCACGGTCGGAATAAGCGATGGTTTCTGGAGTGCTGGTTCCGCCTCCTCTGAGTTCGGTGGTAACAAAGATTTTTCCCTGAGACTCCACGGCAGTGTCATACAGGCTGGTGGCGTCCATTTCGAGCAAGATCATGGTGTAAGGTGCGCCAAACAGTTTTGCACCTAATATGCAGGCTTCTTCTTGATCGAGATTGTCGAGACGATGGGCAGCGGCGAACGGCACGATATCTAACGTTTTACCACCTGAGTGAATGTCTAACGCAAAATCGCACTTAGGAACTAGGTAACGAGTAAAATAATCCGCAATTTTCTCGGTCACTGTGCCTATGGGGTTGCCAGGAAAGCTGCGATTTAAATTCCCTTTATCGATAAACGACGTACGTGAGGCATTTTGTACCGCAGGTAAGTTCATCATGGGTACAATAATGACACGACCTTGGATTTGATCTGCCTGAAGCGAGTTCGTCAATTTTAGCAGGCTGGTGATGCCTTCGTATTCGTCTCCGTGATTACCGCCAGTAAGCAGTGCGGTTGGTCCGTGACCATTTTTGATCACGGTGATAGGTATCATAATACTGCCCCAAGCGGAGTCGTCATGTGAATAGGGCAGCGTTAAAAAGCCGTGCTGTACACCTTCTCGGTCAAAGTCTATGGTGGCTGTGATCGAGCTTTTTTGCATATCAAGTCCTTTTAGTTCTCAGACCTGGCTCAACAGAGCTTAAGGTTTGAAAAATTAGTGTTTAACAAATAAGTGGCGTGGAAAATCACACAATGTTTTTGCTCCATCATGGGTAATGACGATACTTTCCGTTGTTTCTAACCCCCAATCTTTGAACCACAGCCCCGGCATAAAATGGAATGTCATGCCTTCTCTCAAGATGGTTTTATCGGTGTCTCGCAAACTCATGGTTCGTTCCCCCCAATCTGGTGGGTAGCTCAAACCTATTGGGTAGCCACAACGGGCACCTTCGCGTGAGAATCCCGCTTTATCGAGAACCTGGTTTAGTGCATTGGCGATGTCGGCGCAGGTATTTCCGGGCTTTGCCACTTTCAAGCCCGCTTCAAGTCCTAGAGTCAGGGCTTCGTCGGCTCGTTTAAACTTGTCGTCAGGCTCGCCAAGAAAAATAGTGCGTGAGAGTGGGCAATGGTAACGGCGGTGCGCCCCTGCGATTTCAAAAAACGTCCCTTCGCCTTTCTTGAAGGGTCTGTCATCCCAAGTCAGGTGAGGTGCGGAAGCATCAGAACCTGATGGCAAAAGCGGCACAATCGCGGTGTAATCGCCAAAGTGGTCTTCATGCCCGAGCACGGCTTGGCGGTTAATCTCGGCAACAAGGTGGTGTTTCGGTAATCCAGGTTCAATCATGTCGAACGCGACGCGGTGCATATTTTCAACAATGCGAGCGGCACGGTACATGTACGCCAGTTCTTGATCGGATTTAACGGCGCGGCACCAGTTGACTAGTCCAGTTGCATCGAGAAGTTGAGCATTCGGTAGGTGCGTAGTGAGTGATTCGTAAGCGGTGGCGCTAAAGTAATAGTTATCTTTTTCTACGCCGATGCGACCACGATCCCAAAGGCGCGGAGCCAGTACGGCTTCGACTAGGAAATCCATCGGGTGTAACGGCGGGTTCATTACATAATGGTCTGGATAGTAGGTAATGTTTTCTGCCGACATATACGCAGTCCTGTATGCTCCGTTGGCATCTTGGCAGCGTCCAAACCAAACTGGCTCATCAGATGGACCAACAACGACACATTGTGGCACGTAAAAAGACCACCCATCATAGCCTGTCAGCCACGCCATGTTAGAAGGGTCATGAATGATAAGGACATCCAATTCTCTTTCTTCCATCGATTGCCGAACTTTCGTTAACCGATCCTGGAACTCATCCAGTGTAAAATGCAAAGCAACGCCTCTCATATTTTCTCCTTGTTAGAAATCCGACGCCTTATGGGCCTTCGGAGACGCTGAGGTATTTCTACCTTCTACCAGCTAGCCAGATCTGCGTTAAAAATGATTGCAATTTACCTCTGGGGTTGTATTTGGATTAAACGATGCTGTTTAACATGTTTGTTTAACCCATACATTTCATGTCAATCATTACAATTGTGGTTTATTTTTGTGCATTTCACCTCGTTTTGTGAGTTAAAGTTCGCCATTTGTTAAATGGAAGTTACAATGAGCGTTAAAAATGAATCAATTAAAATATTGTGTCATGACAATTTCTTTGAACCCGATCATTCGGCCAGGCACCGCTAAATACATCTCCATTGGTAACTATCTTGTCGAATGTGTCCGCAGTGGTTATCTAAAACCGGGGACTCGATTACCCACACATCGTGAGTTTGCAGAGCAAATTGGCGTCAGCGTACAAACGGTGAGCCATGCATATGGTTATGCAGAGAAAAAAGGGGCGATCGAGTCTTGGGTTGGGAATGGTACTTTTGTCAAATCAGGTTTTGTGGATGAAAGTACGGACACGGAGTTCATGCTGACACAAGAGATGAAAGAAACGCCGGATGAAATTGATATGTCGATTGCACATCCAGTGGTGACCGATCGCCACATTACGCTTTTTAATCAGGCGTTAATGGAGATTGCTGGGCAAACAAACAATCGTGGTTTGATCAGTAAAGCAAAGCCGGTAACAGGTCAGCCTCATCATATTGAGTCAGGAGCACGATTTCTAAGTAGCCAAGGGCTGGATGTGGGTGCCGATCAAATATTACTCACAAATGGTGCATGCCATGGTTTAACGTTGGCTTTAAGCACAGTTGTTGAACACGGTGATGTAGTTGCTTGTGGTCACTTGGTTGATCATGGCTTGATCTCTCGCTCGAGAATGCTTGGATTTAAGTTGCAACCACTTGAAATGGATGAGTTTGGTATAACGCCGGATGCATTTGAATGGGCATGTAAACACAAACCAATCAAGGTATTGTGTTGCACACCGAGCATGGCTAACCCGACTAGTGCGCATATGGATGTTGCACGCCGAGAGGCGATAGCGAATATTGCGCAGCAATACGACATCTATGTCATTGAAGATGACGTGTATGGAGCACTAGAACCTAACCGTGTCCCACCCCTTGCCACATTGTTACCCGAACAAGCTTTCTATGTCACCAGTTTAACCAAAGTTGTAGCGCCAGGCATGCGCACTGGCTATCTGACGGTCCCACGTCATTTTTTGCAGCACGCGATTGGTCGTTTAGCGGCAACGAGTTGGTCTGCGACTCCATTACCATTTGAAGTCGCTCATTTGTGGATCGAAAACGGTACGTTAAATCGACTTATTCGCTTTCAAGTCAATGAGTTTGCTAAGCGACAGCGAATAGCAAAAGCCGCTTTAGAAGGGCATGTTTATAGCTCGCACCCGAATGGACAGCACATTTGGTTGAGACTACCCGAGCAGTGGAATAGCGATGACCTGGTTGCTTCGGCTAAGCGTTCAGGGGTGCAGATCACGGGATATAAACCGTTTGTTCTCGATACAAATCAGCCAATGCCTTACGTGCGAATCAGCTTGGGAGCAGAAACAAACCGAGGCTACATCAAACACGGGTTATCTGTGATTGCTGAAATTCTCGATACCAACCCTCCCACCTCACACTTTTTGGTCTGAGCGATAGGTTATTTATGCTTTTATCTGATGGGCTTAAACGTTTGTAACTGAGTTTTTTCTTGTCGCCATTGTCTCGGCGATTTCCCCGTCCAACGGCGAAAGTGGCGGCTGAAGACCGCAGTTTCTGCATAGCCCAGTTGCAACGCGATATCGGTAATACTCTGGATATTCTCATGCAATCGCTGTTCGGCGAAATCCTGACGCACTTGTTGTAAAAGCTGCCGATAATTTGTGCCCTGTTGTTTCAGCTTGTTTTGCAGCATTCTCGGATGCAGGTCTAATGCTCTTGCAACGCGCTCAACGCTGCATTCTCCGGTTGAGAGCAGACGGCCAATCATGTTTGCTGCTTGGTCACTGAGATTGTTGGGGTAACGGGTTTGCAGCTCTTTGAAGTGCTGTTGAAAATGGCGCTCTAGTGCGTCTTCATCTTGGTGGTTCTTAGCGTTAAGCAGAGTCGCTTTAAGTAGGATACCGTCAAACTTATCACCGAAACGCAGTTTGTTCTGCTGGGCAAATTCGCTCTGTTCTGTCTCGAAGCTCGCGTGTTGGGTGAGGTGTAAACAGAAGTGACTTGCTTCAATATCAAGTAAGCTCGCAACAAACATGGCTAAGTGCGACACACTGAGCTGCATCAGCTGTGCTATACCTCGTTCGCTGTGCACATCAATATTGAGCGACAACCGTACCCAATCATCTTGTGGCGTCATGTTGAGAGTGACCCCTGACGAATGCAGATAGAGAAAATCATTCACCCGCGCCAAGGCTTCACCGACCGTTTGCGCCCGGGAAACCAGCATTGGCAAGTCTCCCAAGCTCTGTAGGTTTTGACGCTCGGAGAGCAACACGCCAAACAGCGGTTGCTGACAACGAGCAGCCGCTTCCTCCAGCAATTCAGCCAGCCTAGGGTAGGCGAGATACGTATCGGGATTGCGAAACTGCGCCGCAGACAGGCCAACAGCGGCCATTATCTCTTGCGGATTCTGACCTAATTCTGAAACCAAGCTATCAAATTTATCAGCAGCGCCACTTCGTACGATATACATGTCTCGATTTTAAAATGTTAACAGGTTGTAAATCGCAATATATCAAATTTACTTCGTAAAAGGTCAAGTGAGTGCCAGTGAGTTGATCTAAGTTACATTTCGATAACAACAACGCATGGATGAGAAGCAGTATGGAACTTATCAATAAAACTGCCATTGTGACTGGGGCAGCTGGTGGAATTGGCCAAGCCATCATTGCAAAGCTGAGAGAGCAAGGAGCCAAAGTGCTTGCTGTCGATATTTCAGAACAATCATTGCAAATGTACACAAGTTTTGACCCAAAGCAGTTGGGAACCTTTGTCGCGGACGTCACCGATTACCAACAAGTTGAAGCTATGGTGAAGTGCGCGGTTGAACAGTTTGGCTCGCTTGACATCATGGTCAACAACGCGGGCATCGGTGCACCGAAACCTCTGCTTGACCACGACCCAATTGCCGATTTTGAGCCGATCTCTAAGGTCAACCAAAATGGCGTTTACTACGGCATTCTTGCCTCTGGAAGACAATTCCAAGCGCAAGGCACGCCGGGCGTGATCCTCAATACTTCTTCTGTTTACGCACGAATGGCGTCTGAGATGACCTTTACCTACAACGTCAGTAAAGCCGCAGTCGATATGATGACCAAATGCGCCGCATTAGAACTCGCACCATTGGGTATTCGTGTTTGCGCTGTCGCTCCGGGACGCGTTGATACTCCGATGTTAAGGCAATACGAAGAGATTGGCCTGTGGGACCACATCCGCAAAGAACAGATGCGTCAAAACTTCACACAACCAGAAGAGATTGCTGATGTGGTGGCGTTTCTGGTCAGCGAGAAAGCCAACTGTATCAACGGTTGTACCATCAGCGCATCTGACGGTTTCGAGAATTTTAAGTACCCACTTATGGGATAGGCGAGTACGCCACATTACAGCAATAGCGAGGATGTAAGTTATGTCATTACCAGAAGTTATTCAGCACCAAGATTTCTTATTAACTCTTAATACCAATGAGGAGTCGCTCATCAAAGACGCGCTACCGGGTGTGGATGTTTACCCGTTGTTTCTTGACCCAGAAAACGGTACTTGGGTGATTCGTGCCAAATTCAAACCGGGTATCACTCTGCCTAAGCACTTCCACACTGGTGTGGTGCATTTCTATACGCTGAGTGGCGCTTGGCACTACATTGAATACCCAGCTCAAGTCCAAACCGCTGGCAGCTACTTATATGAGCCGGGCGGTTCGATTCATACCTTCCACTGCCCTGAAAGCTCAGGCGGTGCCGACGGTTTTATGGTGATCACTGGTGCAAACATTAACTTTGACGAAGAAGGTAACTTCATCAATATCATGGATGCGGGTTGGATTGAGCAAGTTGTTATTGCAACAGCGAAAGCACAAGGCTTCACTGCGCGCTACATCAAACCGGGTGCGATTGCTGGCCTAAGCGATGAGCTAGCGGAGTAACCCCATGCAACAGATGAACAGTATCATAATGCAGGATGGTAGTGTCCGCCTGAAGCAAGTCGAAATCCCCAAACCTGCAGCGGGACAAGTGTTGGTTCGTAGTCTAGCTTGTGGCATTTGTGGCTCCGACCTTCACATTACTCGACACGCGGATGAGGTATTTGATGTATTCCACCAGCTCGGGTTGATGCCTGATGAAGCCGGTGAGCACGCTCAAGTGATGTTGGGGCATGAGTTCTGCGCGGAAATTATCGAATACGGTGCCGATACGCAGCAAACGTTGTCCGTTGGTAGCCGAGTCACCTCAGTGCCGATGTTGCTCAGCCAAAATGGCGCGGGCGTTGGTGTTACTCCGGGTACTTATGGCGCTTACTCTGAGTATTTCCTGCTTGATGAAGCGTTATTGCTACCTGTGCCAGACGGAATGCCGTCTGAGGCGGCGGCATTAACCGAACCACTAGCGGTCGGTTTGCACGCGGTCAACCGCAGTGAAATCGAAACGGAAGAAACAGCGCTGGTTGTCGGTTGCGGCCCTATAGGGCTGGCGGTGATTGCTGCACTGAAACAACGTGGCGTCAGCAATATTCTTGCGGTCGATCTTCAGGAAGAAAAGCTGCAACTTGCCAGCGAGTTTGGCGCAAATCGATTGATCAACCCGACCAAGGAAGACGAGATCGCCGTCGGGGCACAGTACGCGATGAATTCACGCTTGGTCATTTATGAGTGTGTTGGCAAGCATACCTTGATTGACGATTTTCTGCGCCGCGCTCCTGCCCGAGCGCGAATCGTCATCTCGGGTATCCATACGACACCCGCAATCATTAACTACGCGTACGCGACGGTAAAAGAGCTCGACTTGAGATTCTCTTACTACTACCAACCGCACGAGTTTGAGCAATGCCTACAAGCGATTGCCGAACATAAGTTGCCTTGGCAGAAAATGCTCACTGCCAAAGTAGGGATCGATGGTGTGGAAGATGCGTTTAGACAGTTAATGACTCCCAATGACCACATCAAAGTGGTTATCGAACCTTGGCGCAGCGGCGCGTTAGAAGTGATTTAACTCTTAGCCAGATTAAGCTAGCTAAAACCAATTTTAGTTTGGTGACAGCCCCAACCGTAGCAGCTAGGTTGGGGCTTTTTTGTTAGGCCTGTTCTGCGCATTCCTGTTGCAGAGCAGGGTAATCGGTGTAGCCTCGTTCGTTTCCGCCAAACAACGTTGAGCCATCGAGTTCTGCCAACGGATGGTGATGTTGCAAGCGAGAGACTAAGTCTGGGTTTGCTACGAATGGCCGTCCGAATGCTACAAGATCCGCGTAGCCTTTCTCTAATACTTCGTTTGCTCGTTGAGGATCGTAGCGACCGGCAACAATAATAGCGTTGCGAAAGCGCTTTCTAAGTTCGATTCGAAACGTCTCAGGAATCGTTGGTGCATCGGCCCAATCGGCCTCGGACAAGTGCAAGTAGGCAATGTCGCGCTCCTGTAGCTGTTTTGATGCTTCCAAGATTGTTGGAACGATATCTGGGCAGTCCATATCTTTAAACGTAATGAATGGTGCCAGTCTCACTCCAACTCGATGCGCACCAATAGCGGCGATAACTGCATCCACTACTTCGATAAGAAAACGGATACGATTTTCTCGTGAACCGCCGTAGTTGTCTATTCGATGGTTTGAGTTGGTTCTTAAGAACTGATCGATCAGATACCCATTCCCGCCGTGGATTTCTACACCATCAAAACCCGATTCAATAGCGCGTTTGGCTGCGTTCGCGAAATCACCGACAACTCGGTTGATATCCGCTTGTGTCATGGCGCGTGGCTCAACACAATCGACCATATTGCCGTTGCCTTGTTCATCTGCAATCCAAACTTGCGTCTCTACCGGAGCGAGCGCAGATGGCGCGATAGGCTGTTCACCATTTTGGAATGTTGGGTGAGACACTCTGCCCACATGCCATAGCTGACAAAACATCGCTGCGCCTTGTGACTTGACCGCTTGGGTCACACCCTGCCAGCCCGCCACTTGCGCATCGGTGTAAACGCCAGGGGTGAACGAATAGCCTTGAGAATCGTCCGAAATTTGTGTGGCTTCGGAAATGATCAGCCCGGCAGAAGCGCGTTGTTGATAATACGTTGCCATCATCTCATTCGGGATGTTGCCCGGCTGAGTGGTGCGTGCGCGAGTCATTGGTGCCATGACAATACGGTTTTGTAGTGACAACGCTTTCAGTTGAGCTGGTTCAAACAGCTTATTTGATCTTTGTTGCATGTTGCGCTCCTTAGATAAGTACTGGCACGTTGGTCGCTTTACGAGCGGTTGCCATCCAATGAAGTACGGCTGGATCCCATTGCACTTCGGGAGCACTGAAAAAACCGCGTAGAATAGAGAACATAATGGCTTGGTCAACCAGTGACGTTTGCTTTTCTGAACTTAGGTTGAGCAAGGGTTTGGTTTGTTCTATCAAAGCGGCGACTTCTTTCGCAATCGCAGGTGTATCGTTAATCAAGGCTTCAAAATTTAACGCTTCGGTTTCTTTTTTTGCACGCCATGCTTGTTTAGCGGTTTCTGTTGCAAATTCCGGTAACGTCATGTTTGACCAACGCGGATACCCGACTTTTTGTAGCGGTAAAAACGCTTGTTTTTGCCAGTCTAAAACCGGCGCTGAGGGTTGGCTGCTTTCATTGGAAGATGCCAATTCAAGGAAGTAGTTGATGATGTCTAAGCTTTCCGCCATCGCTTCACCATCGTCTTTGATCAAAAGAGGAACTTGTTTTGCGCCGATGATGTTTGTGGTGGTGCTCTCGTCGTCATAAGCAATGTTGATGACGTCGAGCTGAATATTCAGCATGCCAGCGACAAAACGGACGCGGGCGCTAAAGGGGCAATGTTCATAAATGTACAGTTTCATTTTTTGTTTCCTATTCTCTTGGCTGGGTAGGGCGTGTTGTTGTGCGTTGAACAGCGTTACGGCGTTTAACTTTGCCCTGTCACATAACGTTCTGGGTCTAAACAATGTCGATAGGGTCAGTATATGGATTCGACTTAATTTGATAATTGGGTTATATCTGAATTGATTATTCAGTTTTTCCAAATAATAAGGGCGCGAAGGTGGATAAGTTTTCGGATATGACGTTGTTTGTCAGCATCGTTAAACATCAAGGTCTGGCAGCGGCGGGAAGGGAGTTAGGTTTGTCTCCGGCGACGGTAACGGCAAGGCTGCAAGCGATAGAAGAACGCTATGGCGTAAAGCTGCTCAACCGAAGCACACGCCACGTATCACTCACGGACGCAGGGGCAATGTACCATCAAGCTTGTCTGAACATCATTGATAGCGTGAAAGAGACGGAAAACTTGCTGCAAACGGGTATTTCGGAAGTGCGCGGAACGTTGAAAATTTCAGCTCCACGAGATATTGGCAAACAAATTATTTCGCCGATGGTGTCGGCTTTTTCTGAGCAATATCCGGATGTGACGCCTTATCTTTATCTTAATGACAATTTATCGAACTTGGCTGAATCGGGGCTCGATTTAGTGATTCGTTACGGTGAGTTAGCGGACAGTAATCTCATTTCGCGCAGGCTGGCGTCGAGTCAACGCGTGCTGTGCGCGTCACCTGATTATTTGGCGAAGCAAGGTGTCCCAAACTGTCCACAAGATCTCGCGGACCATCGCTGCTTAGCCATGGTGCGCAGCAATGAAGAATTAAAGACGTGGCACTTTAAAGATGAAGAGTCTCACCAAACGATCACGGTCACGCCAAAGCGCTTTTCTGATGATGGTGAAGTGATTCGACAATGGGCGTTGGAGGGGGCGGGGATTGCGTTGAAATCGATTTTAGATATTCAGCAAGACCTAAAACAACAACGTTTAGTAACGGTTTTGGATGGGTATATGAAAAACTTCAGCGCCTTTTCGCAAGGCGCTGAAGCGGATCTACATGTCATTTATCAAAGCCGCCAATATCAACCGAAAAGAGTTCGCCTGTTTTTGGACTTTCTAGTTGAGCAATTTAGCGCGCTGAGTGATGCCAGCAATCAGATCTAGATGCGATTCAGAGGTTTCTCGGCGGTGGCGATAAATCCCGACGGTGCCAGGGTTTGGTTCGTTTTCCATGGTTAAGCATCGTAAGCCAAAGGATTCCAAATACGGTTTGAGGTGGCCGGTATAAGACATCACCGCGACGCTTTCTTTCAGTACATCAATACTGGCGAGCAGAGAATCCACTTCGTAAGTCGGTCTGTCATCCAGTTGCTGCCTTTCGCGTTCATTTTGTTTCGGGATTGGGTTATCGATGACGTGAGCGAATTTCTTAGCGTCATAAGTGACCGAAAGAGCAGGGTATTCGTGCAGCATCTCTTCGGTGACGGTTTTACCTAGCAGTGGATGGTTTGGGGAAACAAAATAGGCATCAACCGTTTGAAATAACGGAATAAACGTAACATCGCATTTAGACGACAAGCCGACAATCTCGTGGCCGATGAAAAATTCAATCTGTTCGTTGATTAATGAATCCATCAAGCCTAAGTGGTTGCCAAATTCGACGTGTGTAGATGCCGATGGCTGCTTGGTCAGATGTTCATTGAGTGCTTGTTTGACGAACAGCGGCCACCACGCATCGCCAGTACCCATTTTAATTTTTCCGACTTGATACTGTTTCCGTTCATCAATGCTTTGCATCATTTGGTTGTATTCATGCTGCATCGCGTTGCTATGGCGATAGAGGATGCGTCCGTATTCGGTCAACACCATGCCATTAGGATGACGTTCAAACAGCGTCACGCCGAGATTCTCTTCCAGCTTCTTTAAATTGCTTGTTACCGTTGGCTGGCTTAACCCTGCCATTCTTGCCGCAGCGCTGATGCTTTGGCAGCGTGCAACCAGTAAAAATTGCTGCAGAGATTTGTCCATTTTCTTTCCCCTCTAAGAACGAGGGGTATTTTGCACAATTTCATTTATAAATCACAAATCTGTAATCTCATTTGATTGAAATTATGCGCATTTCATAGATCTACATCACTGTTGGGGTCTGACGTATAGATGTTATCTATAGCTCGCTCCTGACTTCCTATTTTCCCCTCAAAAAGGTGTTCTTTAGACTGTCGCCAAAACAACAATCTAAGGGATGAACATGAAACCGAGTTTTATTGCGCTTGCTGTCGCGTCTTGTATTGGTCTTGCTGGATGTGGGTCAGATTCCTCTGATGCGCCTGTGCCGGTCGACAAACCAATTATTTCAGCCGACTTATATTTACGTGGTTTAAATGGGGATTGGGGCACGGCAGAGCATGCCAAGCTAAACTATTTGGGTAATAACGAGTACGAAACCGTACTGCGCGTCGCTCGAGGTAGCAATCAGTTCAAGATTGCTGATCCGGGTTGGCAGATCCAATACACCTATTTTGAGGAGCCCGCGGCGTTCGATAAAGCTCAGGAGTACCTGCCAAAACCAGACACGAATGAAGCGTGTATGAACGATGATTGCAACTCTGAGATCACGTTTGAAGACAAAGGGTATTACAAGTTTTCTGTGAGCTTTGCCGATGAAAGTCGCGCGACAATGACTGTGACGAAAGCAACGCAAGAAGAAGCGGAAAAATACTACTCTGATGCGATTCTCGACCCTGCAATGGTGCATGAAGGGCATCAGAGCAAAGAAGTGAAACTGTTCGCCAATTACGATGACTCGAGTGATACCGTGATTTTCTCGGTGAAAGATCCTAAAGCTGAACTGCGTGAATTTGGTATTTCAACGACGACAGAATTGCGTGATGCGCTCGACCAAGGCTTAGTGATTAATGAGCAAGCAGGGCCGCGAGTGGTGTCGGATGATGTCGCGTTTGACGCGTTGTTTGCGTTGACGATGAAAGAGCTAGACCAGCTTGCTGTTTCTGAAATCAAAGACGGCAATTACAACTACAACAACCCAATCAAAGCGGAAGTTTTTGAGACGGGCGCGAAGTGGCATTACGTGTGGACGCGTGATTTGGCGTACGCAGCAGACCTTTCGCTTGCATTGATGAATCCAACTCGGGTGCAAAATGGTTTGAATTTCAAATTGTCTGCTTTCCGCGACACGACCGATCAGCAATACGATGGCGAGCAGATTGTGCAAGACACGGGCACTGGCGGCAGTTGGCCAATCAGTACCGACCGCACGACTTGGGCGCTTGGTGCAGAACGCTTACTTTCGGCATTGGATGGAGAAGAGTACAACCAGTTTGCTGAGCGCGCATATAAAGCTATCAGCAATACACTTGAAGCCGATCGCCTGGCGGCTTTTGATGCGAAATCCGGTTTATACACTGGTGAACAATCCTTCCTCGATTGGCGTGAGCAAACGTATTCAACGTGGACGCCAAACGATGTCAATGCGATTGGTAGCAGCAAAGCGTTATCGACAAACGTGGTTCACTATCGCGCGATTCAGCTCGCGGCTAAGTTGGCAGAGAAGTACGACTCAACCAACGCGGTCAAATACACCGAGTGGGCTGAGCAGTTAAAAACCGCTATCAACGATCAGTTTTGGAATGCCGAACGCGGTATGTACGTAAGCTATTTGTTTGACAATGGCAAAGACATCGCGGTCGACAAATACGATATGCTGGGCGAAGCGTTGGCGATCATCAGTGGCGTGGCAAGTGATGCGCAGGCGAAACAAATCATGGCCAATTACCCACACAGTGAGTTTGGCGTGCCGGTTTACTTCCCTCAACAACCGGACGTGCCTGTGTACCATAATCGCGCAATTTGGCCATTTGTTACCGCGTACAGCTTGCGCGCCGCGCATCAAACACAAAATGTGGCAGCAGCGAACAATGCCATTCAATCGTTGGTTCGTGGTACGGCAACTAATTTATCCAACATGGAAAACTTAGAGTGGCTTTCTGGTAAGTCATTCATCATCCATAGTGATCATGGTGAAGATCCAAGCATGGATGGCCCAGTTATTAACTCTCAGCGTCAGCTTTGGTCTGTGGGTGGCTACTTGAACATGGTGGTAGAGACCCTATTCGGCATCCATACCGAAACGGGCAAGTTGGAAGTGAAGCCGTTTATCACAAGTTGGGTGCGCAATAACTTGTTGGCTCAGTCTGAACAAATCACGTTGGAAAACTTTGCCTTCAAAGGAAAGAACTACTCGGTAACGATTGACTTGCCTGAAGTAAGCAAAGATGACACAGGTTACTACCCAGTTGAAAATGTCACGATGGACGATGAGGGGCATTTCCACGTGACATTGGGCGCGCTTGTGAATGTAGATAGCAGCATTACTTTAGTTTCTGGTGTGAAACCGTACGCAAGTGAAGATAGTCGCGTTTATTCTCCGCAAGAGCCAACATTGGTGGTAAAAAGCGTTGATAATTCGGTTTCGATTGACGTGACGAGTAAGTACAACGTGAACTTGTATCGCAATGGCGAGCTGATTCAAAAGAACGTGATTGCTCAATCTTATTCCGATACGCCAACAGGTTTTGCTTGTTATTTGGCTGAAAGCATTAACGATAAAGGCTTCCGTTCTAACCCAAGCCAACCTGTTTGTGTCGGTGAAGAGATCCGCATCAAACTTGATGGCGAATATCAGCCACTCAAAGACAATGTCTCAGTGGTTACGGTGAGTAAAGACAGTGGCATCGTAAAAGGTGCAGAGTCGTTTACAGCCCCTGTAACGGGCACTTACCAGTTCGATGCTTGGTACAACAATAACCTAGGGCAACTTAATACTGGCATCACGAACACCGTGAAATTGTTAGAGGTATTGGATGATGCAGGTAAAGTGGTTGGTCAAGGTTACTTGCAGATGGGCCATATTGGTGAAAACCAAGGTATGCGTTACTCAACGCCAATTGAGGTGACGTTGGAGCAGGGAAAAACCTATCAGGTCGCGCTGAAGGACCACTTCAATATGAGTTACCTCAAATCGAATGAAACCTACATCTACGCAGGTGGTATTGAGGGTGAAAAGAACGAAGCGCAAATCGCAGATATTCGAATCACACCTTTAATGTAGGCTGTTTTAACAAAGCAGTGTTCTAGAAAATTGTGTTCTAAGAAAGACAAAGCCGCTGAGATATCAGCGGCTTTGTTGTATTTGCTATCGGTGGCCGTTTACAGATTAGTTTGCGGCCTGCGGACGAGGTTTACGGCGCTGACCTGACGGTTTGTTTCCTGTAGGTTTAGCATTGTTTGTCTTGCGGTTACCAGACGGTTTACCAGCGTTGCCACTCTTATTACCGTTTGGTTTATTTCCATTCGGTTTATTGCCATTTGGCTTGGTGCCGTTAGGTTTGCGGTCATCTGGTTTACTGTTTGCACGACCTTGGCCTTCACGGTTGCCTTTAGGCTTGCCTGCACCGCCTTGGTTGGTGCTGTTTTTGTTGCCGTTGTTACCACCGTTGAAGCGACGCTTAGGTTTGTTTGCACCATTGCCTGCTTTCTTTTCGGTTGCTGGAGCGTTTTCACCCGAAGCATTTGGCGCTTTTGGTTTTTTCGGCTTCTTAGGTTTTTTCGGTTTGATTGGGCGAGTATCCAGTTTGGATTCTGGCACCACATTGGTTGGCGCAAAACCTTCCAGCTCTTTACGTGGTAGTACTTCTTGAATCAAACGTTCAATCGCAAACAACTCAGATGCTTCTAGCGCACACACGAGTGAAATCGCTTTACCTACTTCGCCCGCGCGGCCAGTACGACCAATACGGTGAACGTAGTCTTCTGCCACTTTAGGTAGCTCAAAGTTCACCACTTGCGGTAATTGAGGAATATCAATACCGCGTGCAGCAATGTCCGTCGCGACCAACACACGAATTTCACCCGATTTGAAATCCGCCAGTGCTTTGGTACGTGCGCCTTGGCTCTTGTTGCCGTGGATGGCAGCAGCCGGTAGATTTTGTTCGATCAGGAACTTCGCCAGACGGTTTGCGCCGTGTTTCGTTTTCGTAAACACCAGCACTTGCTTCCAATCGCCGTCTTTGATCAATTTAACCAACATCGGTGCTTTTTTCTTCACGTCTGCTGGGTAGATGCTTTGCTCAACCGTTCTCGCCGTCGAGTTTGCCGGGTTCACTGAAATCTCAACCGGGTTGTTCACCAAGCCTTTCGCAAGGTCGCGGATTTCATCCGAGAAAGTCGCCGAGAACAGTAGGTTCTGACGCTGTTTTGGTAGCAGAGCTAGGATCTTACGAATGTCACGGATAAAGCCCATATCCAACATACGGTCTGCTTCATCCAGCACTAGCACTTCCAGTTGGTCGAACTTCACCGCATTTTGGTTGTACAAATCCATCAGGCGCCCTGGTGTCGCGACCAACACATCCGCACCTTTGCGAAGACGCAGCATTTGCGGGTTGATCTTCACACCACCAAAAACCACCGCACTGCTTAGTGGAAGATGACGGCCGTACATAAACACGTTTTCTTGCACCTGAGCCGCAAGTTCACGCGTTGGCGTCAGGATAAGTGCACGAACTTGGTTAGCACGAACGCGAGGGCCGTTCGATAAACGCTCAAGAATCGGTAGCGTAAAGCCTGCAGTTTTACCTGTACCAGTCTGCGCTGCTGCCATTACGTCTTTCCCTTCCAAAATAGCAGGAATTGCTTTTGCCTGAATTGGCGAAGGGGTGTCGTAGCCTTTCTCTTGAATAGCTTTAAGGATTGGAGCAGATAGACCTAACGAGGTAAAACCCATATGTATGATTCTCAATTGTAGAGTTAGATAACAACGCGCCGAAAACAAATCGGTGCGAAAAGTGCGACATTCTGAGGCTTTTAAGCGCAGGCTTCAACTAATTCCGTCATGGATAAATATTTGAACTGGATCTCATTTCTTTTTTGAACAAAAAAGAGCATAGAAAAGTGACGTAGATTCATTCTGTAGTTTGAATGTGTTACGTGTTCTTTCGGAAAAAACAGCGAGAAAAATGGTGATTATTAATCACTCAAACGGCTTAAAAATACTTATTTGATAAATAATCAGAATGATTGAATGTTATTCAGTGTTTTGCCACTCAATTTTAATGGAAATTAGTTGGTAAAGTATTACCAAGTCTCAGATTTGATACATGACGGTATGGTTAAATGCTGAGCAGAAAGGAATCGACTGATATAAAACAATGAGCTTGATGTGAATGCAAGGATCTAATTCTGCATCAAATCGCACTATTATCCCAGCTTGCTAACAAAAGGTTGTACTATGCGCTTTGCTGTCCGATTTCTCTACTCACAGACTCCTTCACACTTTATTCAGAGATCTTTCTGCTTTTACTGCCTGAGTTAAAGCTCTCTAAATATTTGTTCTATTGTTGTATTTAACGGTGGCAAGGTTTGTCTACCTAGAGTGCCTTGTTACTGCAAGTTCTATATTTCTGATGTTATGAATTAATTTTGTGGTTGTGAGAACTAATAAAATGTCGTCAATAAATAACAATTTCTACTGGGTTGGTGAACAGCCTGTCAGTGAGTTAGCTGAAGATATGGTTTTGGTTAATCATATTGATGAGGTGGCAACGGGACTCGGTGGCATGGTGTGTATTGCTTATCAAGATTCACACCAAATAGATACCGCGCTAAAAGCGTTTTATCAGGAGAAAGGACGTTGGTCTTGGGCGGTTTATGTCTCCGTGGAAACCCCTTATTCTCGATGCGTTACCGACGGTGTATTTGAAGTTAGAGAATCAATAAAAATTTGGCGATCTATTCAAAATAAGCTCGATGCCATTGATGAACCGGAAGTGTTAGACCCTTTGATTGGTTGGCTTGGGGTCAATCGTCAGCGAAGAGTGACTGCTTTAAAAAGCTTAGAGTCTATGTCGGTTTATTCGTATCCAATTATCGATATGTTCTTTCCTGATATTTATTCGACTTATCGATACGTACTCTCAGAGCAAGGTCGCGGAGTATTAGAAGCAGAAGTACTGATCGACAGAATTCGTGTTTGTTCTCAATGTAATAGCGGGCACTTGAATTATGTAGAGGTGTGCCCGGATTGCAGCAGCATCGATATCGACTCTCAAAGCTCTTTGCACTGCTTCACTTGTGGCCATGTTGGTGAACAACACAGCTTTCAGCGCCGTGGAAAGCTCGAGTGCCCCAAATGTTTGACTCAGCTGCGCCATATCGGCGTTGATTATGATCGCCCGCTTGAAAACCACGTTTGTAATAGTTGCTCCAGTTTATTTGTTGAAGCGGCGACGATCAGTCAATGTTTAAGTTGTGACTCAAAGATCAAGGTTGAAGAGCTTGTTGTCCGTAAAATTTACCAATATCGACTTGGTGAAGTGGGTGAATACATTTTCCAACACGGTAAGTCCATTCAAGCTCCTGAACTCTCGATCAAAGGCAAAGTGGAAGTCAGCTTTTTCCAAAATTTGCTTGCATGGTTGAATAAAGTCGCGCTGAGACACAAAGAACAGCACCTTCTACTTGGACTGCATTTACCGACGATCGATGAATACGGTAAGCAATATGGCGATGCAAGATTGTTCTCATTGATGGATCAACTGACGCGTCGTCTTAGCGGCTTGTTTAGAGATACCGATATCTGTTGTCAGTACAAACAGGATGTTTTGCTTGTCCTAATGCCAAATACGACCAACGCGAGCCTGTCCATTTTACAGCAAAAATTATCGGATCTGGGTGAACTAGTTGAAGACGAAGAGTTTGAGTTGGATGTCTTTGCTTGGGACCTGCCCGATCCGATCATTGAAGACGGTGTTTCTGTTTGGATGGAATCGCTGATGGGTGAGATTTATGCTGCAAGATAGTCTCGTTCTGCTCGACTATCTTCGAGGCATGCTACTTCACAATGAAGAGTTATGGCTATTACTGTTTCCCGTCATGATCATTATCGAGCTACCTCTATATTTGCTGGTGCTAACAGGGATATTTCGTTGGTCATATGCGCAAGAAGACCGAGAATTAAAGCGGTTTCCTTCAGTGAGTTTCGTTATTACTTGTTATGGTGAAGGTGATGCGATTGGAATCACTATCGATACGTTAGTTGAGCAAGTTTACCCAGGTCATATTGAAATACTTGCTGTGGTTGATGGGGCGGTACAAAACCAAGATACCTATCAAGCCGCGTTAAATGGTGAGAAAAGGCATGCAGGCGTTCGTAATCGTAAAGTGCGCGTGTTGCCAAAATGGCAACGAGGAGGCAGGGTCTCAACACTGAATGCCGGCTTATCAATGGCTAGTGGTGAAATCGTCATTAACGTGGATGGAGATACGTCATTCGATAACGACATGGTCTTCACCATGATGAAACAGTTTGCGGATAAAAATGTGATTGCGAGCGGTGGTGCGTTAAGAGTTCGCAACCATAACGCCAACTTGTTGACCAAAATGCAATCCTTGGAGTACATGCTGTCGATGCAAGCCGGTAAAACGGGGATGGCGACGTGGGGAGTGCTCAATAACATTTCTGGCGCCTTCGGAGCGTTTCGGAAGAACCTGCTTAAGCAAGTGGGGGGCTGGGATACGCATACCGCAGAAGATCTCGACTTAACCATGCGCTTGAAGCAATACAAACGTCGTTACCCTGATAATAAATTGGCCTTTTCGACGCACTCCATCGGCCATACTGATGTACCAGATACGTTGAAAGGTTTGGTATTGCAGCGGTTGCGTTGGGATGGCGATTTATTGTTTTTGTTTTTGCGTAAACACAATGAAGGGTTGTCTCCACGGTTACTTGGTTGGGGAAACTTCTTATTCACTTTGGCTTATGGCGTGATTCAAAACGTTTTATTGCCGCTGCTTGTGGTGATATTTAGCGTGTACATGGTGATTGTCTATCCACTTAAATTTGTATTGGCGTTGATGCTAATGCTCTATTTTGTCTACCTCTTCTTATCAGCTCTGATTTTTGTTGTCTACATTGGGCTTGTATCAGAGAGAAAAAAAGAGGATTTGAAGTCAGCGAAATGGTTATTTCTTTACCCTTTCTACCAGTTTTTCATGCGTTTGATTACCGCTTTCTCAATGGTTAATGAAGTTGTGAGGAGAAGTCATGAAGAGTCGAGTATGGCACCTTGGTGGGTATTGAAGCGAGGTAAAAAGTTTTAGTATGAAAGTTAACTTTCACTTAGATAAGAAAAATAAACCGCAGTCTGAGAACGGGATGAAAGTCGTCTACGGACAGGCAAAGCGTGGCGGTTATCGTCTCCGTTGGTACTTGATTTTAGCGATTGTAATCAGTCCGCTTTTGTTTATGGCTTATTACTTGTTTAGAACGCAAGTATTAGTGACGGCACCCGCCATTATCACGTCACATCCACTTACGGTGACGGCAACTCGCTCTGCCATTGTTGGGCCAGTGCCTGTGAATGTCGGTACGGAAGTGACTCAGGATCAAGCGCTGCTGTTGTTAAAAGATAATGCGTTGAACAAGGAGATTGATTTTATAAAAGAAGAGTTGATTAAATTGTCAAAAAATCAGGTTCAGAGTACTGATGAGCTATACAAAAGTGCTATTGAAAGCTCAGCCGAAGGCTTGAAGAAGGTCCGTGATATTCAGAAAAAATACGACGTTTACAGAAAGAAAGGGCAGGTGTCTGAGGTGGATTACGCGGCTATTGTGAGTGTGAATAACTCACTGAGCAATCAGTTAAGCAGTCAGAAAATTGCTTATGTGGATGCGATGCGTAACTTGGAAGAGTTAGAGTTGGCTGGTCCAGTGACACAAGAGTATCGATCATTAATGCGTGAGTTGGTAGTCAAACGCGCGCAACAAGAAAATTTAACTTTTCGTTCTCCTATGAAAGGGGGCGTGCTCGATGTTCATGTACACGAAGGGCAAAATGTCTCTGAAAATACTCCCTTACTTACGATCGCTCGCAATGTTACGCCGGAGATAACCGCTTTCTTAAACCCTAAATATCTCCAATACAGTAAGATGGATACTAAAGCGAAAGTTGTATTTCCTGATGGTCGAAAGTTTAGAGCGACGGTATCGAAGCCAGTTGAGGTTGTGAACAAATTGCCTTCTGAACTGCAAAGCCCATTCGAAGGTCAACCTGCGTATTTGAAGGTGACGCTGAGTTTTGATGAAGCTCTAGAAAAAAGCCGTTGGATTGAAGGCGTAGAAGTCGAAGTTCGCTTTTAATATCGTTAAACAAAAAAGGAGCTTTTGCTCCCTTTTTGTTTACACTGATTTTTACTCCGCTTTTGCATGCATTAAAAACGCGCTAGTTAATTGCTGAAAGAGTGAATCTACCGACGGACGGTCGGATATATGATGGAAGAGCGGTGTGTGGACATCACCACGAATATCATCGCTGTGACCGCAAAGCTGATTACACATTTGTACTGGTTCGACAATCTTCTCGACGTCGGCATCAATCAGAATGCATGCTTGTGATAACACCACTTGTCCACCGCCTTTTTTAAGTAAAACGCGCTGCGCGGTTCCCACGATTTTTTGCCCGTCAATGTTGAGGTTGTACTCGCCATCGCAGTAGGAATACGGTGTAGCATGAACATCCACTTTCACGCCGAGCTGTTCAAAGAAAACCGTTAATATCGCACATAAATCGAGATACGCTTTTTTGATGTTGTAAGGCTCGCCTTCTGGCCAGTGGTAAATGTGGGATAGATTGATAATACCTGGCACTTGAGGGACTGGTGCACCACCGGTTTTACGGGAAAAGAGTTTCCAGCCCGACATGTTTAACGCATGTTCTAACTCATTAGACACTGGCCATTTCTTACCAGCGGGAAGCACGAGCGTTGGGTTTTTTACTTGCCAAAGCAATAGCACTTGCGAGAGTTGGTTGGACTGAACTTGTTTAATGAGCTCATCTTCTTTGTCAAATGCATCAGCGACTTCCGTAGCTGTGTAGCGAATTAGCTTATTTTTAGCAACCAAACTCTATCCCTCGCGGCTATTTAATCATTACTGTTGTATCTCAGATACAGCTTTATTGCTAGGTTTGAGTGATTAGGTTTTTGCTCGCTAGTTGCATGATCACCTTTTGAGTCTTTTCCGTTGTCCATTAAGTTTGCTTGAACACGCGATAAAAAGTTTTTGCTAGTCATCACATCAGCCATTCATAAAATCTGCCATCTATGAAATTTTTTGGCGATATAAGTATGAAAAAGCGAGTGATGACCCTCGCGTTAGCGGCATCATTAACGGGATGTGTGACGTTCCCAACTCAAGAATCTGAGCAAGTACAGGTGCTTTGGGATAATGTGAATGCGATTGAAAACTGTGAACTAATGGGTACCGTGATCGGCTCAGAAGGGCACTTTTACGACTACTGGCTTCACGCAGATAAAGACATGGTTTGGGGTACGTTAAACCAAATGCGCATCAAGGCGGCAGATTTAGGCGCAGATACCTTGTACTTATATCAACCGTTGAGCTTTTCTACGTCAGTGACGATGTTTGCAAATGCTTACAAGTGCAAACAGTAGCTATTGGCTTGATCATAATTGAAAGACAGGCGCTGCTCGCCTGTCTTTGATGCGTTCTACAAATACTGGCGACTTTACGTTAATTAACGTTTGCTGTCGCCACCGCTGATGTATCAGAAAACGACAATGTAAAGTCTCGCTCGGTATTAAGCACTTTGGCTGGAAACTCTAAACTCAACTGCGTATGTGGCGCGATTTCTGAAGCAATGCTAGTAACGAATTTTCGGGTTTCTCCAGGAGAGATCGATATGTCACTTCCACCTTGTGATGAGAGCTCAGCGATACCCATTGTTTCAAGTGTGTTACCTGCAGTATCCGCCAGGTGTAGTAAAGATTCTGACTTGTAGATTAATTCTCCACTTTCTGTGCGATATGCATTAAACGAGTTGAAATTTGGTTGCAATGATCCTTGTGAACCAATGTTAGTAACGGAAAATGTCACATTAGCGCCATCAAAGTTCTCGACTCTTACAAGTACGTTACTGTCTTGGTAACGAGCGGCTGCTGCCGCAGTTGCTTGCTGTTTCTGCCTCTGTTTCTCTTTTTCAATGTCGCTTAACTGTTTCTGCTCATTAGCGATTCGATTCTTTGCCATGTAGTACGACTGATCGACCATTGCTATTAAAGCGGGGATTGAATACAAAGTGAGGCCTTCCAAATGGTCAAAGTCGATTTTGGCATGTTGAGTACGTTTATGATTAGAAAATTGGCAGTAACCATCAATCAAACTGATTAAAGCCACTTCAAAAGTGCCCTGTAATCGGCTTACTTCCTGTGCTGCTTTCTCTAGATTTGAGCGGACTTTCCGAATCTCTTCCAAACTCTTTTGTGAAAGACGACCGTTTGGCGATACGTCGTTAGAAACCGAAACCAGTTCTTCGGTCACAAATGGATTGTTTTCGGCAGGAATCACCGTAGTGATACGGTTAGATTTGGTGATGTCTTCGCCTAATAAAACTATCATTTTTTGCGATGCGGCGGTTGTGTTGCCCACTAATACGTCACTACAGTTTGGCGACGTATTGGCATACCCGGCGAATGCGGTAAAAAGTGAAAGTGTAACGGACCAGCCGATGGTGACGAGTCCTGTCGTGGTTCGAGTATTCATCCTGATAACCCCTCTGTCATTTGGTGCGATTCACTGACGTAATTGCCAATCAAAAGATTGGCTCGCGACATTCAGAATGGTTCTGGTCAACCCTTCGTAGTGGGTATGCCCACAGATGCTTTTTTAGTCGTTTATCAACCGCTAAGCCACGATTGATAAAGTGTCTGAAATTGAGAGCATTAACGCTGCGAAGTTGATGTCTTTGACTGAAAGATAGACGTAACTTTTCCAACCATCAAATACGTGATTGAGTTCTCATTTTTATATGAGTGAGAGGTTCAAGAGAAAACAGGCACTTACTGTAGAGAGTTGATTTGAAGGAAAAATATAAATTTTTTTAGGGAACTTTTTTGATGCTGCCTTTGAGACTTTTTTTGAATCTCAAAGGCAGGTTCTTACACTCGCGCTCAATTACAACGTGTTGAGGACATCCGCGAGTCGAGAGACAGCTGTCGTCAGTTCTTCTGGTGTAGCATTGGTAAAGTTAAGACGCAGAGCGGCTTTTACCTTTGAACCTTCTGGATAAAAGACCGGGCTCGGCACTACAGCAACCCAGTTTGCGAGAAGGTTTTTCGCCAGTTCGAAGGTGTCGCATTCTGGAATTTCGACCCAAACGAACATACCACCATCGACGGGTTTGAGTACGCAACTTTCTGGCAGCTGTTTTTGCAGTTCAGCAAACATGACATCGTAACGTGATTTGTAAAGCGCACAGATGGTTGAAATGTGCGTTTCGAAGTTGTCATGTTGCAGTAGACCATGCAGCAAAGCTTGCATAGGAATACTAGAGTGCAGATCGGCACCTTGTTTAATTTTGATGAGTGGCTCAAGGTAGCTACTCTTGCCCGTAACTACACCAATACGCAAGCCTGGTGAAGCTATTTTGGAGAAAGAGCGCAATACGATGGAGTGCTGCGGGCAGAAATCCGAAACTAGCGGCAGTGCTTCACCAGAAAAACGCAGCTCGCGGTATGGTGCGTCTTCAATGAATGCAACGTCGTATTGGATACAAAGTTCGGCAACTTTTTGGCGAGTCTCTAGCGCCCAGCATACGCCCGTTGGGTTGTGAAAATCGGGTACGGCGTAGAACATTTTTGGTTGCTGCGTGGCAAAGCATTGTTCGAGTTCTTCAAGGTTTGGACCACGCTCGGTTTGTGAAACGGTCACGATGTTGGCTTGCACTAGACCGAATACTTGCATAGCACCAAGGTAGCTCGGTGCTTCCATCACCACTTTATCGCCCGGATTCACGTACGCACGCGCAATCAAATCTAGCCCTTGCTGAGAGCCCGTTGTGATCATAGCCAAATGAGATTCCGGCAGCTGGTAATAATCGGTCAAAAAGTTAAGTAGCGGGGCGTAGCCTGCTGTTGCGCCGTATTGAAACACCTCTGGCATATTAGCGAGGTTTTCGAGCGTCGGTTTCATTAAGTCGATCGGGAAGGTTTTTTCGTCCGGTAAACCACCTGCAAGAGAAATGACGTTCTTATCGCTCGCTGCAGCGAGGATTTCTCGGATGTAGGATGACTTAGTTTGTTGTAATGACTGTGCGATTTCCATGTGCTGTGCTTCTCGTAATTGTCTTTTTTATGTCAGAAATAGTATAGGTAAATTGCCAAGCTTGGTGTGTCCATTTATGCTGTTAAACATGTCCATTTATGCTATTTAAGCGAAAATTTACTCCGTGAGCCACCAACAAGTTTCTAGGATCAATGACGTGCTGTTTTACATTCACCAGGACATTAGCAGAGATTTATCGGCTAAAGAGCTAGCAGATGTAGCAGCCTATTCTGAACAGCACTTCCATCGTATTTTTAAAGATGTGGTAGGGGAGTCTGTCCATCAATATATCCGTCGCACAAGAATGGAATACGCCGCCAATCAACTGATGTTTGATACCAGCTCGTCGGTGTTAGACATTGCTAACAAGTGCGGCTTTAGCTCGGTATCTTCTTTTAGCCGAGCATTTAAAGCAACGTTCGCTATGTCTCCTGGCGCGTGGCGAAAGCATGATTTACAAGTCGCAGAAAAGCCGTATCTAAAAGATCCGGAAGTGGCTGCGGGTTATCATCGGGTTGCTAAACGCGAGTTGCCAGAACCTAAAATTATGGAGGTTCCACAACGCTTTGCGGCTTATGTGCGGCATGAGGGTTATAGCCGTTCCATTCGCAATGCGTGGCTAATTTTGAAGGCGTGGGCAAGCTCTGAGAATCGGGACTTTTCGGTTCAATACGGTTTGCATCACTCCAACCCCGCTTGGGTCGAGCTCGATAAGTGTCGCTATGTGGCTTGTATGGCGATTGATAAGCCGCTTAAAGTACGCGGTGTCGTGAATCAAATGACGATTCCGGGTGGTTTACATGCTGTTTTTCGCTTAACAGGCGTATATGGAGAGCTTCTTCCTCAATTGAGTATGGTGTTAGAGAAGTGGTTGCCGAATTCAGGCTTTAAGCAGCGTTCTACTCCCGCTTATGTTCACTATCATAAAAACCATTTCCTCAGCCATGATGAGGCGTTTGAGCTGGACTTCTATCTTCCCATCAGTTTTTTCTAACCGGAGTACTTATTTACTATCCATAAGGAAGAAAATGCTAAGCTCTATATGGTGATTTTTTACAAATAATTGAAAATTAAATGAACATCGATCATGTAAAGCTATTTGTCCGTTTGGCTTCGACACACAACATCAGCATGGCTGGCCAGGAGCTTGGACTTTCTCCTGCTGTCGCTAGTGCGCACATCAACAAACTTGAGGACAGCTTAGGAGTTCGTTTAGTTCATCGCACCACACGCAAAGTTTCCTTAACTGAAGAAGGGCAGGCTTTTTTACCTCACGCGGAGGAGGTCCTTGCAACAGTGGAGGCAGCAAGGGGAGCTGTTGGATCAGGGCAGAGTGCGCCAACGGGAGTATTACGTATGACCGCTTCTGCAACTTTTGGTCGCTTGCATATTGTGCCCGCATTAAAAGGTTTTATGGCGCGTTACCCAGGGTTAACCGTGGACTGCCGATTTTCTGATTCCATTATTGATCTGGTTGAGGGAGGTTTCGATGTCGCCATTCGTGTCGCTGAGTTGAAAGATTCTTCATTGGTCGCAAGAAAGCTTGCGCCAGATCGTCGTATTATCGTTGCATCACCAGATTATATTGAACAATTTGGGAGGCCTAACAAGCCCCAAGACTTGACGAATCATGAATGTATTAACTTAGTTGGAATGAATAATTGGTCATTCAATACAAAAGATGGAATGTTCAATGTAAGAACTTCTGGTCGTTTTAAAACCGATAATGGTGATGCGATGAGAGACGCGACGGTAAACGGGTTAGGTATTTCTATCAACTCGGTTTGGAGTGTTTATCAAGAATTACAAAGTGGTCAGCTAGTGGAAGTACTCGAAGATCACCCTTTAGCGATGGATGCTGGGATTTGGGCTGTGTACCCAAGCTCTCGTTTAATTGCGCCTAAGGTGCGTGCCTTTATTGATTACTTTGCTGAATACTATGGCACGCCACCTTATTGGGAGTTTGCGGAAAAGTGATAACAAGTTTCACTTATCGAATACATTGTTTTTAAGGTCCGAATAAAAACGAACCTCAAGATAATTCTTAATTGTTATTAATAGGGTTTGCTTAGGATTAATTCAATACTATCAATTATCTGCTGTGTTTTGCTTTGATCTAATGTATCAGGGTGTGGGGGCGCAAATGCTTCAATGTCATTATCGAAGTACATACCATGCGCTTGGGCAAACTCTTCTGATAGCGCAGCGCGAGTTAGAATATCTGCCCCTAAGCGGATATCACCACCAGCAACCCCATAAGCATCTTTAACCATCTTACTACCTAGGAATGATTTTGGGTTTACTGATACCAACATAGGGCCAGTGTTCTTAAGCTTTAGTCCGATTGCTCGTGACCACATCGTTAATGCCAATTTGCTTTGGGCATATGCTTCGCCATCTGACAATGGTTTGTTACCGAGTAAAGCGCTAGTGTTTACTGTTGTTTGTGCAGCTGAAGACAAATTAACCACACGACCCGTATCACCGAGCAACGGCAATAGCTCTCTAGTGAGTAAGTAGGGAGCAATGGTGTTGACTGCGAAGCGTACATCAAGACCCTCTTTAGTTCTTGGATTTGGTGTTGCGTACACACCAGCATTGTTAATGATGACGTCTAAATGATTGAACCGTTCTGTTATCTCCATCACTATCTGTTTTACCGCATTGGGAGAGGATAAATCAGCAACAAGGCTTTCAACTTTACCACTTTTCATCTCCCTCAAACTTTGCTCAACTTGTTGAACTTTTTCTATATTCCGGCCATGGATTATTACGTGTTGTTCACGCTTAATTAACATTTTCGCGGTTTCTAAACCAATACCGTCAGTAGATCCAGTAACTAGAATTGTCTTTCGCATGATCGCTCTCATTGTTGAGGGTTATTATAGAACGATCATAGTGGCATCTTTTGCATTCGACTATTGAGACTAAAAAGAAAACACTTTCTAGGAAAAATTGAAAATAACTTTGTTGTTCTTTTTGTGGACGGTGCGACGAATTAACGTCTCATTAGATGCTACGGTTATACATGTGGTGCTCAAAAATTAGGCACTATTTTGTACTCAAATAATAGCCAAGAGGTCTCTATGTTAGGTGAAAATCACTCATTAACTCATGAATTCCCAGAACATTTGGATACCATTACCCAGCTTACCGAAAACGATGCATCATTTGCTGAAACCGTTAAAAACTACAATGCTTTAGATAAGGAAATCCGCGTACTAGAACTTCAAGGAAGCCCGATTGATGATCACGAAATGAACGTGTTAAAACATAACCGGGCTGAGCTCAAAGACTGGCTCCACTCGCGAATAATGGGTTCTTAGTGACGAAATGATCATCGGCTCGTAAATAGCGGGCCGATTTTAGTTCCAATGGACGATGCCAAGTGTGCAAACATTAGGGGTGCTGAGCAGGAGCTTGGAGCGGCAGGTGACCAGTTTTTACCCAAATGATCGTTTCTTGCTCTACAAAAGGAAAATGCTCACTCATATGTGGACTGCGTACCCAAGAGTAGGGAGGATAGGTTCCTAGCTCGTCTTTAAATTCCCCCGATAACACAAAAATTTCTTCACCACCAAAGTGACGGTGTGGTTGAAACTTCTCGCCTTTCGGCCATTTAACCAATGCGACATGTTCATGCTCAAAATCATGCAATGGCATGACTTTCAGCCCACCGATGCCAGGTAACCAATTCGCTTCGTTCGTGTTGATGCGAACTGTTTCAAGATCATCAGAATTGAATTGATTTAGTTTAACTAAAATCACACAGCCTTCTTTGCTATAGGGCGCATGTTTACTTCCAGGAGGGTTACGCAAGTAGGTTCCAGCAGGGTAGTCACCATCTTCGTCAGAGAACACTCCTTCGAGCACTAATATTTCTTCTCCTTGAGGGTGAGGATGAGTCGAAAAGTGCGAGTTTGGCTCATACTTCACTACGCTGGTGGTGTGCCCTGATTCTTTGGCTTCTCTTTCCAAAGGTTTGCGCCACACATCTTTGGAAGGGCTGGCGATCCATTCCTGTTGAGCAGTATCTATCACGATTCTTTTTGAAAAATCCATATTCAACATATTGAAATTCCGTTACTTATTTAATTACTAATTCTCATTAGTATACGTTTAAAAAACATCAATTGATTCATTTGTTGATAGCCTAATTCATGGATTGAGTACGAACATGAAATCGGAGCCTAATTTAAATTTCTGCTTGTGTAATGAGAATTGTTATATTATAACATCGCAAAATTAAATGTTATAACATAACAAAAAGGAAAAAGTAGTGAATAAGAAATTGGTGTCTCTCGTGATCGGTAGCATTTTTGCATCCCCTGTTTTTGCCGACACACTATCGAACCCACAGATTAGTGTTGTTGTTGATGGCTACTACCAAGATGGCCAGCGTCATAATTCTGAGCGCGAAGAAGGCTTTGGTCTAGGCCATACGGAATTAAACTTCTCATCAAATATCGACGACAAGTTTTACGGCGCATTGACCGCGGTTCTTGAAAGTCATGGTGATGATACAGAATTAGAGCTTGAAGAGGCATTCATCGAAACTTTGGCATTGCCATATGGTGTAAACGTGCGCGCTGGCCGATTCCTATCTGACTTTGGTTACCTGAACAACCAACACATGCACACAGACAGCTTTGTTGAGCGTCCAATTGCTTACCGTACTTTCCTTGGCTCGCATTACTACGATGACGGTGTGCGCGCAAACATCGTTCTTCCAACAGACCTATATGTGAAGTTGGGTGTAGAAGCGTTAAGCGGCAGCAAGATGTCTTCTGTTGAAGATGGTTCTGAAGTTGGCGTTTACACGACAACACTTAAGCTTGGCAGCGATTTCTCAGAGTCTTCAAGCTGGCAGTTTGGCCTGAGCTACCTACGTAACGAAAACGGTAAGGTTAAAGAATTCGAAGATCACGACCACGGTCATGAAGAAGAGCATGATCACGATCACCATCATGGCGCAGCAGTGACAGGTGCGAACCTTTACGGTGCTGATTTTGTTTGGAAATGGGCACCAGACGGTAATTACAAATACAGCAACTTCACGCTATCGGCTGAATACATGCTGTTAGACGGTGTGGTAGATAGCAAATATAAAAACGATGCAGAGTCACCAGACAACCTAAGCGCATACTATGTTGCGGGCGTTTATCGCTTCAACCCAAGCTGGTCAGCTGGTCTACGTTACGGCGAAGCAGAAAGCTACGATGGTCATGCACACGGCGACCACATGCATTTCACTGAGCTGAATGATAAAGAAATGGATGCGATGATCGCATGGGATTCTTCTCATTTCGGTACTATCCGTGCGCAATACACTCGCATTGATAACCAAGACAGCGAGACAGACAACGTGTTCACTCTGCAATATGTGATGACATTTGGAGCGCACGGTGCTCATGCGTTCTAAGCTGACATTGAATAAATGCAGTTTGGTGATGATGGCGGCAGGAGCTGCCATCATTGCTTCGCCTGCTTCGGCTCTAAACATTTTCGTTTGTGAGCCAGAATGGAAAGCCTTTCTTGAAAGCCACGCGCCAGATGCCAGTATTTATTCAGCGACAACGGCTAAGCAAGACCCACATTACGTACAAGCTCGTCCTTCTTTGATTGCGAAGATGCGCCAAGCGGACATGGCAATGTGTTCGGGCGCAGAACTAGAGGTTGGGTGGTTACCTATGCTGCAAGTTCGTAGCAGCAATGCGGCGGTGCAAAATGGTGCGCCGAGCATGATCTACGCGACGGACTTCGTGCGCATGTTAGATACTCATGCTCACGTTGACCGTAGCATGGGAGATATACACGCTCACGGTAACCCACATGTTCAATTTGCGGCAAATGACATGATTCCATTATCTCGTAAAGTCACGGATCGCCTAAAAGCGATTGATCCCGACAACGCACAAAGTTACCAAGTGAATGGTATGAAGTTTCGTGCTCATTGGCGTAAAAAGCTTAAAGAATGGAATGAGAAAGGGGCTGCTTTAAAGGGTAAGCAAGTTGTCGGTTATCACGCGACGTATCGTTATTTGTACGATTGGCTCGGAATGAAGCAGATTGCCGATCTCGAACCTAAACCGGGCATTTCACCGACCACATCTCACCTGCAATCACTTACCAAGTTAGATGCTGACAGTTTTGATGCGATTGTTTACTCCTCTCATCAGGATCAGCGTCCAGCGAACTGGTTGCAAGATCATACTGACAAACCTGTGATTCAACTGCCATTGACCGTTTCTGAGGGTGAAAGCTTGGATGAGATGTACGATCAGGTCATTGATGATTTACTGGATGTGTTAGTGCCGCCCGTTCCTGTGAAGATCTAAGCCATGGCGGATTATGCATGGCTTTTACCTGCGGTTTTGTGTGGTTTAATTGCGTTAGTTGGCAACATCGTTCTGGGGCAACAAGTTCTTAATCGTCAGATCATCTTTATAGATTTGGCGGTGGCGCAAGTCGCGGCATTGGGGGCAGCACTAAGCCACTACTGGTTGAGCCAATACGCGCTGTTCTCAGGCTCATTCTTTGGCGAAATGATTGGCCCTTGGGTGATGTCTTTGATGCTTTGCGGTTTGATCGCCTTAATGGAGAAACGATACCAGCAGCATTTAGAGCCCATGATCGGCAGCTTGTTTGTCGTGTCTGCATCGCTGGCGATCCTGCTGGTGAGCAAAGACCCACACGGCGGAGACTTTATTCAAGGCATTCTTAATGGGCAACTGTTATGGGCGACTTGGGCAGACGTTTGGCCTTTGGCACTCATTACCGCTGCGATGTTGCTATTAGTTTGGTTAAAACCTGCGTTTATGCGCGGTAGTGGTTTTTATCTGATCTTTGCTATTCTGATGCCCATTACGGTCAAGTTAACCGGCATTTATTTAGAATTTGCTTTGTTGGTGATTCCAGCTTTATGTGCGGCAGCATTGAAGGGAACTCGATTCTTTGTCGCCAGTATCAGCATTGGTATTGTTGGGATCTTATCGGGTATTGCCGCATCGGCTCGCTATGACTTACCGAGTGGTGCGAGTATTGTGATCACCCTGTTTATTGCTGGCATGTTGTTTAATCTCTTGCTTCAGCCTTTTCTGGTGAAAATAACAAAACCAGCTTTTGTAAGAGATTAAGAGACAAGTAATATTGGTCTGATGAAGTAGTATTTGATTAATCAGACCAATACTTTTCTATCCAAGTCCTCCAATCGTGTAACTTTGCGCCTTCCAACACACTTTCTTACGTTGATCTTGCCATAGTCATCAAGTTGCCTTGATTAGTTCACATCCGACTCCCAGACTGTTTCTATAGTTTTTATAAGATATAAAAGACCCTGCGTATGAGAAGCGCAGCTGTAACGCGATTAGGCATAAAAACAAAAACGCTAGGGATACAAGCGAATTTGTAATCTCAACATTTAAGGAAGACCAAGATGAAACCGGAAAAAGTAGCAGTAGTCACTGGTGCGGCTCGTGGTATTGGCCAAGCGATTTGTGAACAATTACTGGAGGATGGATTCCACGTAATCGGGCTAGATGTATCGCCCGTGGAATGGAGCCAGTCGGCGCAGCTAAGCAGTTATCAAGTCAACTTGTGTGATGCCAAAGCCGTCAGTGAAGTAGTAGAAAGTGTTGTAGAGCAGCACGGAAGAATCGATGCTCTGGTTAACAACGCGGGCATCACTCGAGATGCACTGTTGCCAGACATGTTAGAGCAAGATTGGGACAGCGTGATCGACGTGAACCTAAAAGCGGTGTTCTTACTCACCCAGCGCGTTGCTCCTGTCATGCTAGAGCAGGGTGCAGGTAGTATTGTCAGCATTTCTTCTATAGTGGGAACGGATGGTAATATCGGCCAGAGCAACTACGGCGCAAGTAAAGGCGGCGTCATCTCAATGAGCAAAGGCTGGGCGAAAGAACTTTCAAGAAAGGGTGCACAGATACGCGTCAACTGTGTCGCGCCAGGCTTTATCGCCACCGACATGACCAAGAACCTGCCAGATAAAGTCATTCAAATGATGGAAGGCAAAACCCCATTAGGGCGCATGGGCTCAGTTCAAGATATTGCCAATGGCGTCTCTTTCCTAACCTCAGACAAGAGCGCCTACATCACAGGCCAAGTGCTCAAGATTGACGGTGGGCTGGTGTTATAGCTCGCTAATCAAAACGTCAAATACCAAACGCCCTTTACTTATATGAAGGGCATTTTTGTTTGAGGAACCCGACTTATGCGAGTACTACTAACTAATAGAAAGCTTCGATGCCGCTTCGAGTTGAGTTTTTGAAGCAAAAGGCCAATACGTTTGAATAGCGTCTCCTCTTAAACACTGCATTCCCTAAAGCACCGTATTCCCAAAAGAAAAGCCCACCGAAAAGCGGGCTTTGTTCTCTTTACTAAAAGAGAAGAATAACTAGTAGCTCGCTTGAATGCTGACACCGCTATAGTTTGAGTAACCTTGAATCATGACGTGATAACGTCCACTTTGCGTCGCACTGACCGTACATGTTTCATTGTTACCGTATTTGAAAGGTCGGCAGTCCCATGCATTCAGTGCTGGTTTTGCTCCAAAACGGAGATACAAATCCGCATCGCCACTGCCACCATACATTTGTACGGTTAAGCGCTGCCCAGCTTCTACATCAACATAGTAATACGCTACTTGACCAGTTGAACCACTTAAACCATTTACTGGCACGCCCGAGGTTAATTTGCCTTCTGGGTCCGGTGTTGGATCTGGGCCACCGCAGTCTTGGCCACAATCTGCATCCGTTAAGCTATAAAGTAGCTTGTTCACGCTGCCTCTTGTGTCCGTCACTTTTCCGCTAGTTGCGCGGCTAACGAGCAAGGACTCTACTTGGCTTGGAGACAGTGAACGGTTTTCTTGAAGATACAATGCTGCTACACCCGCCACATGTGGCGTCGCCATCGAAGTGCCACTAATGGTTTTGTAGCTACCGTCATACCATGCAGATTTGATTTGTGAACCTGGCGCAAATACATCCACACAACTGCCCCAGTTTGAAAAGCTCGAACGTGCGTCCGTGCTGGTGGTCGAGCCGACAGTTACTCCGGAAGCAACGCGTGCTGGAGAATAGTTACACGCATCGGCGTTGGAGTTACCTGCTGCTAGCATAAAGCTGACACCTGACTGAACCGCACTTTGCACCGCACTATCCAGAGCGACGGATTGACCGCCGCCTAAACTCATGTTGGCGACTGAAGGTCCGGAAGCGTTCGCAGCCACCCAGTCCACACCGGCAATAACACCAGAAGTAGAACCCGATCCGGTACAGCTCAATACTCTCACGCCGACAAGGTTGACGTTTTTCGCAACACCATACAAGCTGCCGCCAATGGTGCCAGCTACGTGTGTGCCGTGTCCATTACAGTCACTTGCATCTGCATCGTTATCGACAAAGTCATACCCTGAAACTGAGCGACCACCGAACTCAACATGCGCGTTATTCACACCAGTATCGATGACATAAGCCGTTACCCCAGTCCCATCAAAGTTGGCACTGTAGTTGTTATCGAGTGGCAAGTTTCGTTGGTCGATTCGGTCTAGTCCCCAAATGGCATTGGTTTGATTTGCGTCTGCCGAGACTATTGGGTCAAGCGATAGGATTCTGTCTTGCTCAATGTAGTCCACACGAGGATCAGAACGCAGATCTTTTAGTTGCTCAGGACTCAAGTTAGCGACAAATCCACTTATCGAGTGGTCAAAAACCGACTCCACTTGTATCGAATACAAACCAGACATGCGGTCTACGGATTGTTGCGTGAATTGCTCGAATTCCGTTGAATTGCTCACCATCATTTGCGGCTGTTGAAATACCACAATATAGCGATCTGCAATGGCGATGTCGTCCGGTGCAAGCATCAAAGTGGCAGGCAATGTGTCGGGAGCTTGTTGTAACTCTGTACTGTCCGCAATCTCATTGGGTTGCGAAAAAGCGAGAGAAGAATGAAAACAGAGCGCGGAGGTGATACAACAACTTAGTAGTTTCTTTAACATAAAATGTTCCTTGAAATCATAGTCTTGTTGATTTTTACCTAGTACCAAACTGTCAACACGAAAACACAGACAATCAGCGTAGTGCGTGCTGAAGTGACGTTACACAAGTCAAACTAGACAATGAGCAATCATATGCATAACTGGTAATAATTCGCATACTCAGAAACATGATCAATAACCAAGCTTTATTGAAATTGAAATGCAAAGATTCATTTATACTTAGAGCAAAATCCCTAAAATAGAATAATTCTACACACCTGACATATTGCCTGTTATATGACTTCATCTTACCGATAATTTACGCAATAAAAACCTAACTATCCTTTTATTGGTCATAACTCAAATCGGTTGATAGATGTTAATATAGCCACCTGATTTCTGATGTTTTTAACTCATGGTTACTATCCAAGTTCAATATCGTTTCTGTAATAAAACAGAGCCCGTTCGTGAACATGGAAAAGGGCATTCTGGCTCTCCTCGCTCCAGATGTATCGAGTGTCGAAAGAGCTTTAACTCGATTACGTTTACGAAGCCCGCAAGCCAGATGTAAAAGAAAAAACTGTTGATATGTCAATGAATAGCTCTGGCGTTAGGGAAACAGTACAAGTGTTGAATGTCGTATACAACACAGTATTGAGTACTTTAAAAAATCTCGCCAAGGTAAGTAACCTCAATGCCTTTCGATAAAGCAAATATAAGACTAATTTGTAAACTTGAAAGGCTAGCTGTATTGGTTGAGGTATATGAGGAAAACACTTCCCCATTTAAGAACTGAAACACACTTTTGCCCCTTTTCGTGTTAGCACGGAAACTGTCCTGCTACCAGACTTGTGTTTCAATAGTGCCTTGTAGTATCGAAAACACTTACCACAAACTCTAGAGATTTATGTACTATACCACCTACTGGAAGCTTGATGGGTGGTATTGACGTGAACTTATCTCAAATTGATCTGAATTTGCTCTTTGTTTTAAAGCACTTGCTCGAAGAGAAGCATGTATCTAACACCGCTATGGCTTTAAATATGAGCCAGTCTGCGGTAAGTCGAGCACTGCAAAAAATGAGAGTTTTCTTTAATGACGAATTACTGGTGCGCAAGAAATACGGCTATGAACTGACTCCAAAAGCAGAGTCAGTAAGGCAAGACATCAATAATGTGATTACCAGTTTAGAAAAACTTGCCCATAGAGACTCGTTTGATCCGAGCACTGTATCAAGCACCGTTAAGGTTTACGGCCTTCTTCCTCAGATTAATACCTTAATGCCTAAGGTTATCGCTAAGATTCGGCAAGAGGCTCCAAACCTTAAGGTCAGTTTGGACTCAGCACCAAAACGTCATTTTGATGCGTTGGTGGCTGGAGATGTTCATTTCGCACTTTCCTCTCATCAACCGCCAAGCTCTGAGCAAAATATCTATCGAATGGTTGTTGCTAAGCGTACTTTCCGTTTGCTTATGAGCCGCTATCATCCACTGGCCGATTTAGAGCTAACTCCAGAGCGTTTGGCCGAATTTGACTTTGGACAAGTCTCTTTGCAGGGTGAGAAGCGATTGTCGTTTGAGCATAAATACCAAGAGCTAGGGTTAGCGAACAAAAAAAAGCGTTTATCAGCGCCAGTGCAACTGAATAACTTTAGTTCTGCTCCAAGTATCGCTGCGGAGACTGAGATTATATTTCATCTACCGACACCTTTTGCAGAGGCAGCTTGTCAAGACCCTCGCTTGATCGTTCGAGAAGTACCTGCCGAGCTACAGTTGGACTTTCAAGAAGTCTTCCTATATTGGCACAAACGCTTTAACGATGATCCTATGTGTGAATGGGTACGAGAGATCTTTAAACAGCTCTATGTTGGAACCGATACTTTAGCTTAAATGCTTATATCGGGTAATTCGTGGTTAACTATTCGTATATTGGATAGTGATATTCTCTTTTCTCGATAGTGATTAACTTGTCAGTGATTATGATAATCAGGTTTAATTGATAATAATTATTAAATGCAATTACATTTTAAGCCTATTCAATATGAAGCCTCTTTTCACATACTCTCTATTTTCTACATCAGTTGTTTCTGCTTGTATTACTGTACCTATGGTCGTTGTTGCAAATGACCAGTTACCTGAGACTGGTATCAATACAACAGCAATGGAAACCGTAGTGGTTACAGCCTCTGGTTACGAACAGAATGTCACAGAAGCGCCAGCAACAATAAGTGTTCTCACCCGAGAGCAACTTGAAAATCGCTCATATAAAGATTTGACTGATGCTTTAAGTGATATACCTGGGGTAACCGTTACAGGAGGTGGTGATGGCCAAGATATCTCAATTCGAGGTATGCCTGCTCAATATACGGCCATTCTTGTTGATGGCAGGAAGCAGTCTGGTCGAGAAACTCAAACTAATGGTAGTACGTTTACTGAACAAGACTGGCTTCCCCCGTTGAGTGCAATTGAACGTATTGAAGTTGTACGTGGCCCTATGTCAACCCTTTATGGGTCTGATGCTTTGGGGGGTGTGATTAATATTATTACGCGTAAAAATTATCAAGAGTGGCACGGAAGCTTGCGTGCAGAAACGACGCTTCAAGAAAATTCAAAATCTGGAAATAGCTATCAAGGGCAGCTTTACCTTGCTGGCCCTGTCATTGATGGTCTGTTGAGTACTTCTTTGACTGGACTGTATCAGGAAAGAAAAGAAGATGAAATTGAAGGTGGTTATGCAGGTAAGACACTCGACAACTATCGAGCTTCTTTGTACCTCACACCTACCTCGGATGACACTTTTACTCTGGAGTTCACCAATCATAACCAAGAGCGAGAGACCACTCTAGGTAAATCAGTGGAGCGAGAGTCTCAAGTTGCAGTACGAGAATATGAACGCCAATCTATTGGTTTTAGCCACGACGGAAACTACTCTTGGGGTACAAGTTCTTCATTTATCAGTAATGAAACAGTAAAAAATATCGGTGCAGATAAAGAAGTCGAGAATAGTCAAATTAATACGCAATGGGGTCTGCCTCTTAATGCTCACTACTTAACACTGGGCGCATCTTTCGAGCAAAAGGATCTGACTGATAATAAACTGTCATTGACCTCTAAAAACAAGCAATGGGCAGTATTTGCTGAGGACGAGTGGTATCTCACGGATACATTCGCTCTCACCCTTGGTTTACGTTACGACGACAATGAGATCTTTGACGGGCAATTTAGCCCAAGAGCTTACGGGGTCTGGTCTATTGACCCTAGTTGGACGCTAAAAGGTGGTGTGTCTACGGGTTATCGAGCACCTAGTTTGACACAAATGGACGAAGAGTGGGTTCAAGAGAGCTGTAGAGGGCGTTGTTCTATTTACGGTAATCCAGACTTAACAGCAGAAACCTCCATCAATACAGAGATGGGACTGTATTACGTTAATGAGCGAGACCTTTCTGCAAACATTACTTTGTTTTACAGCGACTTCAAAGACAAGATCGAAAGTGAGTTTGTCGATCCGACGTGTACTGATAGCAGAAGTTGCGACCGCACTTACGTCAACATTGATGATGCGAACAGCTATGGTGCAGAAAGTTCCGTATCTAAGGGTATTACAGAGTCAATTACACTAAGTGCAACCTACTCGTATACTCGTAGTGAAAAGAACACTAATGACGATGATGATGGCTTGCCTCTTGTACAAGCACCTGAACATATCTTCTCACTTAATGGTGATTGGGCAGTGCGTGATGATGTTGCTTCATGGGCCCGCATGAACTATCAAGGCAAAGAGAAAAACAACATCACTAGTGATAGCACAAGAACGTTGGCACCTTCTATTACTTACGTGGATCTCGGTGTGAACTGGCGTGTAACTAAGAATGTGAAGTTAATGGCAGCGGTTTATAACTTGTTCGATGAGCAAATCACAGAGGAAGAGTTTGGCTACATTGAAGATGGCCGACGCTACTGGTTAGCTGCTGAAGCGACTTTCTAATCTACTTACTTTTTTAAGCGAATAACAAAACAATGAATACGAAAATTAAGTCTGCGATGACCTCTCTGCTACTTATGCCCTTTGTCTGTTTGGCTGGGGAGTTCAATGTAGAGAAGGATATCTTGTTCAAAACTGTAGGTGAAAGAGAGATTAAACTCGATCTTTATACTCCTTCGGTTGAATCAAATACTCAGTACCCGTTATTAGTCTGGGTACATGGTGGTGCATGGAAACGTGGGAGCAAAGACGCCATCCCAGAAAAGAACCCATTATTACTTCAGTCTGTGTTGAATGAAGGTTATGCGCTAGCTTCAGTTGATTATCGTTTAAGTGGAGAAGCGATCTTTCCTCAACCAGTACAAGACATTAATGATGCACTGAACTATTTGTACGACAATGCTGAAAAGCTCGGTATTAAAGCGGACAATGTTGTGATAATGGGACGCTCTGCTGGCGGGCACCTCGCTGGCTTTATTGGTGCGACTAACTCGGCATACAACCAAGTAGATTTCTATGAGCCACCAAAGTACAAGGTCTCAGCCGTAGTGAGCTTTTTTGGCCCTACCGATTTACTTGAGTTAAGTAATAAAGGTGGCAAGAAAACCAGCAAAAAATCGTCTGTATCTCGTTTCTTAGGAGATATTCCAAACAATATTCCAAAGCTTGCCAAGAAAGCATCAACGACGAGTTATGTGAATGAAAATACTCCACCATATATACAGTTACACGGCACCTTGGATAAGCGAGTGCCTCTATCTCAAAGTGAGATACTTAAGGCTAAGCTTGATGAGCATGGAGTTACCAACCAACTTTTCATTGAAGAAGGTGTAGGACACAGTGCACCTGTCTTTGATACCGAGAAGTACGTTACTCATGTTTTGGACTTCTTAAATAAACACTTTCCGAACTAACGCTCTAGTCAATATAAGGCTTAAAAGTTCAAGGGGAAATACTGAGCCAACTGTGATTACAGTTGGCTTTTTCATGTATCTCTATTGGGCATTTTATCATTCTGATTAATGGGAGCGGCTGGCCCATTTTCAGGCAGTGGTTGAATAAATCTATGACTACTTTAGGGTATGTATTCTAACGTACTTCTGTCCAAAAAAGTGTTTCGTTAGCTTGAATTAGAACAACAAAGCGCTCTTCACAGAAAATGAAGGTCGTTTATCTCGTCTTAACAGCCTTTCAAGTTGTTTGAAATGAGGTATCGAGATCCGCTTCGCTCTTAGTTACGTTCAACCTTAGCTGCTACTTTTCATCAACAAATAGAGATGAGTTACCATCAAGTAGCATAGGGAAGCGAGTGAGCACTATTCTCTCAAATGAACACTAAACCCCTTCTTTGTAGCCTGTCACCTTCAAACTACTTCCTCTAGCGCTAACAATTAATTCAAATGTGCGCTGGTTAATGATTTTTCTGTAAGTAACACAATTGAACGTGATAGAAGTAACAAAATGGCCTCTTAAAGGTAACGTTCCCGAAAAGTTTATATATTATCGCCCTCATTGATATAAGTAGTAGAGACGCTCTGAGTACGAGCGCTCTGAAATTCAAGCTTTAGATGGACATTTAAAGTCACCATAAGTTTGCGATTTTTCCTTGGGAACGTTTGCAATATGCCTAAGTATAAATTTACGTGAGACTATGGAAATGAAACTACACACTTTGACGATGGCAGTAGCGCTTGGAATGGTTACTGCACCTGCATTCGCAGCAACAGATGTTGACGCTCTTGAAAAGCGAATTAATGAATTAGAACAGAGACTTGAGCAGACAGAAAAAGCATCCACAGAAGCAAATGAGAAAGCCTCAAGCTTTGAGTTTCATGGCTACGCTCGTTCCGGGCTACTGATTAATGACGATCTGAATGGTGCAGTGGGTACTGGTCCTTACATGACGGCAGCTGGTGCTATTGGCGCTCCAGTTGGGCGATTAGGGGTAGAGGATGATCATTATGTGGAAGCAAACCTTATTCACAAACGTTTTGCAGATGATGGTTCCAGCGCATTGTTCCGAATCATGTTGGCAGATAGTACGGAAACCAATAACGAATGGACGGCGAGCGAGAGTCAATTAAACGTTCGTCAGATATATGCTGAGCTAAACAAGTTGAGTATGTTCTCTGAATCAAGAGCTTTTGCTGACGCGACGTTTTGGGCTGGTAAACGATTTGACCGTGATAACTTTGACATTCACTTCTTTGACTCGGATATTGTTTTCTTATCTGGTACTGGTGCTGGTGTGTATGACGTCCAAATGAGCGATTCGTGGAAAGCAAACTTCTCGATCTATGGTCGTGATTTTGGTGAGATTGATAGCTCGTCAACAGATGTTGAAAACTATATCGCGACAATGAACAACCGCTTCGGTAATTGGCAATTGATGCTGAGCGGCATGACGTCTGCTGATAACAATGATCGCGTAGAAGGCGGAGCGGACAAAGGTTTACATGCGATGTTTGCTTACCATGGCGATAACTTCTTTGGCATGAGTGAAGGCTTCTCTAAAACCGGTATTTTGATGGGTGATGGACTGGGTGCGGAACTTAAAGGCATCGGTTCAAACGGAGATTTGTTAGAAGACGCAAAAGCCGTACGCTTGTTCAGCTATGGTGTAACACGCATCGGCGACAACTGGCGTGTAGCACCTGCGTTGCTAGCAGAACACAGCCAAGATCGCTTTGCTAAAAATGATGAATTTACGTGGGCATCGTTCAACATCCGCTTAGCGCAAGAGTTTACGCAGAACTTTGAGATGGTTTATGAAGGCTCATACCAATACATGGACCTAGACAATGCGATTGATAAAGCAAGTGGCAGTTTTTACAAAGCGACAATTGCACCAACGCTTAAGATGTCTACCGCTGCAGGTTTCTTTGACCGTCCGGAGCTACGTTTTGCAGTTAGCTACGTTGATTGGAGCGAAGACTTGAATGGCTACTCGATTAGCCAGGATGCGGGTGCTGCAACGATGGGTGATGGTGGTGAAGTTCTGTTTGCACTGCAAATGGAAACTTGGTTCTAAAGGGATCTAACCGACAAAGAGTAATAAGAAAAGCGCCAACTGATTTCAGTTGGCGCTTTTTCATTAACAGGACTGACGCTCAATTGTTTTGAATGTTAGTACCATCTTACTCATTTCAAAACTTCTGTTGGCAATTCTATCTAGTAGCAGTTTCGCACCATTTTCACCCGCTTTATCAAATGCATAGTTAAATGTTGATAAGGTTGGGGTGCACACTGATGCGAGCTCATCATCACCAACTCCTAGAACTAAAACGTCTTTACCCGGTGTTAACCCGAGCTCTTGAATCGCTCTCATCGCACCGATAGCAATACGGTCTGTCGCACAGAACAAGCCATCTAGCTTAGGGTTCTTTGTTAAGTGTTGTTTTGCCAATGAATAGCCAGAATCGATGGTAAAGTCACCACGAGCATGGAAGGCGATCTCAAAACCATGATGCTGTAGCGCTTGAACAAATCCTTCAGAGCGTTGCTTATCTACCGCGATATCGTCACCTTGCACACCAATAAAACCCATGGTTTGGCAACCTTTTGCAACCAGTCTATTTCCCGCTTCAAACCCTACTCGTGCGTCATCATGAATGATGCTTGGAATATTAAACATGGAACCATCTTGACCGACGAGCACAACTGGAACGGCTGAGTTTTGAATTGCTTTTACCAGTTTGGAATCGAGGTGGGTGGCGTAAAGAATGATCCCTTCAACCCGTTTTTGGTTAAAGATCTGAATGTACTCCAGTTCTTTTTCGTGGGCTTGGTGAGTGCTAGCAAGTAAGACATGTTTCCCGGCTTTTTCAAGGACATCGGTTAATCCATCGACACCTTGGGATGTGGCATGAGAGGAAACCCGAGGAACAATGACACCAACCAGATTGGTCTTTTGAGATTTTAGATCTTTAGCGACTTGGTTCGGCAAATAGCCACACTCCGCTACTGCTTGGCGGACCTTCTGTTTTGTCGCTTCTTTTACGCCATACTCATCGTTTATAACCCGTGACACTGTTGATTTTGATACGCCAGCCAGACGGGCGACATCATGCAGACTCGCCATTGTTCCTATCCATTCTGTTTTTCGTTTTTTGGGATTGTTTGCAAAGAGAAGATGAAAAGCTCTTTGATAAGTAGCGATTCTAACCTCCTATACTGCTCTTAGGGAGAGAATTTGACGATCATTCTCACATTCTCTCTGCTTTATCTTTGATCATTTGGTTTTATTGAGCAAAAATCTGTTTTGCAAACGTTCCCGAAAATTTCGCAAGCTCAGATAATAATCCAATGGGGTATGAAATGAATTATCCGGCAGTAGCAAAAGAGTTGTTAACTCTATTAGGTGGTAAAAGCAACATCACCGCACTTGCGCATTGTGCGACACGCTTACGCCTTGCCGTTGCAGATGAGCAAAAAATAGATGAACAAGCGATTGATAACCTTGAAGGGGTAAAAGGGCAGTTCAAAGTTGCGGGTCAGTACCAAATCATTTTTGGATCAGGCATCGTAAACCAAGTTTATGCAGAAATGGCGAAGTTGACGGGTATGAGTGAAATGTCCACCAACGACGTTGCGTCTGCTGGCGCAGAGAAACAAAACATTGTTCAGCGCGCGGTGAAAGGGCTGTCTGATATTTTCGTCCCAATCATTCCCGCAATCGTCGCTGGTGGTTTGTTGATGGGTATCTATAACCTATTGACTGCTCAAGGCTTGTTCATTGATGGCAAATCTTTGATTGATGCCAACCCAGGACTGACAGACTTGGCGAACATGATCAACACGTTTGCGAACGCGCCGTTTGTTTACCTGCCTATTCTGCTGGCATTTTCAGCCAGTAAGAAGTTTGGCGGTAACCCTTATTTAGGGGCGGCGCTAGGTATGTTGATGGTTCACCCTGACTTGCTGAATGGTTGGGGATTCGGCGGCGCATCTGTGTCTGGCAACATTCCGGTTTGGAATATTCTTGGCTTTGAAATCCAAAAAGTGGGTTACCAGGGTTCGGTGTTACCGGTTTTGGTATCGGCATTCATTCTTGCGAAGGTTGAGCTAGGCTTACGTAAAGTCATACCTTCTGTTTTAGACAACCTTTTAACGCCATTACTGGCGATTTTCATAGCGGGTTTGCTAACGTTTACTGTCGTCGGTCCGTTCACGCGTGATATCGGTTTCCTATTAGGTGATGGTCTGAACTGGCTATACAACACAGCTGGCTTTGTTGGTGGTGCGGTATTTGGTCTTATTTATGCTCCGTTTGTTATTACTGGTATGCATCACAGCTTCATTGCGATTGAAACTCAACTTCTTGCGGATATTGCGACGACGGGCGGCACCTTTATCTTTCCTATTGCGGCGATGTCTAACGTTTCTCAAGGAGCGGCAGCGTTGGCGGTGGGCGTGATGAGCAAAGATAAGAAGATGAAAGGTATCGCGATTCCATCGGGTGTTACGGGTTTGCTGGGTATTACAGAACCGGCTATGTTTGGTGTTAACTTAAAACTACGTTACCCATTTATTGCGGCAGTTTGCGCTGCGGCGTTATCAAGTGCGTTCATCACAATGTTTAATGTGAAAGCTCAGGCATTGGGCGCAGCTGGTCTTCCAGGCATCATTTCCATTACGCCAGAGAAGATTGGGTACTACATCGCGGGTATGGTGATCGCGTTCTTGACCGCATTTGTTCTCACCATTGTTCTTGGTATGCGTGACCGCGCTAAAGTCGGTAGAAAAGCAGCGGCTTAATCTGAACTCCTTAGGGGTGGAGTCCCCCAAAATCCACTTCTTTTCCTAAATGTTTGGGGTGCTAGCCAAGCACTAATGGCTTGGCTAGCCTTTTTCAATTTTTACTTGGTAGTGAAGGTGTTCAACACGTTGGACTATCAGGGCTTTAATTTCAAGGTAAGCAAGATGAATCAAGTGTGGGTAACTGGTGATGCTGTTGTCGATCTAATACCGGAATCTGAGACTTCTTTACTCAAATGTCCCGGTGGTGCACCAGCGAATGTCGCCGTAGCTATTGCTCGTCTATCTGGTAAGAGTGCGTTTTTTGGACGTGTAGGTGATGACCCATTTGGTCGATTCATGCAATCAACGCTCGATCAAGAGGGCGTGAGCACGGAGTTTCTCGTTAAAGATCCTGAGCAAAGAACATCAACAGTGGTGGTGGATTTAGACGAGCAAGGTGAGCGCAGCTTTACGTTTATGGTAAAACCGAGCGCTGATCAGTTTATGTCTGTTGAAGACATCCCTAACTTTAAGCAAGGTGATTGGCTGCATGTCTGCTCGATTTCACTGGCAAATGAGCCAAGTCGAAGCAGCACATTTGAGGCGATCAAAAGAGTAAAAGCCGCTGGTGGTTTCATTAGCTTTGACCCTAACTTGCGTGATGAAGTGTGGCAAGATCAATCAGAAATCCAAGCTGTCGTGATGAAGGCTGTAGCGATGGCCGATGTGGTTAAGTTCTCTGAAGAAGAGCTTTTGTTCTTAACTGACTCAACATCGATGGCGCAAGGTTTACAACAAATAGCCGCTTTGAATATTGCTTTGGTCTTGGTGACACAAGGTGCGAAAGGTGTTTGGCGCGTCTTTGAAAGTCAGAGTGAACTGATCACAGGTCAAGTCGTTAGTCCGATTGATACCACAGGTGCGGGTGATGCTTTTGTCGGAGGGCTACTGGCATGCCTGTCTAGGTATGACGATTGGAAAAATCATCCTGTTGTTAGCTCTGCGATTCAATGGGCAAATGGCTGTGGTGCATTAGCGACGACGCAAAAAGGCGCAATGACCGCGCTTCCGACCCAGACAGAATTGCTGCAATTTATTGGGCAATGATCTCCAGATCCAATTTCAGTTGAGAAAAATTATGAGCTTAAACAACCGTTGGACTGTAGAGCAAAGATATCGCCGACTTGAGCAAATCCCTCAGTGTGATATCGAAGAAATGACACTTTCACGTCAGCAAGATAAAGGCTTTCCTAGTTTTCATATCGCCCCTAGATTTGGGCTGTTAAATGACCCAAATGGGTTGTGCTATTTCAATGGTGAGCACCACATCTTTTACCAGTGGACGCCTGTGGGACCAGTCCATGGAATGAAGTATTGGTACCACCTTTCTACTAAAGACTTCATCCATTTTACTGATCATGGTGTGGGTCTTCATCCCGACCAAGACTACGATTCACATGGTGTCTATTCGGGCGGTGCTTTGGTGGAAAACAACAAGGCTTTGCTGTTTTTTACTGGTAATAAGCGTGACCAAAACTGGAATCGAATTCCAGCACAGTGCTTTGCCACCATGGATTCAGATGGCAACATTGAAAAGCATGGTGTGGTCATTGAGAACGAACATTACACGGAGCACTTTCGTGATCCAAAAGTTTGGAAGAAAGGCGACGACTATTTGATGGTGGTGGGTGCTCAAACCAAAACTGAGCATGGTTCAATGGCGCTCTATCAAAGCAAAGATTTGAAAACGTGGCAGCATAAAGGTCCTATCAAGACCAAGTTTTCTGACCTTGGGTACATGTGGGAGTGTCCTGATTTCTTTGAGATTAATGGTCAATCGGTGATGCTGTTTTCTCCACAGGGCGTGAGCAGTAATAATCCTTATGATTTCAAAAACATCTATTCTGCTGCGTATATCGTGGGTGATCAGTTGAACCTAGAGTCGATGATTTTAGAAAACCACCAAGATATTTTGCAGCCAGATTATGGGTTTGATTTCTACGCCCCACAAACCTATTTAGATGAGAATGGGCGTCGCATTCTTATTGCATGGATAGGGTTGCCAGAAATCGACACACCATCGGTCACACACCAGTGGGCAGGAATGTTGTCTCTTCCTAGAGAACTAACGTTGAAAGATGGTTTTCTTGTTCAAGCTCCGCTCCCTGAGCTGAAGAGTTTAAGAAAAGAAGAGGTGGTCTTTGCACAATCCCATACACTGGAAAGCACAAGTTGTTTGATCCAATTAGACCTTGAGGGCGATGGCTTTGAACTTGAGCTGAGTAACCTCAAAGGTGACAACATCGTCTTTAGTGCGACAGAGCACGAGTTTATGCTGGACCGTCGTCACATGTCTCATTTGTACGCAGAAGAATTTGGTAGCATTCGAAAAGCACCAAGATTGGACGCTAAGCAGACGATTGATATATATATCGACAATTCTGTCATCGAGATTTTCATTAATGGTGGCAAACACACGATGACCAGTCGTTTCTTTATTGATGACCTTAGTAAAGTAACGTTGATAGGGTTGGAACAAGCAAGGCTTTTCCCTTTGAAAGGTATAACTGGTTTGTTTGAATCAGCTAAGTAACGGTTTCGAATACATTAAAACGCCCTTCATTGATTTAGTGAAGGGCGTTTTTCTTTCTAACTATCTAACTTAACTGCCTATCACGCACGTAAGTTGTTTGAACTAAGGTATCCAGAACAACTTCATTCTTGGTGACTTTGAAGTTTAGCGGTTGTTCTAAATCCCCAAATAGAGGTGCGCCGCCGCCAAGTAGGATAGGGAAGCGCGTGATCACCATTTCATCGATAAGATCTTCTTTCAGGAAGTTCTGAATCGTCACTCCGCCGTCGATGTAAAGATCGTTAAAGCCTTTTGCGTTTAGCTCCGCAAGCACATCTTTTTGCTCGCCTTTTACTAGAAAGACTTTGTCTTCGTAGCCTTGTGGCACTTCTGTCATGGTATTGCTGAGTACAAACACAGGTTTGCTGTATGGCCAATCGCAATCAAAGCTCAGTACGACATCTAGGGTGTTGCGCCCCATTACCAAGCCATCAATACGCTCCATCAGTGAGAAGAAACCAGTATCAATGTTGTCTGGATTTGGTACTGAATGTAGCCAGTCGAGTTTGCCCTGCTTATCTGCGATGTAACCGTCCAGACTGGTTGCAATAAATACGATATTTGCCATGAGTACCTCATCAAAATGGTGATGCTTGAGCCAAGCTAAAGTATGGTTTAAAATTAATTCTACAATGTAGAATAAGTATGAGTTTATCGAGAAGATCAAATGTCTGTCAACGAAAAGAAACGCGGGAGACCAGCCGCTAAGCAGTCGCAGTTAAGCGCAGAAAGCATCCTAGATACAGCTAAGTCATTGATGAAAAAGGATAGCAAGGTACCAAGTATTCGCTCGTTAGCGACGCAATTAAATGTGGATCCTATGGCGATCTATTACTACTTCAAAAACAAGAATGCGTTGCTTGAAGCGTTGACCACATCGCTGGTGGAGGAAATTTATCAACCGAAAGTGAATGAAGATTGGCAAGGCGAACTCAAAAATTTGTGTATTAGCTACATTGAACTGCTGCGTGAGTACAACGGGTTATTGCAAACCATGCTGAGCATGACATCGTATGGCCCTGCTCAAGTGTTTACCGAGCGCTATCAAATCATTGTTCAGCCTTTGGCACTGTCTCCGCAAGTGGAGAAAGACAGTTTGGATCTATTGGCAGATTACCTACACGGGTTCGCTTTCTCGATCAGTTGTTGCCACGATACGAGTTTGATTCAGACGGAGATGATGGATGGGCCGTTGAATCTGATCTGTTCTTCGTTATTGGCATCTCGAACCTAGTTCACATTATCGCGACGTTTTTACTTATAGCGTGAAAGAAAATCCCATAACCAAAGGTTCTAACTAAAAGAGATTGCAGGACTTTTATTTAGCGAATTCGACCTAATATCTTGAGTATGCCTAATCGCAGTTGGCGAAGAGGTGATGTTAATAATGCTTGCTGGCGCGTAAGACCCGTCAGTTTGAAGATGCATTCAAACACAATAAGGGAAAACAATGGCTAACGAATACATTCCACCAAAAGTTTGGACAAACGATAATGAAAACGGCGGTCAGTGGGCGAGCATCAACCGTCCGGATTCTGGCGCACGTCATGAGCAAGAGCTTCCAGTTGGTGAGCACCCATTCCAACTTTACTCAATGGGTACCCCAAATGGTCAGAAAGTGACGATCATGTTTGAAGAGCTTTTGGCGGCTGGCGTAACGGCAGCAGAATACGATGCATACCTGATTAAGATTGGCGATGGCGACCAGTTTGGCTCTGGCTTTGTGGCTGTTAACCCAAACTCTAAAATTCCGGCATTGGTTGACCGTTCGGGTTCTGAGCCAGTGAACGTGTTTGAATCTGGCAACATCTTGTTTTATCTAGCAGAGAAGTTTGATCATTTCTTACCAAAAGAAGGCGCTAAGCGTGCTGAGGTAATGAACTGGTTATTCTGGCTGCAAGGTTCTGCGCCATATCTAGGCGGTGGTTTTGGTCACTTCTACGCGTACGCACCAGAGAAGTTCGAGTACCCAATCAACCGCTTTACAATGGAAGCAAAACGTCAGTTAGATGTATTAGACAAGCGTCTTGCGAACAATGAATTCCTAGGTGGCGATGAGTACAGCATCGCTGATATCGCAACATGGCCATGGTACGGCAACCTTGTGTTGGGTCGTGCTTACGATGCGGCTGAATTCTTAGACGTAGAAAGCTACAAAAACGTTGTGCGTTGGGCAAAAGTAATTGATGAGCGTGAAGCGGTAAAACGTGGTCGAATTGTGAACCGTTCATGGGGTGAAGAATGGGAGCAGTTACCTGAGCGCCACAGCGCAGAAGATATTGATAAAGTATTGAAACTTAAACCATAAGCAATCTTGGCCTAGCTACGTCAAATGAGTTTAGTTTTATCTATGCTTATACAGTGACCTTAATCAAATCTATAGCGCACCATATACGGTGCGCTATTTTTATTCTCATTTAGTCTCGAAATGCTAATTTATATCACCTCTTGAAGAGCATTTAGTTCGTAGATGAATTTTTAATGTATTTATATATTATGATGCGAAACAAAGCTCATATTTCCATGTTAAATATGGACTGGTCATACTGCTTTCTAATAATTAAATTATTTAAAAATTATAAACTGATTTTATATCCATTATAAATAAAATTAATGATAATTAATATTTGACATAACCACTAAATTTATGTGGAATATGCGTGTTGATTTGTTTTGAAGAAATAAAATCAATTTCTAGTACTTTTATTTAAGACAAGCTTAGCTTTTAGCGATGTTTAATTATTAATGCTTATATCATGAAAGAGGATATGTATGATGTCGTCGTTTGAGTCGTACTGGGTTGGGATACGTCAAAGAATAGCCGCACAAACCGAAGGTAACCGCAGTTTAAAGTCTCTAGTCATTAAAAAGCAGCGTGTGAACTTAAATAACAGTGGGTTATCCTTTCGCGCTAAGTCCGGATGTCTTATCCCTCACTGTTATACCAAGTTCTCTGATGAGATAAACCTAAAAACATCGAAAAAATCGTCTCTTAGTTTTAAAAAAGGAAAGCTGTATTTTTCTCCAGTTTAATAATAAATGAAATTTACATAAATTATAATATTAGGTTTTTAAATTTATCGATAATTAATTACGATTTTATGATGCGTTTTCAATATGTTTTCTTGGTAAGTAATTAGCTGGACTTATTGTTGATTGTTTTTGTTGTTTCCTATTTAGATATGGATAAAAGCTCAACTACTTTTCCTATACCAACTTACTCCCTGAATTGACTTGCGCGCTTTTTCTCCCCTCTCAAAAAACATAGCGTTACGGAATTATTTTCGCTCCTGTTTCATTCTTCAAGACGAAAGCTCTACCTACCTCTCATTATTTTCGACAAACATTGAGTAAAAGTAACCAATCGTAACAAGGTGGCTGTAACTGAGCGCCGTTTCAATATACTCGTTTTTTAACTAGGTAATCCCGCGCTTTGAATTAATTCGGGTACCGTTTGTAAGCCTTAAATGCTACTAAGATAAGATGTCATGATGAGAAAAAGTACTATATTACACACAGTGTTAATTACAGGGTTCGCTGCTGTATCCTCGTTGGCTTATGCTGCGCCTTCAGTTGTGCCAAATGCGCCAGAACTCAGTTCTCGTGGTTATGTTTTGATGGACTTCCATACGGGGAAAGTACTGGTTGAACGTGATGCCCACAAACGTTTAAACCCCGCGAGTTTAACGAAGTTGATGACTGCTTATGTAGCTGGTCAAGAAATTAATACAGGCAATATTACGTTGAATGATGAGGTTGTCATCAGCCGAAATGCTTGGGCAAAAAATTTCCCAGATTCTTCAAAAATGTTTATTGAAGTCAATACTTCCGTTTCTTTGTCTGACTTATACCGTGGTCTGATTGTTCAATCTGGTAACGATGCCAGTGTCGCTATTGCTGAGCATGTTGCGGGAAGTGAATCAGGGTTTGTGAGTTTGATGAATAGTTGGGCCGCCAAGCTTGAATTGTCTAACACGGCATTCACCAACCCTCACGGCCTAGACAGTGACGGTTTATATTCGACACCTTATGATATTGCCAAGTTGGGCCAAGCGATTATTCGTGACTTACCTGATATCTATCCGCTGTATAGCGAAACCTCGTTTACTTACAATGGCATCACTCAATACAACCGTAATGGCTTGCTTCGTGATCGTAGTATGAATGTCGATGGCATGAAAACTGGTTATACAAGTGGCGCGGGTTATAGTCTAGCGACTTCTGCAACACAAGGTGATATGCGTTTGATTGCCGTAGTGATGGGAGCGAAGAGTGAGAATGTTCGTGAATCAGAAAGCAAGCAGCTGTTGAGTTATGGCTTCCGCTTTTACGATACGGTAATGCCGACTGAGGCGGGTGCGGAACTTGCGAAAGCTCGAGTTTGGATGGGCGAAAAAGACGAGCTTACTGTCGGCGTAGCTAACGATGTTTATCTCACTTTGCCAAAAGGAGATGTAAAAAATCTGCAAGCGGAAGTTGAATACAACGGTGATTTAGTTGCGCCAATTTCTGAGCAACAAGTGGTTGGTAAAGTGCTTTACAAAGTCGACGGTAAGGTCGTAAATGAAGCCGAGCTCGTTGCATTGGAGTCCGTGGAGGAAGGCAGTTTATTCAAGCGAATTTTAGACTGGTTTAAGCAATTGGTCGCTAGCTGGTTCTAAACAGTAGCGAACTTCTGTCTATATCACTCTATCTTGTTAATTTTCTATTAAATCAGTTTACTAAGGCGACCAACGTGGTCGCCTTACGTTTTTGGAATACTCGTTGCGTTAAAACACAGGCCCTCTTGTAAGGGTGTGTTTTTACCTGACCAAGAGCGTTTTGTGTTTTTGGGTGCGAGAGAAAAGAAACTAGAACAAGAATGGAGTGACACGTGCACAAGATTTTATCTTTGACATTGATTTTATCGCTCATGGGCTGCGCTATGCCTTACCAGCAGGAGGTCGATAGCGGCCAATGTGTTGGAGTCATGACCTCTCAGGATGCATATGGTTATTTAAACCCAAACCATTACACGATGCAGGTACTCGCGCTAAAGCAAGAAAAAGATGTGAAAGATTATATTCGCTATATCGATCCTAAGCATCCGGTTTGGGTTAACTGGAAAAACAGCCGAGGCACGCGTTGGTATACGGTAACTGTTGGTGATTTTAAAACGAAGCAGGATGCCTACAATGCGCTTTCTTCATTACCAAGCCGTGTAAAGCAGTCATCCCCGTTTGTGCTGACTTTTGCGGAAATGCAGCGTAAGCAACAAACGAGTGTTGTGAGAATGCGTTAACCAACAAAAAACGGAAGCGATGGCTTCCGTTTTTGTATTTAGGAGTAAGCTTAAAGCGCCGCTAAAATCGTTTCTGCTTTGCTTGCTTCAAACTCTTTTGGCTCTTCAACGTTTAGCTTAGTCACTGTGCCGTTTTCAATGATCATTGCGTAACGTTGTGAGCGAATACCACCAAAGCCGCCTGTATCCATTTCAAGACCTAATGCTTTAGTAAAGCTAGCGTCGCCATCACCCAACATCAAAATCTCAGAAGCGTTTTGAGCTTCGCCCCACGCTTGCATCACAAATGCATCGTTTACAGAAACGCACGCAATTAAATCAACACCTTTTGCCTTTAGCTCATCAGCTAATACCACATAGCCTGGTAGATGGGCTTCTGAACAGGTAGGGGTGAATGCGCCAGGTACAGCAAAGAGTACGACTTTCTTGTTCGCAAACAGTTCTGTAACGTCGTGGTTCACCATACCATCGGCAGTCAACTCACTTAGAGTTGCAACTGGTAGAGCTTGGCCTTGTTGAATCATGATTCTATTCCTTTTTGTGTGCTAGTTTAGCTTTCTCAGTCTAGCGTTTATAAATGCGGTTAACCACAGAGTTTTTGTAGGGTTTTAATACCTACGCGTTTGGCCTAAGGCGTGGCACTGATGCCTTTATTGCAAAGCTTCGTGCTGGTTTACGTATTGGCTAACAAGGTGACGATATTTCGCCTTTAACTCGTTATCGATAAAGCTGGCATCAATCGCGTTCATTGTAAATTGGGCAAGTTCACTCTTACTCATTGGATGTGCGTTGTTGACGGCCAGAAAGTTATCCGTCATGTAGCCACCAAAGTACACAGGATCGTCTGAGTTAATCGTTACAGCGACACCTTTTCGTAGCAAATCCACAATATTGTGATCTTTCATATCGTCGAATACACATAGCTTAAGATTCGATAACGGACACACTGTCAGTGGCATTTGGCTTTCGATTAAGGATTCAACTAATGCTTCATCATCAACACAGCGAACACCGTGATCCACGCGGCTCACGTAAAGCATTTCAATTGCATCGCTAATATTTTGTGCGGGGCCTTCTTCACCTGCGTGAGCAACGGTAAGTAAGCCTTCTTCTACTGCTTGTTTAAATACGCGCTTGAATTTAGCTGGCGGATGACCTTGTTCTGAAGAATCTAGTCCAACACCAATGATCTTATCACGGTGTTTCAGAATAGCCTGTAGGGTCTCTATGGCGCTCTCTTCTGAAAGGTGACGGAGAAAACACGCAATAATTTGCGAGGTAATGCCAAGTTTTTCGTGACCATCTTTTAGCGCACGAGCGATTCCATTGATAACAGTGTCAAAGTCTATGCCGCGTTCTGTGTGTGTTTGAGGGTCAAAAAAGATTTCGGTATGAATAACGTTGTCTTCTTTACAGTGCAGTAAGTATTCCCAAGTGAGATCGTAAAAATCTTGCTCCGTACGCAGAACTCCCGCTCCTTGGTAATAGAGGTCGAGAAATGATTGTAAGTCTGTAAACTGATATGCGCTGCGTAGTTCACTCGGAGAAGAGTAAGGGATCTCGATGCCGTTTCGTTTTGCTAATTTGAATAAGAGTTCCGGCTCAAGTGAACCTTCGATATGTAAGTGCAGCTCTACTTTTGGAAGACCTTGAATAAATGCGTTCATATTCCACCTTATGTGTATTGTGGATGCAGTTACTCTAAGAATAGGTATAGATAGAAATAAATCGAACGCTATCACAAAGAGTAAGACCCACGATGATCTCAACTCTTCGTAATCAGCACTTTGCGGGAACTGGTAGAGACCCCCAAACCATATCATTGGGGTTATACGAAGCAAACGAGAGGGATTATACGCAAAAATATCGCTTTGGCTATACGCAAATAACCTAACTGTCATTAGTCACGGGTTTTCCTGTGAGCGAAACGACTATTTGCAAGTCACTTGAGTATAGAGGAGCCAGTTGTTTTTGCGTGTGTGAGAGGCACGTGTAATTAGAAGAGTAGTCTAAAAGAGTGGAGATTCGTTTGAGCAAAGGTAGGTGGCGGTACCTTGCACAACGATAAAGGCAGAGAAAGCACTAGAGAGCATTTATAGATCGAATAACTTATCAAATTCTCTTTGTTCCATAATGTCTTCTATGCGGCGTCGAGTTTTCTGCTTTACCGCCGCCGCGTTTTGTTCAGACTCTTTTTTGTCTTTTTCTGACTGCTTCTTACTTTTTCTAGCCATTGGATACCTTCCAAATTAGTTGCATTATCCATTAATGCATGAAAACTGAATCAGTTAACAGTAAAACTTCCTAACTTTGAACCTGAATCACAGAGAATAGTTCCAGATTGCGTTTTCTCACAATATTCAAAATCGATCATGAAGCTATGAGAAAGAAGTTTCGGTAATACGTGCCTTCGTAAAATATCACCATTTAATTGATGTATTTTAGCGTTCCAAGAGGTTTGAGGTTGTTCTAAATTAAATTCAATTTCTAACATTTATTCTCCTGTTTTTTAGTGATTTTCTCTTTGTTAAGTAATTGATACCAATGCCTTTGACGGCCAGTTCTTTTTGAGGACATGATTTTTCCTATAAATAATAAATTAAGCAGTACTATTCAGTTTATTTTAGATAGCACAAAGCAATGCCTAAAATTAGGCTGAGTGATTGATGAAAGAATATTTTTGAAGGAGAGAGGTTTGGTGCAGCATGGGCATGCTACACCAAGAAAAGCAGTCTTATAGAGGAGTTACTTCAGTCGCTTGAGGACCTTTTTTACCTTGCTCTACATTGAAGCTTACTTTCTGACCTTCAGTCAGTGTTTTGAAACCGTCAGAAACGATAGCGTTAAAGTGTACGAATACATCTTGGCCGCCGTTGTCTTGAGATAGAAAACCGAAGCCTTTAGTTTCGTTAAACCATTTTACTGAACCAGTTACTTTAGACATAAAAATACCTTTGAATTAAACATTAAAATTATGATTTGTTTTGTGGATCTTTTCTAAGCTATTGAATGTTCAATCAAGAGGAAGTTGTACGCAGGTGTCTGAATTGGGGATTCAAGATTTTACTGAGAGGAAACTTAAACTAAATGTTGCATTAACAGCTCTCTTCTAAGAGCCAAGGCACACTATACACCTTGTTTAGAAAATAGCTACATTTATTTTAGATAAATTAAATGTGCTCATTATTAACTCGATAAATTGTATTGTTCGAAAAAGTTGAATAAGTAGAACGAATAGTATGGCTCATAATTTTAGCTCATCAACCTAAAATAGAACCTTATCGATAGCCATAGATTGAACATGCGATTTGTAAACGGTCACAAAGATAAACTAGGAGAACTAGTATGAGTACATTCAGAGAAATTCGTCAGCTTATTCCTGCGCAACCTACTGCTGATGGTGATGGAGTGAAAATTCGCCGTGTAGCGGGTTTCAATCATGCTAGCTTTTCTCCATTTTTGATGATGGATGAACTCAAATCAGAAGACCGCGCTGACTATATCGGCGGTTTCCCTCCGCATCCGCACCGCGGTATCGAGACGCTTACTTATATGTTGAAAGGTCATTTCCAGCATCGTGATCATATGGATAATGTTGGCGAGCTTCGTTCCGGTGGTGCACAGTGGATGGCGGCAGGAAGAGGCGTCATCCATAGCGAAATGCCTATTATGAAGGAAGGCGAACTGCATGGTTTCCAAATTTGGATTAACCAGCCTGCGAAAAATAAGATGCAGCCAGCTCAATATCATGACTTTCAACCTGAAACGATCACTGAGTTTGATACTCCGAATACGGGGGTTGTACGTTTGATTGCGGGTCATATGACTATAAACAACGAACGAATTCAGGGGCCGCTAACAGAGACAGGTGTTGCTGCCACGGTAGCCGATTGGAGAGCGATGGGTGGTCAAGCTTTGAATTTGAACACGGAGCAAGACAACAACATGATGCTCTATGTCTATAAAGGTCGTATTCAATTAAAAGGTCGTGAGATCAATCAAGGCGAAATGGCCATTTTATCGAAAGGTGAATGGGTTGAATTACAGGCCGAAAAAGAGAGTGGTGCACTGATCTTTATAGGTGAGCCAATTAATGAACCCGTGGTGCATTATGGCCCTTTTGTCATGAATAGCATGGAAGAGATAGAACAAGCCATCCAAGACTACAACTCTGGGTTGTTTGAAACTTACTAGTTTTGACAGCCTACTCGCTTTCTCAGTTAGCGAGCAAATTAAAACAGTTTTGAGCCTGAATATTGGGCTCGACCAGAAGCAAATACGATAATCCACTGCCATCGAATTTGCGTTAGCCACGTTTAATCCACGTGGCTTTTTTCTACTTCTGACTCCAGCGTATGATGGCTTCCTTTCCTGCTTCAATTCCTAACTCATAAGCATGACGCAGTGGTGCTGGCGATCGACTCAGCCGTTTCAACTTGAATGTTTCAGGAGGACACACTTGAATGATTTCGATACCAGGTGGTGGGTTGTTGATCAGCGCTAAGGTCTGATTGTAGCGAACTTCACGTGTCAACATAGGTTCAATTAATCCGGGCGTTTCTTTCAACATCCTCCTAGTTAGGGCGCTGAATTTTCCTCTTGGCTTTTGATAGCTTGCGGGCTGACTGCGTAAAACCATAATCTTTTTGGCTCCTCGCTTTATTGCTTCTGCAACAGGAAGTGCGTCTGAGACGCCACCATCAACGTATTGAATTCCGTTCAGTGATACGCCATTTCGGTAAAGTACAGGCAGTGCGCTGCTGGCTTTCATTGTTTCTGCCAAGTCGTCGACATCAGGAAGGTGGTACTCCGCTTGCCCATTGTCTTGACGCGTCACGCCTAAAAAGAAAGGTCGTGAATCAGCTTTGAGCGCAGATTTATCGATTCCAAGTTCTTCGAGGGTGACATTCCACATCCAGTCTAAGTTCATCATATCACCACCACGTAGAAGTTGAGATGGAGAGATAAATTCTTTTCTTAAGCTGTAATCGAGGTAGATTTTTAAGTTACGTCCGGGCATTTTAGCTAAGTAGGCAGCCAAGTTGCTAGCACCCGCAGACACTCCCCAAAAGCTATCAAATGGAGAGAACTCGCTAGCAAGAAAATGATCGAGTATGCCGCATGAAAATACGCCTCGCATGGCTCCACCTTCGACAATCAATGCTCGAGAGCCTACTTTTTCCATCACTTCGCTCCACTCTTTATCAATCGGATAATAGCGTGCAGCTTAACGCATAATGGTTTTATACCCAAGTGGGCCAAAGGTCTATTGGTTGCGTTCCTTTGAATAAAAAGGGCATCAACGGATGCCCTTGTCACTTTTAGCTTATGGAATTGCGGGTAATTGAGTCGCTAATTTAGTGAAGGAGACCGAGCGAATTAGCCCCCTTACATAGAGCCATACCTGTAGTCCCATACTGATCGTTGTTGGAATAGTTTGATGATCACTTGTTAAATAGGCATACAAACACTATCCAGAGCGTTGTAAGCAAAAGTAATGGGGTGAATACTTTCTGGATAGAAGCGCCATCAGTTAAATTGTAAATTTTGATGGATTCATTATAGAACGCTCGTTTGAATTCTTTGAAGCTAATGTCGCTCTTCGCATGCGACTGTTCATAGTGCTGGTGCGCAGCGTCCGATAGCTGGTATTCCAAGTCTTGGAGCTCGTACTCCTTGTTAAAAAACGCATCCCAAGCCGAAAGGCGGGCTATCGTTTTAGGAGATGGATCCCCATTTAGTTTCTCTAGACGTTTAGCATAAGCTGCTTGATATTTATCCACGGTATATTCCTGTCTGAATAGACGTTGAGTTAGAACATATGTAAAAAAGAAAAATAAGTAATAAAAGTTTTTTTACGTTCTATACCTGTGATAAATGCTAAAAATTTCAATGCTCTAGCACTCCGATGTCGCAAATGATATTGATGGAATTGCTCTGCGACAAATAAAATAATTACTCTAGATAACAACGAATTTTTGTTGTTTTTTTAAAAAACTGATCATGAGATTGAGTGGGGATTTTTACCGAGAAGAATTTCGCTACTGTAACTGTCTATATTTACTCAAAAAGAGAAAATCTTAGAAGCTTTCTTTGATTGATGTGAGATATTTTAGGTCGAAAAGCATTAATTTTGGCTATGCTTATAGTTCGTCTTTTTTGTTGTTGAACTCTACTTCGAGGGGGAAAGAACCCATATTTCGAGCATAGGATAGCTCGCTTTTTCGTTACGTCGTTCTTGGAGTTTGAATCAGTGACGACGCTATGAGTCTAGCATCTTGAACTCACTTGGGTGTATTGATTAATTATAAAAGTAAAGCAGTGCTGAGCTAGGATAAACTTCAACGTAAAGGTGACGGTATGAATATACAATCAGCCATTATTGAATATGCGATAGCGATTATAGGCTTACTTTTGACGGGCGTTACCCTCTGAGCATGACTGCCCAGAGGATAGAAAGCGCATTAGCTTTTTGCTAACGATTGATGTTGTATCGAGCCATTGCAGCTTCTTCTGACGATACAACCGTTTTACCAATTGGTGCGAGTGAAATAACCGCTAGCTTGAGGTGTTGGAGCGCAAACGGAATGCCGATTATGGTGACAAAGCATGCTGCGGCAGAAAGTACGTGACCGATAGCTAACCAAAGGCCTGCAAATACAAACCAAAGGACGTTACCAATAACGCCGAGCGGACTCGTGCCAATGTCCATTTCATTGGTCAATTCATCGCGTGAGATGGCCTCTTTACCGAATGGGAAAAAGGAAAAATTACCCATAACGATACACGCACGCCCCCAAGGTATTCCGATGATGCTAATAAAGGCCAAAATACCAAAAAACCACCATAGCAACCCCATAAATACGCCACCAAATACAAACCAAATGATGTTACCAAGTGTTCTCATTCTATTTCCTTTATTCTTGAATGTGATGATTCAGATACCTGAGAGCACCGTAAAACAAATCTAAACCGTCTGTTTTGTCGATGTGTGCTTTTGTGCCCTCATTCACCTGATTGATAGAATAATCGCCGTAGTCTTAACAGAGAATGAATGCCTTCCCTAAGGCAAGTCTTTTTAGTATAGAGCGTAATACTCAATCAAGCATATAGCCAAGAATCGCATTATCTAGAGACAACTTTCTCGAGATATTGACAAATTTGCTCTGCCAATCGATGGCTGGCAATGTTGCGTGTTACTACTTCATCAGCAATATTTCCAGACTCAACGACGCCAAACCAATCGAGCAACATCGAATGGAAACCTTTACTCGTCAGCATTGGCGTCCAGTCTTTCAAATTGATTTTTTGCTCTTGGTTAGCTTGCCATAGTTTGCCTTCAACGAAGGAGTCGAACTCAACTGCCTTGTTTGCATAACAAGCTTGAACGCGCTCTGTAGTGATACCGAAGTGGCGATTCATCGAGGCGTGGAGCAAAGTATCTCCATGTTGCCACTGAATATCTAAACGCGCCAACTGACCACCTTCAAGTTGATGAGTTACATAAGCATCTTTTAGATCGGCTTTGGCTGTGACGTTAACGCTGTCTAATGGGTGAATAAAATCATCAAATATAAAGGTACGAACATCCCCCGGTAGTTGGTGACGGTTCTTTTCCCAGCGTAGCGACTTTAAGTCATATATGTTGCCTTGCTGCACTTGTGGCATATGTTGGTTGTAAAGTGGAATGTGACGACGGTTAAAGCCCACATAGAGTGGCTGTCTCTCTTTTTCGGCAATGTCGTACAGCTTTTCCACGTCATCAGCACTGTTCGCTAATGGTTTGTCGACAAAGGTTGGAATTCCATGCTGCAGAAAAAATGCCGCTATTTGAGGGTGTACGCTTGTTGCCGCATGAATCATGACGGCATCGACGCCAAAGTGTAGAAGTTGCTGGTAGTCTTGGCAGATCTCTGAGATTCGATACTGCTTAGCCAGGCTCTCAAGTGTGTTTGGGTTGCGGGTACAAAATACAAGTTCGATATTTGGAAGCTGAGTGATAACAGGAAGGTACGCTTTCTGAGCGATATCCCCTAGACCAATAATACCAATTTTCATCCTAGTCCTTATCTCGATGTATGGATCGCGGACTGTCAGTATAACGCTTGGCGTGGCGATGAGTTTAAATACCTTGTTAGAAAAAGCCTGGTTCACACTTTGAGCCAGGCTTTATTGAATGATTTAGGAAACGGCTCGGCAGGCTTTGAATATATCTAACTTGCTATCGTAGGCTTGAGTTTGTACATCCATAATGCCTAATAAAGAGTGGAACACGTTATCATGTGAGTATTGGCCTGCATTCTGTGCTTGTTTATACAAACAGTCGGTATTGATCTGCTTCGCTTGTTTAAAGCCCGAAGACAGCCACATAATCAAAGGAACACGTTTTTGGAAATCTGGTGCAAGGCCATAAGGCATACCATGTAAGAACAATCCGTTTTCGCCTAGTGACTCACCGTGATCCGATATGTAAATTAGCGCGGTATTATACTCAGACTCTAACGCTTTAAGTTTTTTGATGGTTTCTGCCAATACAAGATCGGTGTAGCGTATTGTATTGTCATATGTGTTCACTATTTGTTCGATGCTACAGTTTTCGATGTCTGCACGTGGACAGTCTGGTTTAAAGAAGGCGTTGTCTCTTGGGTAACGCTGAAAGTAGGTCGGACCGTGGCTTCCTATAAGGTGCATGGCGACCACTCGGTTACCGTGCATATCCGCGACTTCCTGATCAAAATGATCTAATAGCGCCATGTCGTAACAAGTTTGGCCATTACACATAGGGTTTACTTGCTTTCGATCCACTTCAATTTTCTTGATCTTGTGGGCTACTTCTTTATCCCCACCGTCATTTTCTTTCCAAATGAGGTCAACCCCAGCGCGCAGCATTATATCGAGAGCATTGTCCTGGTTATCCGCTTTGGTGCGTTCAAACTCGTTTCGCGTGAGCTGTGAAAACATACAAGGCACAGATACAGCAGTCGCGGTGCCACAAGACGCGACGTCTTGAAATGAGATAACATCCAGTTTACTAGTATAAGGGTTTGTCTCTCGTGTATAGCCATTGAGTTGGTAGTTCTGCGTTCGAGCGGTTTCTCCTACGACAAAAACCAGTAGTGTTGGTTTGCGCTGTGCTTGCTGTACGGCGCTATCTGACTGCTTTGCATCTGTGCCGATTTCTCGATATGGCTCTGGCGTGGTGAAATATTTCTCCTTCACATACCCGGTCGCGCTGTAAACGAACTGGGTGGGTATGATGATTTTTTTTAGGTGGCTATTGTTGCGCCCTACAGATGCGTAGTCTTGATAGTACACGCTGGCAATGACGGCGATGACAGCTAGCGACGACAGCATCGATACTAATTTGGTAACAGAGAAGTACAGTAATTGGTGACGTTGAGATTGCAGCTTGACCTTAAAGATAATTATCGCTGGGATAACTCCCATAATCAGCGTCCAAATTACAGAGTGAGCACTCAGGTAAGAACTCGCCTCGCTCGAATCGGTTTCAACAATATTGGCAATCATTCCAGAATCGAAAAGTGTGCCATAGTTATAGCTTGCGTAGCTCACCATACTTGAAACAATGATTAAAATTATAAAGAACGGCTTGCCGATCCAAGGCCAACTAAATAAATTAAAAAGGAAATTGAGCGCGGCAAGAAAGAAAATTGGTATTGTGATAATAAATCCAATCTTGACATTATCTAAGTGTGTAAAGATGCCGATCAGTTCTTTATAAATAGGGATGTTTACGACGAGAGCGAAATACAGCGCCAACAGGAAAGTAAAGGTAACGTAAGAGATACCTCTCTGTTGTAAATCATGTGTCTTCATAATGAGTGTCTTGAATAAAAATTAGAGCAAGAACGAAGCCCAAATAAAAAGGGCAAGAGTTAACGCAACAAATACTGCTGCTGAACCAATATCTTTGGCTCTACCACTGAGCTCGTGCCAGTCATCGCTAACACGGTCGACAACCGCTTCTACGGCGGAATTAATGAGTTCGACGATCAATACCAAGAACAGGCTACTGATCATCAGCACTCTTTCGTATGTGGTGACAGGAAGGAAAAAAGCACAGACGGAAAGCACCAAGGCGAGAATCAATTCTTGTCTAAAAGCGGCTTCGTGTGTCCATGCGGCTTTCAATCCTTGAAATGAATAGCCGGTCGCATCCATGACACGGCGTATACCTGTTTTACCTGGCTTCAAAATATGACCTTACTATTTAAGCATTGGGATGGAACACATATCCCAGAGAGGTAACGAGATTAATCGTTACAGCGTGAAACATTTGTGAATAGAATCCATCGCGCGATAATTTAAGAAAAGTGCTTATTTAATCAAGATCGTAGACGGTATAGCCTTTGTTCTGGAGACATTTACGCAATACGAGAGATTGGGTTTTGGTTGAATCATTTGTTCCACTCAAAGCACCAGCTCCAGCTCCTACAGCACCGCCGGCAGCAGCACCGACAGCCGCTCCACCTAATCCGTCTTCTAGCGCACCAGCAGCTGCGCCGATCAATGCGCCTGTAACTGCCCCATTAGTGGCTTCAGATTTCGCTGCCTCTGATTTGTCGACATTTTCTGCATAGCCTTGGCAGTAAAGAAAGTCTTGTTCATATGTACTAGGGTCAACATTGGTCATGTCGACGACAGGTTTTTGGTTGTAGGCGCAAGCTGTAAGCGTAGAAGTAAGCGCCATAATCAGGATAAAAGATTTATACATGAGTACTATCCATTTAGTGTGTGAATCTTATGGATTAAATGTACACTGTTTTATTGTTGGGCTCTGTCGCTTGAGTGTATTGAAGTGTCGTCTTCTGTAAACGGGGTAGGAAGGTTAAGTTAACTGTCTGATTTTTTGAGGCTAAGTGTGAAGCAAGCTCCTCCAAGTGGGCTATGGCAAATCGAAACTTCTCCACGTTGAAGCTCCATTATCTGTCTGACAATCGCCAAACCGAGCCCAAACCCGCTCGTCTTTTTGTTGCGAGATTCATCCGCGCTGTAAAATGGTTCGAATAGATGAGGCCAATGCTTTTCTTCAATACCTATGCCATCATCATGAACATTGATGAAGCAGCGGTGCTGATCGTGTTTTATCTCCACTAAAATCTGCTTATCTGCGTACCGCATTGCATTGCGCAGCAAGTTATCTAAGGCTCGCTTTAACAATTTTGGGTCAGCAAACGCGAGAACGTTTTCTGAGTTTACTTCTTGAAGCGAGATAGCGAGCGTAGTCTCTTTTTGCCATCTCTGTCGTAATTCTTTGACTAAGTTGAATAGGACGACTTCTTCTTGAGTTTGTAATGCTGTGTCAGGACGCTCCATCTTTGCGTAGTAAAGCAATTCTTCAACCATTTCTTCCATCTCGTCAATGTCTTCGACGATACTGTAAACATACTTTTTCTGTTGTTCAGTTAAGGTTGAATCCGATAACAAATCTGCTTGCCATTGTAAGCGGAAGATTGGGGTACGCAATTCATGTGCAACGGCGTTAGTTAGCATTTTATTGCTAGTGATCAAGCGAGATACTTTATCGGCCATCGTGTTAAAGCTTTTGTTTAACGTCCCAACAGACTTAGCGCTTGAGGTACTAGCTCGAGCCTTGAAGTTACCTGAGGCAAACTCAACGGTCACTCTCTCTAGCTCTCGAATCCGACGGCTTAAGAACCAGATCAACAATATGCAATACAGAGCAAATCCAGCTAAAAAGAACAACCAAACGATATTGTCATCAAAGTTGGCAGCTTTAACCACAGGGCTATTCGGATTATCGCTCATTTTAAAGATAGGCGTGCTCGCATCTAGGCGGAACCAGATATCCCTTTCTTCATCGTAAGCGACGTTAACGGAGGTATCATTTTCAAACGCCTTTTTGATGTCTGTTGGAAGCTCTTCAAGCGTATGAGGCACCAACAAACGATGGCTTGATGTGGCAAATTGTTCCAACTGTTGTTGAGTATATTCTAATCCGTGTTCTTTATAGATAGGGTAGATCAGATCGTGAAAAGCTTGACCCTCATGCTCTTGTAACAGGTAGTCATAATCTGTGTTGATCTCATAAACTAAGAACTCGTATCCCCACAAGCTAGCCATAAACAGAATGATAAGGCCAACAAAGCTTTCCAGATAAATCCGTCTCATTATTCATTCCATGCATCAGGCATAAATAGGTAGCCTTTGCCGCGAACGGTAATGATTTTTTGTGGTGAGCAAGAAGCATCGCCTAGCTTCTTTCTCAGTGTCACTATGCGATTATCAATGGTGCGGTCTGTTCCATCGTATTCAATACCACGCAGTGTTTTGGTCAGCCACTCACGTGATAGTGTTTTTTCAGCATGCGTTGCAAGAACCCACAACAAATCGAACTCGCCGTCTGTCAGCGCAATTTCTTCTTGGTTCATTACGCACGATTTACGCAATCGGTTTAAACACAGAACACCAATTTGTAGGCCGTTTTCGGACTCGGTAGGCGCCGCCTCTTTTCTTCTTAATAGCATGCGAATACGAGCCAGTAATACGCGAGGTTTGATGGGTTTAGTAACAAAGTCATCTGCGCCTATTTCTAATGCGGCGACATGATCGAAGTCATCATCACTTGCTGTCAGCATCAACACTTTGCCTTTGTAGCATTCTCGGATTTGACGACATACACTCAGACCATCTTGCCCGGGTAGCATCAAATCTAACAGCACCACGTCTGGTTGTGTGTCAATAATCGCATGAGGTGCGTCCGTCCCATTGTCGATACATTTGACCTGAAAACCTTGTTCAACAAAATACTCTCCCAACATAGTTTGTAATTTGGGATCGTCTTCCACAATGATTAGAGATGGTTTGATTTGTTGTGCGTTCATTTAAGTGATGTATACAATATTTAATATCAATGGAACTTAAACAAATTTACGAATTATTTCAAATAAAGCTTTCTCAGAATAAGGTTATCGGATGAGTTAATTGGATAAAATTGCCAATTAATGATTTAAATCTAATCACCAATCACATTTCGAGAGATGTAAAAAGGCGCAACGTTTGCGCCTAGGTATGGAATCTTAAAGCGAAATTACCGCTTATTCGGTGGTACATACGACGCTGTTGTCGCTGCCAAATGCATTTGGAACGTAAGCATCAGCTTGTGGGTCATTTTCCCACTTCGCGTCATCGAGCAAGTAACGGAACTGAACATTCCGCGCTTTAGGTAAGCGGGTTTTAAATTTAAACTGACGACTTTTCTTCACTAATTTCATCGGTTCTGGCTGCCAGTTGTTGAAGTCTCCAGCAATTTGGACAGAGTCCCACTGATCTTTATCTAGCTCGAACGTGACTTCGACTTCATCTTTTGTCTTAAAGAATCTTTTTTTAAGCATTGATCTTTCCTTGTTCGTACAAAAACTGTTCTAACTATTACTCGTGTTTCATAATGATTTCAAGTTTTATCGAATTGTTGCTGGTATCTGATGAGGGGAGTATCCGAACGGTGAATAGCTCGTTGTGCTGGTTTCGTGTACTGAGGGAGCGTTAGAGAGAAAATTCACTAGCCTAAAATAGTCGAAGAACAGAGTTTGTTAGCGAGCCGAGAGTCCGTATCTTGAAGTCAAACCGTTATCATGTATTATCTTAAATCACCATTTTCCTTGATGTAGCTATGTTGAAGTTGAACCGTACATTGTTGACTGCGATAGTTTGCTTAGTTGCTATGCTTTTGAGTAGTGTCGCTCCTGTGGCGCAGGCTTCCGCTCCGATGAAAACAATTGAAGTACGCGATCTTATTGTTCAACAGGCTGCTCTGCACAAACAACTTGGCGTCAATGACGACTGCGTAGAATCACATCACGATGAGTCAGCCATCAATAAGGCACAACAATCTCACACGAGTTGTAGCTCTTCCTGCATGGTCAAAATTCCCGCCAACTTATCTCAAAACGACTTACTGCTTCTTCCTTATAGCCTTGCTTTGATTGGTAGGCCTCTAGTCGAAAAAGTAGTGACAGTGATCACCAAGCTTTATCGTCCTCCGATTGTTTAATTCCTCATCTCAAATTACTTGGGGTTTACCCCTTTTTACCAAATGAAATGATTTGGCATTTGAATGCCACAAGGAAATAAACAATGAAAAAACTACTTGCCTTATGTAGTGCACTTTTACTGACTTTTACCGCTCATGCAGCGCAATTTGAAGAAGGGAAGCACTACAAAGTTCTGAGGAATCCCCTAATGATTTTGATAAAAATCATAAATTTAAGGTAGATGCACATCTTGTCATGTGATCAAATGGT
>NZ_JAWPON010000079.1:0-1177 GCF_033344315.1 Vibrio sp. 2132-1 | reverse complement strand
GCTTCTGGATCAAAACCTGCGTGTTCTACCGCAAGCGAGTGGTCAACGATAAGCTGGGTTTCAACCACTGGATTCACGTTAGACGGGTCACCGCCCTGATCGGCAATCGCATCACGTAAACCGGCTAAGTCAACAAGCGCTGTCTGACCTAGAATGTCATGACAAACAACACGTGCTGGATACCATGGAAAATCAAGATCACGTTTGCGTTCGATGAGCTGCTTCAGGCTGTCTGTTAATACGCTTGGATCGCAGCGGCGTACGAGCTGTTCGGCAAGAACGCGTGAGGTGTAAGGGAGCGTTTCATAGGCTCCAGGAGAGATAGAGTTTACGGCTTCGCGGGCATCAAAGTAATCAAGTTGAGTCCCCGGAAGCGACTTACGGAATTGGGTATTAATAGTTGTGCTCATGGTTTGCTTCCATTCAATCTGTACATCTTGGCCTTCTCCCCATCACTCTAGAAACGCTACTCTAGCAAAGCAGTTTGGAGAACTTGATTGGAGAACTTTTTGAGATGTATTCGCTCTAGTAATGTTTGTGACGAGAAGTCCTCCTTCTTCTGCCAAGAGCGAGTGAAAACAGAAGAAGGAGGAGATAAACCAATCAAAGCAAGTAATGACTTTGACTGGCTTTCGCGCTAGCGATTCTCAATAGGCACCCACTCTTGATGATCTGGACCTGTGTAATCTGCACTTGGGCGAATAATGCGGTTGTTCGCGCGTTGCTCGTACACGTGTGCAGCCCAACCAGTTAAACGGCTCATCACGAAAATCGGTGTGAACAGCTTGGTCGGAATGTCCATAAAGTGGTACGCCGATGCATGGAAGAAGTCCGCATTACAGAACAAGCCTTTCTCACGCTTCATCACCGATTCAACACGCTCAGATACTGCGTATAAATGCGTGTCACCCACATGCTTCGACAATTCCTCAGACCAACGTTTGATCAGTGCGTTGCGAGGGTCGCTTTCTCGATAAATCGCATGACCAAAGCCCATGATCTTGTCTTTATTCGCCAGCATTTGCATGATGTTAGCTTCGGCTTCATCCGGCGTCTGCCAGTCTTCAATCATCTCCATCGCTGCTTCGTTTGCACCGCCGTGAAGAGGGCCACGAAGCGTACCGATTGCTGCCGTGATACAAGAATGAATGTCTGACAACGTTGATGCACAAACGCG
>NZ_JAWPON010000796.1:0-532 GCF_033344315.1 Vibrio sp. 2132-1 | reverse complement strand
AACATTAGGGATTGGTATTCAAGTTCTGTCACTCCCTGTCCCTATTATTGAAAACCGTATTATTGTTGGAAACCGTAATGAGCAAAAACTCGCTTCGCGTCTTCTGATTTCAAATACTGGAAGAATTGTCTCGATTCCGTTGAATCGTTCACTACCGCCGCTGGATAAACGATGGCCGCGTGCGTGTCACTCGCAAACTCGCCAACAATTTTCACTTTGCTAGTCAACTGCGCATCGGTCTTATAAACCACCCCTAAAGGAGCTTCTCCGCGCTCAACTAAAGCCAAAGCAAGACGTACATTTTTTGCTGGTGCAACTTTGGTTTGAATCTCTTTCCATACACCCAGTGTAGTCAGTGATTCTTTCGCGTACATCCCTGCCGGCACAGACGTAGGGTTGCCCAATGCGAGGCGACTGCCATTTAACGCCGCTTCCCAAGCTTTTGCATCCGCGAAGTTAAATACGGCTAAGCTTGACGATTGAGGTGCAATAAGAACGAGACTGTTGCGCACTAAATTAGTGACATTGTCAC
>NZ_JAWPON010000795.1:0-532 GCF_033344315.1 Vibrio sp. 2132-1 | reverse complement strand
AGAAGTTGCGGCAAATAAACGTCCAATTAAAATTTGGTCTGCGGCCAGTTCATCTGGTCAAGAAACTTATTCAATCGCGATGACAATTCTGGAAACGCAACAGCGTAAGCCAGGTTTGCTGCCAAGTGTTTCCATCACGGCGACGGACATTTCTGCAAGCATGCTCGAAATGTGTCGTGCAGGTGTGTATGACAACCTAGCTTTAGGTCGTGGTCTTTCGCCTGAGCGTCGCCGCACTTTCTTTGAAGATGCAGGCGATGGCCGTATGAAAGTGAAAGACAACGTTAAACGTTTGGTGAACTTCCGTCCTCAAAACTTGATGGATAGTTACGCACTGATGGGTAAATTCGACATCATTTTCTGTCGTAACGTGCTGATTTACTTCTCTCCAGAGATGAAATCTAAAGTGCTTAACCAAATGGCGAGCAGTTTAAACCCTGGTGGTTACCTATTGCTGGGTGCGTCAGAGTCGTTAACCGGTCTGACTGATAAATTTGAAATGGTGCGCTGTAATCCAGGTATCATTTACAAG
>NZ_JAWPON010000794.1:0-532 GCF_033344315.1 Vibrio sp. 2132-1 | reverse complement strand
GAAGCTGAGCAGAGAGGTAATCTATCGAACGTTGCAGCTCCAGAGACAAACTGTCCATCTGTAGCTCGCTTGACGGTACGCCAGTAAGAGGAGGTGTCACGCTACGAATCGAACGATGGAATGCAATGGTGTGCTCAACAAAAGCACTGATGCGGAAATGCCCACGCGCGCTACGTTGCAGCAACAAAAAGTTACCAAGCTCACCAGCGGTATCACCCCAAACATCATCTTCCGGAATGATCGCTTCTAACGGCAATTGAGCACGACTAGCCAGTAGCACAATTTTATCAAGCATCTTTCTTGATAAAACATAAGCTTGCACTTTACTTGAGTTTGGTAGCTCTACCGCATCAGCGATGATGTCGATGGCACGCTCAGAAATAAGCTCTTTGAGTAAAAACGGCAGCGCCGCCGACCACTCTTGGCGTGGCATGGCTGGCTTGTCGATTTGATACATCTGATAGTAGTTGTGTGACAGCACAACGGTCAGAGAATCATAAGCGCTCGCGGCAACGCTTAACGCTTGCTCAAC
>NZ_JAWPON010000793.1:0-532 GCF_033344315.1 Vibrio sp. 2132-1 | reverse complement strand
GTGACCGTACTGGTGAAGCGACTCGCGAAGCAGCGGGCAACCAGATTGTATTGCGACATCGCCCTCTTGGCGTAATGGCGGTGTTTGGGCCATATAACTTCCCTGGTCACTTACCGAATGGCCACATTGTTCCTGCCTTGCTAGCGGGGAACACAGTTGTGTTCAAACCATCTGAGCAAACGCCTTGGACTGGCGAGCTAGCTATGAAATTGTGGGAAGACGCGGGTTTACCAAAAGGCGTGATCAACCTTGTTCAAGGTGCGAAGGAAACCGGTATTGCGTTGGCTGATGCGAAAGGTATTGATGGCATTCTGTTTACGGGCAGTGCGAACACGGGTCACATTCTGCATCGTCAGTTTGCAGGTCAACCAGGCAAGATGTTAGCGCTAGAAATGGGCGGCAACAACCCGATGGTCATCTCTGATAACTACGGTGATTTGGATGCAACGGTGTACACCATCATCCAATCGGCATTCATCAGTGCTGGTCAACGTTGTACTTGTGCTCGTCGTTTATACGTGCCGTTTGGTGA
>NZ_JAWPON010000792.1:268-533 GCF_033344315.1 Vibrio sp. 2132-1 | reverse complement strand
TGACGAACTACAAGCTTTGAGAGCACGTTACTCCTCTTTGAGCTTGCATGAACTGGATGTTACTGATTACGCAAAAATCGCGTTACTTGCTCAGAGCCTGCCACCTATCGACCTTTTGATTAACAACGCTGGTTACTACGGCCCTAAAGGTTATGGGTTTGGCAATACCAATGTGGATGAATGGCGTAAAGTACTTGAGATTAATACGATAGCGCCCCTTAAACTGGTAGAAACGCTCTATCCAAAACAGCAACAAGGACAGTTG
>NZ_JAWPON010000792.1:0-258 GCF_033344315.1 Vibrio sp. 2132-1 | reverse complement strand
AAAAAAATCGCCTGCATCTCTTCAAAAGTCGGGAGTATGACGGAGAATACATCGGGTGGCGGCTATATTTATCGCTCGTCAAAAGCGGCACTCAATTCCGTAGTCAAAAGCTTAAGCAATGACTTAACGCCTGACGGTTTTACTGTCCTTGCTTTGCACCCTGGTTGGGTACGCACCACAATGGGTGGGCCAAATGCACTTATAGATGCAGAGACATCAGCTCAAGGGCTGGCACAAGTTATTGACCAAAGCACCGTT
>NZ_JAWPON010000791.1:0-533 GCF_033344315.1 Vibrio sp. 2132-1 | reverse complement strand
TTCTATGAATGTGGTGTTTGCCGGTAACCAGTCCGTTTTGGAACACGAAGGTAGACGCTACATTAATTTCTCAAGTAATGATTATTTGGGATTAGCCAATGATCAAGCGCTCGTTCGTGCATGGCAGCAAGGTTTAAGAGTATATGGGAGTGGCAGTGGAGCATCGCCAATGGTCACTGGCTTTAGTGCAGCACACAGCAATTTAGAAGCCGCACTAACTGAATGGTTGAGCTACGACAGAGCAATTCTGTTTGGTTCTGGATTCAGTGCTAATCAAGCCTTGTTGTTCACCTTGTTAGAAAAATCAGACGTATTGATCCAAGACCGTTTGAACCATGCCTCACTGATGGAAGCGGGGATGTTGTCACCAGCTAAGATGAAGCGTTTCAAGCACAATGACATCGAGCACCTAAAGTCGCTGATTAATAGCGAAGACAACCATCTAGTTGTGACGGAAGGGGTATTCAGCATGGACGGTGACTGCGCGCCGCTCAGCGATATAGCTGAAGCCACTCGCAGTCATGATGCTTGGT
>NZ_JAWPON010000790.1:0-533 GCF_033344315.1 Vibrio sp. 2132-1 | reverse complement strand
TTTTCAATGGTTTCAACCTGATTGTGCAGGAAGTAAACCTGACCACCACGCATGATTTCACGCAGTACGGCTTCTCGCACCACGGACTCTTCACGTTCGCGAACAAATGTCTTAATAGCTAAACGACGTGCTGGTGGTGTGGCGATGATCGACAAATCACGCATACCACTCATTGCCATGTTCAGCGTACGAGGAATCGGCGTTGCCGTTAGGGTAAGAATGTCCACATCGGCGCGCATCGCTTTGACTTTCTCTTTTTGACGAACACCGAAGCGATGCTCTTCGTCGACAATCAACAAACCCAAATCTTTGAATTTGATGTCGCTGGAGAGCAATTTGTGCGTACCGACGACGATATCAACTTTGCCATCCGCAACATCTTGCAAAATCACTTTTTGCTCTTTGGCTGATTTAAAGCGAGAAAGCACCTCGACTCGGATTGGCAAGTTCGCGAAGCGGTCACGGAAGTTTTCAAAATGCTGCTGAGCAAGCAGGGTTGTTGGCACGAGTACGGCTACTTGCTTGCTGTTGTC
>NZ_JAWPON010000789.1:0-533 GCF_033344315.1 Vibrio sp. 2132-1 | reverse complement strand
GTATCTGGAAACATAATCGAGAAATTAAACCGAGAACGCTCAGGAATAATATCGCCATACAAGCGCGACTCGTCAGGACTCGCGATATAAAAGCCGTTGTGCTTAACCAACTCGATGTGGAAATCTCGCACTGGTGAATAGTTGAGAAGGGATGACAGATACTCGATATCGACATTCAACACTAAGTAACCCTGTCGAACGTCATTCACTGAAATTGGCATCAAAATGCGTAGTGACGGACTTAGCGGATAAACCAATTCACCTTTGTCCCTTTCAAGTTCAATCCCCCAAGCTGAGATTTGCTCGTTATCCAAACTCTGCGCGTATTTAAAATACTCTCGCGCAGATTTATCTCGAAGGATCAATGATGGGCCAGCGATGCTGGTTTTGAAATCGTATTTAATGCGAACTTTTTCGGTGCCAGAGGTATCGAGAAAACGGATCTGCTTATACAGTTTTTGGTTGCGAGCAACCGAGCTCCACATGTTCTCTAAGATGGTCAGATTGGCTTTACTGGGTTCACGTAAGTAATC
>NZ_JAWPON010000788.1:0-533 GCF_033344315.1 Vibrio sp. 2132-1 | reverse complement strand
TCGGAGTAACCCAATGAAACATACGTTGAAACTATCACTGCTTTGGTCTGCGATCCTACTTGCAGGTTGTGGCGACAACACATCAAGCTCAGGCACAACAGATAAAGTAACGTTTGAATCGGAAGTTCAAGCATTGCTAGATCGTGGCACTTCAATTAGCTTTACTATCCAAGGTGCAAACGCAGACGTACCTGCCCCTTCTTACCTACTTATGGATACGTCAGATGGTACGCTTGGCCTGCCAACTAACGGTGATGATGCCCTTACTAATCCACGCGCATCAATGAACACAATGGACGGTTGGTCAACGTCTATGCCTATCGTTTTGAACTTTAACGGCGATGGCTTCGCTCCTGGCATGTTGGCTTCTGGCGTTAAAGTTATCAAAATCAACCAGCGTTTGACGGAATGGGACGGAAAAACTAACCCGATTTCAAAAGTCCTTGTTCAGAACCAAGATTACGTCGTTCAAGCCAATGGTAAATCTCTTTATGTTCAGTTTGCCGATTCTCTAGATGAATCGAGCGAATACA
>NZ_JAWPON010000787.1:0-533 GCF_033344315.1 Vibrio sp. 2132-1 | reverse complement strand
TATAAAGCAGTTTTCTCCATTCGCGAGCAAGTACGCGAGGCACATCTTTTAGAACAGCCGTAAAGCCGTTGTCATTAATTTTTTTTCCGGTTAGCGTCTCTTCAACTTTTTCTGCTAACAGCCCGTTGAAGGGAGCGGCAATAAAGTTGGCTAACGTGCTAAAGAAATAAGAGAAGGTGGCCAGTATCGTTAGAGCAAGTAGGGGCCACAAGATATACGTGAGCCAAGAGAGAAACTCTGGTAACTGTCCAATCCAACCTTCAATCCACATGTTCAAGTGGGAGAATAGATAGAAGATAGCCCCACCCACGAGAATAATATTTGCTAAAAGTGGTAACACGACAAAACGTCTTATCTCTGGAGAGAGCGCCAATTGAATTCCGTATAGGAAGTAACCGAATCCGGTTCGTTGCTGATTGTTAATCTTCATATCCAATATTTTCGTGTGAGTGAGAACTCATTGTACCTGTCGATGATTTTCTTTCAATGCCCTAACAATTAGGGTCTTGCAAAGTGGAATCGTGGCAAGAATC
>NZ_JAWPON010000078.1:0-1178 GCF_033344315.1 Vibrio sp. 2132-1 | reverse complement strand
TATTCATGTTCTTGAACGCCACAACGCTCTGGACTTGATCACTGAAGATAAAATCGGCGGTGATAAAAACAAAGTCATCGGTGCCTATATCTGGAACCGAAACGAAGAGCACGTAGAAACCGTGCGCGCCAAATTTGTGGTTCTAGCGACAGGTGGCGCGTCAAAGGTTTATCAATACACCTCTAACCCTGATGTCTCATCGGGTGATGGTATTGCTATCGCGTGGCGAGCGGGCTGTCGAGTGGCAAACTTAGAGTTCAACCAGTTCCACCCAACTTGCCTTTACCACCCCGAAGCTCGCAACTTCTTGCTGACCGAAGCCCTTCGTGGTGAAGGCGCTTACCTTCGTCGCCCAGACGGTACTCGCTTTATGCCAGATTTTGATGAGCGAAAAGAACTCGCCCCCCGCGATGTTGTCGCTCGTGCCATCGACTTCGAAATGAAACGCTTGGGTGCAGACTGCATGTATCTCGACATCAGTCATAAACCAGCGGACTTTATCACCAAGCACTTCCCGACCATTTACTCGCGCTTGATGGACTTGGGCATTGATATGACCAAAGAGCCTATTCCAATCGTACCAGCTGCGCACTATACCTGTGGCGGCGTGATGGTGGATCAAAACGGTCATACGGATTTGAAAAATCTATACGCGATTGGCGAAGTGAGCTACACCGGCTTGCATGGTGCTAACCGTATGGCATCGAACTCACTGTTGGAATGTGTGGTTTATGCGTGGTCTGCTGCAAAAGATATTCTGAAACATCACACCAGCGTTGAGCTGCCTTCACGTGTCCCATGTTGGGATGAAAGCCAAGTCACCAACAGTGATGAAGAAGTTATTATTCAACACAACTGGCACGAACTTCGCCTGTTCATGTGGGACTACATGGGCATTGTGCGTACCGATAAGCGCTTAGAGCGTGCATTGCGCCGCATTCAACTGCTACAACAAGAAACGCATGAGTACTACAGTAACTTCCGCGTATCTAATAACTTGTTGGAACTGCGTAATCTACTGCAAGTTGCAGAGCTTATGGTTCGCTGTGCAATGCAGCGTAAAGAGAGCCGCGGCCTGCACTACACGCTTGATTACCCAAATCAACTGGAAAACAGCGGTCCGACAATTCTGGTACCAGCAAAGCAGTTAACCGATAATTAATATCGAATCTAACGCT
>NZ_JAWPON010000786.1:0-533 GCF_033344315.1 Vibrio sp. 2132-1 | reverse complement strand
CATCCGTGATGAATTCCACTTCGAGGTCTTTTACACTCAAAATTACATCGTTTTCCATAACACATCCTTACAGCTTATACGTGTCATCAACGACAACAACCGGTTCAAAGCTTTTACCCGACTTCATCGCTTTCTGGGTTTCTTTCTTCACGTCTTTGTCGATCCAATACGTGCCATCACCGATAATTCCGCCACTGAACAACGCTTCTGTCATTCGATTCATTGGTTTCTCTGGCAATTTCAACCAACGCCAGTGTCCATAACGAACGTAAGGCACCATGTAGCCAGTGACAATCACGTGCGCATCAATAATGTCTCGCTGAATCTCATGACCTAGTTGGATCTTCTTATCCATGTCCATGTTAAAGCGATACGCAATGATCTTTTCATCTAGCTCTGGCGTGCTGTAGTTAGTGAATGAGTTCGTTTGTGGTTTGTTCGCGTTCACGGAATGGAAGTATTCCCAATAAGTTGGGATTTCTGAAGTCCCCATATCAAAGAAAGCAAGTTCGTGTTTTTTCTCACGCACATAC
>NZ_JAWPON010000785.1:0-533 GCF_033344315.1 Vibrio sp. 2132-1 | reverse complement strand
GTCTCATAACATTCAATGTTTGTCTCTGCTTCATCGGCTAAAATCCTGAGCCCAATAAGGTTTATTAAGTCGAGATAAAACAAAACCAGAGCAATGCTCTGGTTTTGTAGAAATAAGATAACGACGTGTTAATGCACTTTTTACTTACTTCAAACTTGAGTAGTAAGCGGCAAGGTTTGCAATATCGTCATCAGAAAGCAGCGACGCCTGAGCCTGCATTACCGCAGCAAGACCACCGTTACGTTCTTTGTTTTTGTAAGCCTTGATTGAGCTCACGATGTACTGCTCGTTTTGCCCTTTCAAATTTGGGTAGCCTGGAATCGTTGCGTTACCGTCTGCGCCATGACATGCCGCACATACTGCAGCTTTAGCTTGTCCCGCAGCGGCATCACCCGCCAGAGCTTGGCCACTCAACATGGTTAGTGCAGCCACTGCACCGATCATTACTTTCTTCATTGCTTCACCTAATCGTTTTTTATTTGAGATAGTTATGGTCGATATTGTGACATGAATTACAAAGGCTTGCGCCAAAT
>NZ_JAWPON010000784.1:0-533 GCF_033344315.1 Vibrio sp. 2132-1 | reverse complement strand
CTGCGATGAATAAGATGGATGCTGACATCATTGGTTTGATGGAAGTGGAAAATAACGGCTTCGGTGATGGCAGTGCTGTGCAAAACTTGGTGGATGCATTGAATGCAGAAATCGATGACGCAGACGATCATTACACTTACGTTGAAATCGCAGATAAAGACAAGTACCAAGAAGAGTACTTCGGAAGTGATGCGATCATGGTTGCTATCTTGTACCGCGCGAAAGTGGTCACGCCAAAAGAAGCGGCGAAAGTGATCTTCACGCCAGAGCAGCACATTGCCGAAAACACCATTACCCGTAAAGATGGTGCTGAGAGCAACCCTGCGTACGACAAATACCAACGCCACAGCTTGCTGCAAACCTTCACGGTACAAGAGAGCGGTGAAGATCTTTCTATCGTCGTTAACCACTTCAAATCGAAAGGTTCTGAATGTATTGAAGAGTGGATCGCTGGCGTAGAAGACTCGGAGCCTGCGGATCTGCAAGGCAACTGTAACAACTTCCGTGTTTCCGCTGCGCACGCAGTGGGAGAA
>NZ_JAWPON010000783.1:0-533 GCF_033344315.1 Vibrio sp. 2132-1 | reverse complement strand
TTGCTTTCAGAGCTTTCTGTAGGTGCTTTTGCGGAAGACTCAGAAGTTGAGGTCTTGCTAGTCGCAGAAACATTAGACAAATTCACATTCATAAAAACTTTCTCGTTTTTAGCTACGCCTTTTTATGGCGTGACCAGATTGCCCATCAGAGGCAAAATTAGATAATTAAACCATGAATTTGCAAAAATCACGCCAACGCATAAGGCTATTTTCCTGACGAACAACGCACACGAAAAGAGTGGAAGCGAGATCAACTTCAACAAAAATTAGAACGGCTTGGCCTTACGGCTAAACAACAGCGTGGAAAACTCATCCATCTGCTTTTGCTCACGTTTGGCTTCCGCGATTTGCTTTTCTTTCGCTTTCTTTTCGATCATCCACTCGTAAGACATGCGTTCTTGGCGCATCTTGAGCCAGTAGTCTTTGCAGTTTTCGACTTGTTCTTTGAAGTGATGCTCTGCTTGCTTTTGCTTTGACAGTGTCTCGTCAAGCTGACATAAGAATCGGTTGAGATGCCCGTATTGGCTGGCGGT
>NZ_JAWPON010000782.1:0-533 GCF_033344315.1 Vibrio sp. 2132-1 | reverse complement strand
GAAGACCCGTCTGCACCTTCTATTGATGTAGATGAAGTATTGGCAGCGCCACTGGAAGAGCTGAAAGATACTTCTCGACCAATTACCGACGATGAACGTCGTAAACTCGATACCATCATGGACATTCCCGTTACCATCTCGATGGAAGTGGGACGTTCGCAAATCAGCATTCGTAACCTATTGCAATTGAACCAAGGTTCGGTCGTAGAGCTAGACCGCCTAGCGGGTGAATCGCTTGATGTCTTGGTTAACGGTACGTTGATTGCGCACGGCGAAGTCGTGGTAGTGAACGACAAGTTTGGTATCCGTTTGACTGATGTGATCAGCCAAACTGAACGCATCAAAAAGCTGCGTTAATATGACAAGTTCAATCACAAAGAGATTGAAGCAAATCACAGGAGCACTCGGTTTAATGCTGAGTGCTCCTTATGCATTTGCGGCTGCACCCAATAAGCTCGATGTAGCGATCACCTTGGCTTCACTTGTGCTGGTTATTGGTGTCATCTTGCTGTTGGCATCGTTGCTTAAACGCA
>NZ_JAWPON010000781.1:0-533 GCF_033344315.1 Vibrio sp. 2132-1 | reverse complement strand
ACATTGATGTATTGCGCAAGCACGTACGTAATCACCTGCCGAAAGCGACGCATCACTTTCCTGAAGAATACGTAACGGATCGCTCTCAGCGTTTCATGGCTTCAGAAATCGTACGTGAAAGGCTAATGCGCTTTACTGGTGATGAACTGCCATATTCTGTAACGGTTGAGATTGAGCGTTTTGATTACAACCCAGAAACGGACGGTTTCCATATCAATGCTTTGATTCTTGTTGAACGTAATGGTCAGAAGAAGATGGTTATTGGTAAAGGCGGCGAGAAGATCAAAACCATTGGTCGTGAAGCACGTCTAGATATGGAAGAGTTGTTCGGTCGTAAAGTTTATCTAGAGACTTGGGTTAAAGTGAAGTCTGGTTGGGCAGATGACGAACGTGCACTACGCTCACTGGGTTACATCGACGATCTATAATTTGAGGCGAGAACACTTCGTTTCAATATTAAGTAGAATCCAATATCGATTAAAATAAGGAGCCGCATGGCTCCTTATTTTTTATTATTCTGGCATTAGATTTTT
>NZ_JAWPON010000780.1:0-534 GCF_033344315.1 Vibrio sp. 2132-1 | reverse complement strand
CGATGTCTCAACCAAACATGTGTTCTATCGTCTGGTCGACAGAGCCAAACCGAGCGGAAGAATTGCTGGCCATGAGCGATGAAGCGTTCAACAAAACACTAACCAGCGAATTCGATGCTCGTTTAGGCGTGTGTGAAGTGGTGGGAGAGCGAGCGGCGTTTCCGCTAAAAATGCGTTATGCCCGAGACTTTGTAGTTGAGCGTGTTGCACTGGTTGGCGATGCGGCTCATACCATCCACCCATTAGCAGGCCAAGGCGTGAATCTCGGCTTATTGGATGCAGCCAGTCTGGCGCAAGAAGTACTGACTCTTTGGAAACAAGGGCAAGACATTGGTAGTAAACGCAATCTGCGTGGCTATGAGCGTTGGCGTAAGGCTGAAGCGGCGAAGATGATTGCGGCGATGCAAGGTTTCCGTGATTTATTCTCTGGTGACCATCCAGCGAAAAAACTGGTTCGCGGTATTGGCTTGAGTTTAGCGGGACAATTACCGGGTGCTAAAGATGAGATCATGAAACGTGCACTGGGTTTGAAGG
>NZ_JAWPON010000779.1:0-535 GCF_033344315.1 Vibrio sp. 2132-1 | reverse complement strand
AACCCACCAAGCGGTTGTGTTTTTAGAACCCGATGCCCAGAAGCTACGGAACTATGTGGGCAGCAAAGCCCAGTCAAAACAGGCACTGAGCAACATCATATTTACTGTTCAAACATGATTTAGGACGTTTTCATGAATACAACAAACTCGGTTAACCAACGCCTTTCATCGCTACGCGACGCAATGGCAAATTACAAGGTTTCGGCCTACATCGTCACAAACAATGATCCCCACAATAGTGAGTATTCCGCTGACCATTGGGCTGGACGCACGTGGATTTCTGGCTTTACTGGCTCGGCTGGTACTGTCGTCATAACTCAACAAGGCGGTGGATTATGGACAGATGGTCGCTACTACATTCAAGCAGAAGAACAATTGCATGGAACAGGGTTAGACCTTTTCAAAGCGCGTCAGCTGGAAACCCCCACCATTCCTAAATGGCTTGCGAATACCCTCGACGAAAACAGCGCGATTGCCGTGGATGGGCGCTCGATCAGCTACGCATTTTACCAAGAACTTAAACCAGCGCTTGAAC
>NZ_JAWPON010000778.1:0-535 GCF_033344315.1 Vibrio sp. 2132-1 | reverse complement strand
TGTCGAACGTGTCTTTCTCCTTCCGCGGTAATAACTACGTTCGTGAAGCTATCCATGCTGTGTTCCTCTATCACTGTTTTAAAAATGGTATGGATATGGGGATCGTAAACGCGGGTCAACTTGAGATTTATGACAACGTTCCGGAAAAACTACGAGAAGCGGTAGAAGACGTTGTGCTTAACCGTCGAGATGACGCTACAGAAAGATTGTTAGATATCGCAGCTGAGTACGCAGATAAAGGCGTTGGCAAAGAAGAAGATGCCTCTGCGCTTGAGTGGCGAACTTGGCCTGTCGCAAAACGTTTAGAGCATGCGTTAGTTAAAGGGATCACAGAGTTCATCGTTGCAGACACTGAAGAAGCACGTGTGAATGCGGCAAAACCACTTGAAGTGATTGAAGGTCCTTTGATGGATGGCATGAACGTGGTGGGGGACCTATTTGGTGAAGGTAAGATGTTCTTACCTCAAGTCGTGAAATCAGCACGTGTGATGAAGCAAGCTGTCGCGCATTTAGAGCCTTTTATTAACGCCGAAAA
>NZ_JAWPON010000077.1:0-1195 GCF_033344315.1 Vibrio sp. 2132-1 | reverse complement strand
GCCCATACATAGAATGAAAACCAAAACCAAACTGGCGTGCTAATTCACGCCAGTTTTCTCGTTCTTGTCTCTCTCGTCGCAACACAATCAACCGCCTCGACTGACAGACACCGCTTTCCCGAATCCCCCTCGAGACATGGCTCTTCCAATGGTTCCGCCCCCAAGTTTGTTTAAGTTACTGGTCGCGACTTTGGTCGACTGGTTACGATAGGAGCCAAAAAACTGGCCTGCACCGTTATAAAATTTGGACTTATAGCGGTACATCGGTTCCGAATAATAACTCTTGTTGTAACCTTTCAAATCATTAACTGAACGACTATAGAAAAAGCCGCCAAAATGAGGGACATAAGCACGAGAGCTTGAGCTGTAGTAACAATCGTCTTCGTAAAAGTCGTTTTCACATTCGAATTCATTGTTATAACGAGGAGCATTTCGTTCAGCACGAGCCAATGCCTCTTGGTAAGCAATATCACACTGCTCACTAAACTCTGGCGAGTTGGATTTACATTCATCGGCGTCAGAAAAAATGTAGCCTTCAGTCTTTGATTCTTGGGTCGCAAGGAAGAAAATTCCGCCAAATGCCGCGAACGGTATGATTTTTCCAAGCTTTAAGCTTTTATCCATGGAAGAACGTTTAACGTTGGAACTGCGCTTCATCGTTCCTCCTAGTACGTCATACAAGCAGCATTCAACATGCCGACCGATATAGAAACCGCTGCAAGTACAATGCCTGCAGGCAGCTCATCTTTTTCGATACGCTCAGTAACTCTTGGCAGCAAAATGAAACGCACGATGGCAAATGCGATGATTTGCGCAAGCATGGCAACAACGCCCCAAACCATAAAGTCGACAATGTTGACTGAGTTTTTTGCCGCACCCGAAATCGCAATACAATAACCCAGAAAAGCGCCACTCAACGCCACTGCGGCTGCGGTATTTTGCTTTTCCTTGATCAGATGCCATTCATCATAAGGCGTAAGCTTGACGTAGATGAACTTAAACGCCAAAACAAAAATAATGGATACTGAGAAGTAGAGTAAAAAGTTTGGAAAACCTGCTAACAGGCCGGCAATCATGTGCATTATTGTTCCTTGTTCATTTCTTTCCATGCAAAATCATCAATACGTTCATCTGCAATGTAAAACAGCTTGGTATCCGGTGGCACTTCCGCATCTAAATCTGGGTTGAGTTGGAT
>NZ_JAWPON010000777.1:0-535 GCF_033344315.1 Vibrio sp. 2132-1 | reverse complement strand
TCCGTGACGAGCACGTACAGAAGAAAGAGATCCCAGTGGGTGCGTGCCTAATCGTACTTGGTGGGCCTGCAATGAACATCGGTCTTGGTGGCGGTGCGGCGTCTTCAATGGCATCAGGTCAGTCAGCGGAAGATCTGGACTTTGCTTCAGTACAACGTGAAAACCCAGAGATGGAGCGTCGTTGTCAGGAAGTGATCGACCGTTGTTGGCAGCTAGGTGAAGAGAACCCAATCGCATTTATCCACGATGTGGGTGCGGGCGGTATCTCTAACGCACTTCCTGAGCTTTGTGACGACGGCGAGCGTGGCGGTAAGTTCCAGCTACGTGATGTACCAAATGATGAATTGAGCATGAGCCCTCTGGAAATCTGGTGTAACGAATCTCAGGAGCGTTATGTTCTTGCGGTAGCGCCAGAAAACATGGAGGCGTTCGATGCGATTTGTAAGCGCGAGCGTGCACCTTACGCAGTGGTTGGTGTGGCAACAGAAGAGCGTCATCTGACGCTAGAAGATTCTCACTTCGATAACACGCCAAT
>NZ_JAWPON010000776.1:0-535 GCF_033344315.1 Vibrio sp. 2132-1 | reverse complement strand
TGTCCGAGATCTTTACCTTCCAGAGAAGAGGGGTGGATCAAGATGGCAATGTGCTAGGGGATTACATAGCAACAGGCATCGTGCCAAGTTGCCATGATCAATTGATTAAACGAGGCTTAGACGTTCCATTTGAAATATTTAACGAAAAAGTCCGTTAGGAGGGTGTGCTATGGAAAGTCAATTCCCCCTATTTCTTCTTTTGCTGTTTTTGTCGGTGTTCTTTATTAGCCAAGCTTTGATCCTGCCTTCGGCGGGTAAAAAGGTGAAACACAAACAGCTCATTAAGAGAATTCACGAAAGCCACAAGCATATCGATCAAGAGAGTATCTCGCTGCTAAGAGAAAACTCTTTGAAGAACCTCTCGCCGCTAGAGCGATGGTTAGTACGTTTTAGCTTATTTGAAAGCTTTAAGAAAAAGCTCGAACTCGCGGGTATTTCGATGGGGTTCAGCCGCGTTATTTTCTTCACCTTTTTATCTGGGGTTGCGGTCGGTTTGCTGCTCTATTTGTGGGGGCAAGTCTGGTACTTGTGTGCT
>NZ_JAWPON010000775.1:0-535 GCF_033344315.1 Vibrio sp. 2132-1 | reverse complement strand
GAACTCTCTATACAGTATTATTTTTAGATTTGCTGAATTGCTTAGCGAAAATAATCCATCATGGAGATCTTTGTCATTATTTTGACTACTCAGTGAGGCGTTAGAAAACTTTTATCGTTACTATTCCCTATATTTACTATGGTATTTCAGGTTGCGGCATGGTGACTTGATATAGACTCGTCGATATTGGGAGTAGTAACGTTGAATTCATTTCGTTGGGACATCTATTTTGAAACAGGAATCGAAGATGTTGACGATCAGCACCAGTATCTCGTTGAGTTTATTAATAAGTACGGCAAACTTTTGACGCGAAACACGATTTCGATAGCGGATATTCAGAGCGCGTTATTTGAACTCTCTCGTTACGCCGAATTTCACTTCAAAGAAGAGGAAAATTTAATGAGAGAAGTGGGTATTCATCACGAGCATCTCCAAAAGCATATTCAAGTACATCGCACTTTTATGGGCGATATTGTCAGCATGCAAAGTTTTATTAACGAAGATAATCGGCAATCAGCGGAGCAGTTATTGGATT
>NZ_JAWPON010000774.1:0-535 GCF_033344315.1 Vibrio sp. 2132-1 | reverse complement strand
CACGGTGAACTAACAGACGGCACAGTATTCGACAGCTCTGTATCTCGCGGCCAACCAGCTGAGTTCCCAGTAACTGGCGTAATTAAAGGTTGGGTTGAAGCTCTACAACTAATGCCTGTAGGTTCTAAGTGGAAACTATACATCCCACAAGACCTTGCGTACGGTGAACGTGGCGCAGGCGCTGCAATCCCTCCATTCGCAGCACTAGTATTCGAAGTTGAGCTACTAGACATTCTATAATTGAGACTTTTCTCAATGACCTACATAAAGCGGCGCATTAGCGCCGCTTTTTTTATAAAATAATAGAAGTTATCAGTCAGATGACCTAAAAAAATAAATACAACAAATAAGTTAAAACGCTCAACCGTCGGAGGTACTATGCGTAAAACTCTCCTAACTTTAGCTCTCCTATCAGTGAATATTGGCAGCGCACATGCGTTTTTGGACACTGTCGTAGATAAGAGCAGCAAAAATGGTCTTATGGATATGGTAAGCCACGGCCTAAATGCAGAATCTTCACCTCTTACTGAGCTAC
>NZ_JAWPON010000773.1:0-535 GCF_033344315.1 Vibrio sp. 2132-1 | reverse complement strand
ATGGCGCGGGACGGCCAAAGCTGCGCCCTAGGTGCATTTCGGTGGCGCTTTGGTTTTCGTAGGTGAATGCGCCTGTTGTCCATCGGGCATAAAATGCCGATTGCCAGTTGATGTCTAGCTGAGCCGCTGAGAAATCAGGGTTCACCAATAGATTGGGAATGGCTTCTACACCGTTCGCTTCAGCCTTGGCATCATCAATGCAATCGGCCAAGTATTCGATTTTGTTGCGTGGGTTGCCGTTTGGCAGATTGTCACGTACTTGTCCCATGCGTTAAATCTCCATAATCGTGACGGCGTCACCCGCCGTGCCTGTTAATGTCATGGCGGCGGTGCTTTCAATGGTGATGCGCTCGCCCGCTTCCAGTTCAAACGCGTCAACAAACACCGAAGCGGTGTTGGCTTTCGACGCATTAATCGTGATGGCTTTGCGCGTGGCGTTTTGTGCCATGTTGTGCGGAAACACGCTCACGGCTTCGGTGATAAGGTTGCTACTGACTTGCTCATCCACTTTGACCACTTGCGTTGATTCGAGCGT
>NZ_JAWPON010000772.1:0-535 GCF_033344315.1 Vibrio sp. 2132-1 | reverse complement strand
ATTGCGAGCTTGCTCTTTGCGTTTGGTATTCCGCACATTTTGACCGCCGATGTATTGTCACACTCGCAAGGTGGCAACAACAACGCCTACTGCCAAGACAATAAAACCAGTTGGATCAACTGGAGCGAGACGGAGCGCAAAGCGCACTTCAAAACTTGGATGGCGCAAATGGTCGCAAACCGTCACCAATACATGGTGCCTTTCATCCGTGCTTTCAGCGGCGAAAATCGCAACAACAACCGCATTTTCTGGCGTCGAACCGATGGCCGATTAATGGAACACGACGATTGGAACCGATTAAGCTCCGTAGCGCTTCACTTAGGCATTGGTAAAGACGGGCAAGAGTTGGTTTACCTCATCAACCAAACGAACGCTACAGCGCGATTTAAGCTGCCAAACGAGCGTAATCAAGAATGGGTAACGATTTGTGACACCAATGTGCGCAACCTCAATCCTGGGCACGCAGAAGGCGAAGTCTTGCTGTCACCCACCTCGATGGTGATTTTGCATTACCAGCCAAAGCCAAACTCGCCAC
>NZ_JAWPON010000771.1:0-536 GCF_033344315.1 Vibrio sp. 2132-1 | reverse complement strand
GCTGGTGGCCTGTTTGGCGCATGGCTTGCCGACACTCTATTTTTCACTTTTGGCTCTCTCGCCTATCCGATCCCTTTCCTACTGGCTGCGGCTGCGTGGGTGATTTGTCGTAAGCGAGGGGAAGATGAGCCAATTGACTTTATGCTGTGGGGAACCCGTTTACTGGGCCTAACTGTTCTTATCATGACCAGTTGCGGCCTTGCCGATATTAACTTCGATGATATTTGGTACTTCTCATCGGGCGGTGTAGTAGGCGATGTTCTATCAAGCCTTGCTTTGCCGACGTTGAATGTACTGGGTACAACACTCGTCCTTCTATTTCTGTGGGGGGCTGGCTTTACTCTGTTTACGGGGATTTCTTGGCTGAACATCGTTGAATGGCTTGGTGATCGCTCGTTAGCGGTATTGGCTGCCATCGCGAATAAGTTCAGAGGTTCAGAACAAGAGACGCTAGAGCCTCAGCTTGATGAGTTTGTTGAGGATAAAGTATCAACAAAACACGTTGAAGACGATCAACAAGACGACGAGACGCTTCC
>NZ_JAWPON010000770.1:0-536 GCF_033344315.1 Vibrio sp. 2132-1 | reverse complement strand
GTATGCGAAGCCCGTCTCGGAATTCAGCCTTTGTTGGCAGGGCATAAACACAACAATCGCTTAGAACAAGTGCTTGCGAAAGCTGAAATTGAGCACTCTAACTTTGCCGATGCAGTGACGTTAAATGTGCAAAATCATGTCATTGAAACTACAATGGCAAACCTTTTTTGGGTTAAAGATAACAAGGTTTATACGCCTAGCTTAAATTTGTCTGGCGTCGCAGGCGTGATGCGTCGTAAGGTGCTTGAGTTTTTCGAGGCCAATAATACCGAAGTTGAAGTAGGGGACTTTTCGCTGATGGAACTGCTTTCTGCGGATGAAGTATGGATGTGCAACTCACTACTAGGTGTTGCTCCTGTAACGAGCATTACAGCCTCCAATAACCAAAAAACTGTCTTTCCGATAGGAAAACTGACTCAACGACTGCAAGGGAATTTAAATACGTGATTAAAAAACTGTTGGCTTTTGTTGTGCTGATCGCTGTGATAAGCGCAGCAGGGTTTTTTTACGTTGTTTCACAAACAAAGCAATACGTT
>NZ_JAWPON010000769.1:0-536 GCF_033344315.1 Vibrio sp. 2132-1 | reverse complement strand
CCTAACCCTTCCATCGAGGGGGACGTCCAAGGGCTGGCGCCCTTGGCCGCCCCTCATGTCAAACGTTAACCCAGGATGAGAACCTTGAAAGTATCATTGATGGCTGCGAAAGCGAAAAACGGCGTGATTGGTTGCGGTCCAGACATACCCTGGTCCGCGAAAGGGGAGCAGCTACTTTTTAAAGCATTGACCTACAATCAGTGGCTTCTGGTGGGTCGCAAGACGTTTGAATCTATGGGCGCACTCCCCAATAGGAAATACGCGGTCGTTACCCGCTCAGGTTGGACATCAAATGATGACAATGTAGTTGTATTTCAGTCAATCGAAGAGGCCATGGACAGGCTAGCTGAATTCACCGGTCACGTTATAGTGTCTGGTGGCGGAGAAATTTACCGAGAAACATTACCCATGGCCTCTACGCTCCACTTATCGACGATCGACATCGAGCCAGAGGGGGATGTTTTCTTCCCGAGTATTCCAAATACCTTCGAAGTTGTTTTTGAGCAACACTTTACTTCAAACATTAACTATTGCTA
>NZ_JAWPON010000768.1:0-536 GCF_033344315.1 Vibrio sp. 2132-1 | reverse complement strand
CGATGCGCACAAAGTTGTCACTCGAAGAGTTGAGTCACCACTTACGTGAGATTGAATATAAGTGGGGTCGTGAGGAAAATGCGCAAAAGTATCAGGATCGAACACTGGATCTCGATATAGTGCTCTTCGGTGAGTGCATCTCGACACAAAACCCGGAGCTACCTCGCAGTGATATCTACAAATATCCTTTTGTCACAAAGCCCTTGTATGATCTCGAACCTCATTTAGTGATCCCCGGCGATGGACGCACTGTAGCCGACATTTGGCATGCTATGCAGCCCGTTGATTCACTCAAACCAGTTTCTTTTTCACTTTAAATTTGAGTTGTTTACATGAGTTATTTTGAAGCCTTTATTTTGGCTCTGATTCAGGGTCTGACAGAGTTTTTGCCCATTTCCAGCTCTGCGCACTTGATCCTACCCTCTGCCATTTTCGGCTGGGCCGACCAAGGTCTAGCGTTTGATGTGGCAGTACACGTCGGCACATTGATGGCGGTTGTAATTTATTTCCGCCACGAAGTGATCACTTTATGCCAA
>NZ_JAWPON010000076.1:0-1218 GCF_033344315.1 Vibrio sp. 2132-1 | reverse complement strand
ATATGTTTACTCAGCGAGTAATGTTCGTTTTAAAAACGAGCACGCTAACGGTTTTAAACGTGCGAAGGCACACCTTTAGGTCTAGCACACTACGGGAAGGATTGCAGGGAAGGAAATAGGAAGAGAGGGAACGCGCCCAAATGATATCGACGTCATACGTCTATGCCATTTGGGCAAAAATCGTTAATTTTCTAGCTTTTCTTCGAAAACACCTAGTTCGCGACCTAACCAAATCGCGCTCTCTGTGTGATCACGCAGTTCTCGTTCGCTGACCGGGTGTATAAGCACAGAAAAATCCCCACGAATGGTATCTAACCAAGCCAAAAACTCTTCACTGATCGACTCAAGGTGCATTTCAAACATCGGCATCTTGTGCGGGCCGACTAATCTGTCGACCAATGGATACACGCGCAACACATCTTGACGCTCTTGGCGGATGATCTCATTCAGAGCTTGTGCTTTTTCCAATTGTTGCAAAGGAAAGTAAACGTGAACGTGGTACATAACTTCTCCAATCTGAATTCTAAGTGTTGCACTCCCCCGTCATTCAAAGCCTGTGTAGTCATCTAAACACTGAGCCACACTAGGTTCGAATTAACGCCGCTTAGGCACGTTGGAATCCAAACTTCTTCAATTGACTGCCACCCTACCTTGATTCCGTCTGATTGGGAAGAAGTTATCTTTCTGCAACAAATAAATCTACGACACTCAAATACTTTAGCTTTGTTTGTCAAATTTCACAGCCCAATTTTGTTGCAACTTTGTAACAAATGAAGGTGATTAAATTCAGCCTTTGAAATGAATAATATAAAAAACCAGTATTTTACTCTGCAAAAATGGGGTGTAAGCAAAACTTTACTGATGGGTTAAAGTCGAATTAAAGCACGATTTAACATTTTGTTTACACTTACTGTATCTGGTTATACCAAGATTGAATCAGAGGGTTGGGCCGAGTGAATAGCAGTCAACACGAGGTCTTACGTTTTAAAACAATGTGTTTTTCAAACAAGCAGCGGTGTGAGAGACCAATCGTTTAAAGGACAAATAGATGCCTCAAACGCTCGATGACATTCGCAACCCTAGGTATGGCCTTTTGCGCTGATATCAAAGACTGAGTACCCATACAGACTTTGGTTTAATAATGAACAGCTGCAGTCCAAAAGACCCGCAGCGTCAAAAGGAGCTTGAGATGAACGTTCAGGCATTACCCATGCATCG
>NZ_JAWPON010000767.1:0-537 GCF_033344315.1 Vibrio sp. 2132-1 | reverse complement strand
TTAGGTATTTAGTCCTTTAAAATCAACTAATTGAGAAAAATATAAAAAACTATAAAACAACTAAAACCACACTCTTTGAGTATGTATTTAGCAAATTGATAAGACTAAGAACAAACATCGAAACACATTTACCCCACCTATCAATAACCAACAGACCAAAAAACACAGCCTATGTCTTTGGCGTAAATTTGCGCGTATCAGTCAAATAATCTGCAATTAAACAATGAATAGAAATGAACGAGATGGAATAAAAATGCAGCCCTTCGAAATCGAAAAGCTGCATCAAGTACCATGTAGGAATGTTGGTAGGAACGTAATAATAGGTAGTTAATAGTTATTATGTGTTTGCCACAAACAATCCGAGCAAACAAACTTAGATATTGGATACATAGCTCGGAAAATCCACCTGCTCCCACAACTGTTTGGAGAGTTCTTCTTGCGAATCCCACGCCCCTTGTAAAACCCAATTCACGATGGCTTGTGCAACGTCGGGGTATTTAACACTCTCAGCTTGCTGCTCTTTGAGCCACTGACGTA
>NZ_JAWPON010000766.1:0-538 GCF_033344315.1 Vibrio sp. 2132-1 | reverse complement strand
TTTTCATTACGTCTACCACTTCGCGAGTAAAGGCTTTTTGCATACCGAGGTCATTTTCGTAGGTAAAGCTCACCATGTCTTTGCCATCTTTTTGGAACAGTTTGATGTCCTTAGCATTGATAGAACTGACATCCGCACCGGTGTCCAGTTTGACAGGGAAAGACATGCCTTCCACTTCGGCCACTTCGATGTGGCCAGCTCGGAACAAAGGTTTAGCATCGAGCAAGTGGTCTGCGCGCGTATTCAGTAGCACGCCACCTTTAGCCATGTTGTGGCCGAAAACGAAAAACGGCAGCTCTTCATCTTTATCTAGCACGTCGATAGCAAACTCCATCGACTTTTCCTTGTTACCGAACAAGAAGTCACCTTCCACCACAGGACGCACCATGTCGCCGACTTTGAGTTTCTTCAGCACGGGTTTGGTGATTTTTTCTTCTTTGCCTTTTTCGTTGCTCAAATAGAACGTCGCGACTTCGTCTTTGCCCTTTTCACTCAGTTCAAATCCATTCACGCGTAATAATGGCGTTTTCACGGTAAA
>NZ_JAWPON010000765.1:0-538 GCF_033344315.1 Vibrio sp. 2132-1 | reverse complement strand
CCGATGTCGTAACCCAACGTTTTATTAAGGCCTTGGATCAGTTCAATCTCTTCAGCAAACGTCGGTACAGTGAAATCAGATTTCCACATTGGGAATCGGGTTGGATAACCGGCGACTTTTTTGCCGTTTTCGTCGATATTGAACCCTTCGGTGACTCGCAGAGATTTGATTTCTGCCAGAGTAAAGTCAATCGCGTAATAACGACCATCTTCGCGTGCGCGATCAGGAAAACGCTCCGCTACATCCGTGACGCGATCCAAGTAATGGTCATGCAACACCACTAACTGATCGTCTTTCGTCATCACGACATCTTGCTCGATGTAATCTGGTTTCATTGCATAAGCCAAAGCTTTGGCTTCTAAAGTGTGCTCCGGCAAATAACCAGAAGCGCCGCGGTGAGCGATAACAAGCGGCTTTGCAATTGCGCCAGCAGATAGGCTAAGCGCTAAAAATGTGAGACATACTGACTTGGTTTTCATTGTTATATCCTTGATAAAGCGAAGAGGCAGTATTCCACTGCCTCTTTAAATAAATATTA
>NZ_JAWPON010000764.1:0-538 GCF_033344315.1 Vibrio sp. 2132-1 | reverse complement strand
AATGAAGAAAACGCTTCACGAGTCAGTTGAGGATAGCGAACCATGACTTTGATCTCTTCACCGTCGCGAATCAAACGCTGTGCTTCTCCGCCGTAAAAACTGCCGCCGACTTGTTGCGCAATCATGGTCAAGTCAAGACCGAGATCGTACGCAACAGGTGCAAGAGAAAGAAGCACTTCTTTGCTGCCTGAATCAATGGATGACGAGATATCGTACAACCCTTCTTCTTGCTGCAAACGTTCAATCAAGTAACGTCCTGCTTGATTAAGTTCATTGATGTTGGAGCCAAACAGTAAGTAACCAAACTCATCACGATCGCCACCACCGGCACTTTGTTCGCGGATCTTGATACTCTTCATCCCCGGAATAACAGGCATCGCCTCACGCCAGCGTCGAGCAAGTTCAAAGGTATTGAACGGACGAATTTCCTCATCGACAAGCGGCACTAACACCCGTCCTTCGGTGCGGCTTCGATTGTAAGAAAGCACATCGCGAATCATACCTTGCCCATGATCAGCAATAGTTTGAGACTCGACCT
>NZ_JAWPON010000763.1:0-539 GCF_033344315.1 Vibrio sp. 2132-1 | reverse complement strand
GTTAATACGTAAGTAGCTTTCTAAATAATGCCTTTCATGCCTGATTCATAACTTAATGATTTAAGGCGTTATAACATTACCACCTTCTAATCTCCTACGTATAAATACGTAATACTAAGGGCTAATCAGGTTATTGATACTAAGATAACTTGCGTGTTCACGCCCATTTCGAATTAGACAACATTGTTACATCTTTATACCCAAGTTACTTCAAGCGTCGCTACTCGGCTCGTGTTTTGACATGAGAATGGTGCTAGTCAGCTTGTCGTACTTCAAATCCGCATGAAATGGATGACAACAATAACCTTGGTGACAAAGGACGTGAACGATGAGTCTTATCCAAAAATCTTTGAAACGAGTGCTCAAAATGACTGCCGTAGTGGCAGCGATGACATTCGTGGCAACTTCTGCAAGTGCTGCTGAAAAAGTATATCGCCTAAAGCTGGCTGAACCGTGGGGGCCTAACTTCCCAATCTTTGGCGACACGACGAAAAATATGGCGAAAATGGCAGAGGAAATGTCAAACGGCCGTCTACAAA
>NZ_JAWPON010000762.1:0-539 GCF_033344315.1 Vibrio sp. 2132-1 | reverse complement strand
TAATGCATCGCTCAAACGCTCACTTAATAGTTCGTGGCTTAATGTACTACTCATTTTCAGACTCAACCTGTGGAATGCTGACTTCGTCTAACAAGTGCTGTTTTACGTTGTCCATGCACGCCTCTAAGCGTGAGTCACAACTGGCGTCTGCTTCCGCATCATCCGTCACTAACTGACAACCACCAATTGGCAGCTCGTTGTTGGCAACCAGCTTCCAAGACTTAGGCAGATCCGCGTTAATGTGCGTAATGCGTTCTAGATCTTGTGGGTTGAGATGAACCGTCACAGTCTCCGCTTTGCCCGGCATCGCAGACAGTGTTTCATCCACCAGCGCCAGAATTTGCTGTGGCATCAGAGTAAGCTCGGCACGAATCACCTGCTGAGCCACCTTCTGTACCAACTCACAAATCATGTGGCGTTGCTGCTGCTCTTTTTCACTTTGCCAGCGAGACAAGGCTTGGAACAAGTCATTAACTGGCTTCGCCGCTTCTAAAAAGCCTTGCTTACCAGCTTGTTCACCAGAAACAAATCCTTTCTGA
>NZ_JAWPON010000761.1:0-539 GCF_033344315.1 Vibrio sp. 2132-1 | reverse complement strand
CAGAAGTTCAGCTAGAAGACATTACCGACGCTCTGTTTTGTACGCGACGAAATGCGCGTATCGTTCTCAATAAGCTCGAAGAAGAAGGGTGGATAGAATGGCACCCGGCGGCTGGCCGAGGCAAACTATCCAAACTGATCTTTAAGCGCAATCGTAGTGACGTAAGCGAAAACTTAGCGAGACGCTATCTAGACGAAGGAAAGATTGGACAGGCGCTCGATGCGTTAGACAATGACGCCGCACGTTTAACCCAGGTGATTCAAGGTTATTTGGGATTACAGCATCGACAAGGCGAGCAAGTCGTGAGATTGCCTTATTACCGACCGTTAGCCATGCTGAATCCGCAAAAGCCGATGCGTCGCTCGGAGCAACACATCGCGCGACAAGTTTTTAGCGGTTTAACGCGTCTTGATGAAAACGAACAACTTCAACCGGATCTCGCACATACGTGGGAGGCGCTTTCTGACACTCATTGGCGTTTCTATTTGCGTCGTGGCGTACGCTTCCATAATGGCGAACCACTCACGACAGATTGTGTT
>NZ_JAWPON010000760.1:0-540 GCF_033344315.1 Vibrio sp. 2132-1 | reverse complement strand
TGAGCGTGTTATCTCACTAGCACAACTCCTTGCGGTATTTTGGGAAAAACACGACCCGACTCAAGGCATGCGCCAAGGTAACGATCTCGGCACACAATATCGATCTGCGATTTACACGTACTCTCAAGAGCAGCAAGAACTTGCTGAAAAATCAAAGCTTCAGTATCAACAAGCATTAGAAGCTGAGCTTCGCTCAACGATTACTACTGAGATCGTCCCTGCTGGGCCTTACTATTTTGCAGAAACCTACCATCAACAGTATCTTGCAAAGAATCCGGATGGCTACTGTGGCATAGGCGGCACAGGTGTTTGCTTCCCACCAAGCTTGCAAGGCTAATCAAACTGCACTGAAACGAGAAAGAGCGACCAAGGTCGCTCTTTTTAATCTTTCGTTTTTTGGGTTAATACGCCATGAATGGTTTAGGCGGATAATGATGAAATTGCTTGGTTTACTTCTTTAAAGACAGCCAGTCGCTTTTGATCTTTCACATCAGGAAGCAGCACTTTGCCATTATCAAAGCAGAAACTTCCCACTCCAAC
>NZ_JAWPON010000759.1:0-540 GCF_033344315.1 Vibrio sp. 2132-1 | reverse complement strand
AAAGCGTCCGCCCGATCGCGCACCAAAGTTGCTCGAAGCATACAGCGAAGTGATCGCTCACTTTGCTTCTTCTCCCGTGGTCATTGGTGGCAAGTCGATGGGGGGGAGAATGGCGAGTTTACTCGCAGAGCACGAGCTGGTGGCGGGCATTGCCTGTTTAGGCTTTCCATTTCACCCTCCGGGTAAGCCAGAAAAATTCAAAGGTGATCATCTTGCAAGCATCGACAAGCCCACTCTGATTCTTCAAGGTGAGCGAGATACTTTTGGTAAGCGTGAAGAGTTTGATGAGTTTGTCTTTTCTCAGCAAGTGAAAGTGAGCTTCTTACCTGATGGCGACCATAGCTTTAAGCCGCGCAAGAGCTCGGGACATACCGAAGCGGGCAATATTGCACTTGCAGTAGAGCAACTGTCAGCATTCATCAATGAGGTGTACAGTGAAAAGTAAGTGGTTACTCTCTTTTACGGGACTTTCGGGACTAGTTTCTGTTGCACTAGGCGCTTTCGCAGCGCACGGCCTAAAAGCCAAGCTTGCGCCTTATT